>JBDNIL010000133.1:0-6089 GCA_041688355.1 Verrucomicrobiales bacterium | reverse complement strand
GTGGCGAGGGCGAGGCCGCGTCGGCGGCAAAACTCGGCCTGGCTCAGGTCGCTGCGGTCGAAGGCGTCGAGGATCTCGCGCCACTGTCGGGGAGTGCGGTTGCGGGGCATGCCACACCGTCGCGCGAATCACGCCGAGCGCCAGATGGTCTGGGTCGGACGCTTACGGACAATCGATCTCGATGAGACTCACGGTATTTCCCCGGAGGAGGCACGAAAGTCTTTTCCCGGGATCAACTTCGATGATTTTGCCCACGGTGGCCAGAAGGGAACGGCATCTGAGACGAGTGGGGATCTGGCGTGAGGCGCCACCTTGCACACATCAGGGCATAGGGCCAGATGACCCGAATGCCCCGGACAAATCCCTCGCAGTCGTGACTCGCCGGCCGTCTATTCTTTCCCTACCACCGGCATCACCTTCTTCCGGATCTCATTGCTGATGATCTCATAGGCAGATCCCTGCCAGTGGAAACCGTCACCGGAGGCCATTGGAGGGAATGAAGGCCGTTGTTGAAGACAATCGCATCGAACTGGTAACGCCCCGCCATCTCCTCCATGGCCTGCTTGGGGACTCCTCCATTGATGAAATGGACGCAATGGAACACGTAGACATTCTTTTCCAACAAGGCCGGGATTAGGTAATTCCGGTATCCCATGGAAATGGAGTCGCCGTAGATCATTACCTTCGGCCACTCGGGATTCTCAATCTTCGGCACGTCGAGTGCCCAGCCTTTGCCTGCGACGACACCGCGCGGGTTCTCCTCTTCCTTTTCCTTATCGGAGACATACACGTAATCGGGACCGTAGACCTTGACGTCGCTGATGACGACATCCATGGGTTTCTTCTCCTCGTCAAGGTTGCGTCCGATCCACATGGGTTCGTCGTTGGGTGTGAATTCCATGTAGCATTTTTTATAGGGAATTCCGTCAATGTAGAACGATGCAAAGCCATCTCGTACACTCACGGTGAACGTATAGGGAGTATTGGGTTTCGGTCCGCTCTTACCGCCAATGCCACTGCTATTGGAATTGGTGTTCATGACCACGTTGTTGACGATGGTATACACACGGGGTGAAATCCGCGGATCGTCCCTGTAATCCATCGCAAAGGTAAAACCGTCGTCGTCCGCCCCCTGTTTTTTCATGATAGTGAAAAGAGTATTGTCTACCAGTTCCGTTATCGATGCCGTCACTTGAACAGTGAAGTTTCCAGGGTGCTTGAAGGCGTCAGGCGGAACGGCAAAAGCAGCACCACCCGTGAGCACAATGTTTCCGTCCACTTTCCCAATGCTCCCCGATTGCAGTGCTGCGGGAATCTCGTTGCCGGATAAATCCCAGACGGGCGGAGGTGTTTCCTGTGCCGTGGCGGATGAGGCGATCATGGAAACGATCCATACGAAGATTATATTTTTGGCGTATAACATTGCTAGTAATTAGTGCTGGAAATTTCCTTTTTCAGCCCTCTCCTCTCCCGTCCGGTCGCAGACCCGTGGGTTGGAATTGCTTCGGCGGGGAAGGATCTCTACTCCTTGGCTCGTTCATCGGCCGGGACCACCAGCACAGGACAATGGGCGCGTTTCAAGACATCATCCGTGACGCTGCCGACGAGCAATTTGTATAGCGTGCTGTGATAATGGGATCCGAGAATAATCAGATCGGCCTCCAATTTCCGGGTTTCGGCGAGCACCGTTTCCACACTGCCTCGCTCCAGTTGCCGGATGGAGGCATTCACACCTGATTTGAGGAGAGAATCGCGCATTTCGAGAAGTTGCGCGTAGTCTTGTTCGAGCAGTTCCGAAGAGGGATCCAGCATGAGCGTTGGTGAGACAAGCGCCACGTCAACGACGACGCGTTCCGGCCCCACGACATGCAGGATGATCACCTGACTGTCGAATGCCCTGGCCAGAGCGTGCGCCTGTGTGAGCACTTTGAAAGAGAGATCGGAAAGGTCGACAAGGGCCACGATGGTTTTCATAATCATAACTCTACAGGTGGATCATGGTCGTTTGCAAGAGAGCAAATTTTGACGCCGGGGGGTCGAGGGCGCAACCCCCGAGCGCAGGCGGAAAGCAGAAACCTACGGCGCGGCGGTCCGCATCTCCGGCGTTTCATCCGAGGGGCCATTGCACTCATCACTTGCGGCACTCCGAAGCTTCGGTAGGCTTTCCATCGGGGAAAAGGATCCGGTGACACGTCTCCCACGACACTACCACCCGGCCGCCGGTGAAAATCAACAGATGACCATCCTCGACTTCATTCTTGCGGCGCTTCCGATCGGGCTCCTCGTCTATTGGATGACGAAGAAGGACGGCATGCCCTCGAACCGGGCGCTGCCATTGGCCGCATTGTTGCTTTACCTGCTTCTGTTAGGATATTTCGGGGTGGGGCCATTGCTGGTCCACGCTGCGGTGGTCGAGGGCCTGCTGACGGCTTTGACCCCCATCATGATCGTTTTCGGCGCGGTCTTGCTTTTCAAGACGATGGAGCGGACCGGCGCGATGGAGACGGTCCGCAGGTGGCTCAACGGGGTGACGACGAACCGGGTGGCCCAATTGATGATCGTCGGCTGGGGTTTTTCGTTTCTCGTCGAAGGGGTGAGCGGGTTCGGGACGCCGGCCGCACTGGCGGCACCGCTGCTGGTGGGGCTCGGATTCCCGGCGCTGCCGGTGGTGGTGCTGTGCCTGATGATGAACACCATGCCGGTGTCCTTCGGAGCGGTGGGGATGCCGACCTGGTTCGGTCTCGGGGAGCTGGGCTTGAGCGCGGGCGAGCTGCGTGAGGTGGCCTTCAAGAGTGCGGTGATCCATGCGGGGGCCTCACTGGTGATCCCGCTGCTCGCGCTGCGGATGGTGGTGCCGTGGCGCGAGATTGGCGGGAATCTCGGCTACATCGCGATGGTGGTAGGCGCGACGACGGCCGTCTATGTCACGGTGGCGAGCTTCAGCCTCGAGTTTCCCGCGATCGCCGGCGGGGTCTGCGGGCTGGTCGTCGCTGTGCTGTTGGCCCGCACCGGGACGGGGCTCGCATCAGACGGGACCACGGCGGGGGACGGGGGAGTTTCAGCAGGGAGTCTGTTCAAGGCGACCTTTCCCCTCTGGGGGACCGTCCTGGTGCTGCTGGTCACGCGGCTGGATGTGATCGGTTTGAAGCCGCTGCTGACCGCCACATCACCTGCGGCCGGATTCGGAACACCATCGCTGGGAGAGTTCCACATCAGCCCCTCGCTGGTGGTCGGCTGGCAGGATATTTTCGGCAGCGGACTAAACTGGTCGCACGCGGTGCTCTACGTGCCGTCGGTGCTGCCGTTCTTTCTGATATCCGGGTTGTCGTTCCTGCTTTTCCGCACTCTGGCGGCCGGCGTGCGTGAGGTTTGGAGCGAATCACTGGGCCGCGTCATCAAGCCAATCGGAGCATTTCTCGGTGCCCTGGTGCTGGTTAAGCTGCTGATGGTCGGCGGCGACCGCTCCGCAGCCACCATCCTCGGCGAGGGACTCGCCCGCGGGGCCGGAGGAGCGTGGCAGTTCGTAGCGGTCTATCTGGGGGCGCTCGGGTCGTTTTTCTCCGGCTCCAACACTGTCTCGAACCTCACCTTCGGCGGGATCCAGCAGGCCACCGCGGCCGGACTGAAACTCGAGCAAACTACTGTGCTCGCCCTGCAGTCGGCCGGAGGCGCGATGGGGAACATGGTATGCATCCATAACATCGTGGCGGTGTGCTCGATCCTCGGCCTGCAAAACCAGGAGGGCGCCATCCTCCGGAAGACCTTCCTGCCGACACTTCTCTACGGGGCCATCGCCGGGATCGTTTCGCTGATGTTGTGAAGCCCCTTAGTGCCGTCCCGAGCCGACGTTTCCCGCTCCCGCTGTGCTTTTCGGCTCCGCAGGTTTCGTAGGGCGTTGAATTACCAGTTGATAATTTTGATAATTGTCATAATTTAGAGCTATGATTTCCATTCGACATTCGTCGGTTTCAGGTATGTCCCTTGCCGAACTGATGATCATGCTCGCTGTGATCGGCATTCTCGCTACGATCGGGGTGGTGACGCTTGGCACCGGCCCGCTCGAGGCCGCCCGAGCCGTGAAGCTGGAGCAGGATTTGAAAGTGATGAACTCCGCCGTGACCTCCTATCTCGCGTCGGGTGGGGATCTCTCGAAGGCGACGACACCGGGTGAAGTGCTCGTGCGGCTGAAGACGAGGGCTTCCGAAGAGCAGCGCCGGAGGCTCCCCGGCCTCGGGGGCAGTTTTCTCGATACCAAGGTTGAATTTGAGTTCCAATCAGAAAAGGAAGCAAACTCGGAGGCTTCCCGGCTGGTCTGGTCGGGGCAAAAGCAACGATTCGAACTGGCCCATGGGGGCGGCCCCGGCATCCGCAGAGTCGTCACGAATGATACCGGCTCGGTCGCCGACGGAGAGCTGGAAGAGAAGCGATCCTCAGGGATGCAGTTTGCTGCGGAAAGCACCTGGATATGGGACTATCGGGATGCGCCCGTGATCTTCGCCGGCGGCCCCAGTGCTTTTCCTACAGCGGAAGTCGTGAACACTCTGCCGATCCCGCTGCCGCTGCCTCCCTTGGCCAGAAACGTCCTCCAGCCTCCTGTTTTTTCGATGCCGGGTGGCAAATATCCCGTCTACGACTTCCCGCTTTCCCTGACCTTAACAGACCCGAATCCCGCCGGGGCAGGGAGGGTCTATTATTCGGTGAACTACGGGAACTGGGTGCTGAATCGCCCGGGGGAAGTTGTTTCCATCCTTCCGGAATCGTCGATCAAAGCACAGGTTGTCCCGGCGGATTCCGAGCTCTGGAATGCTAGCACGATGGTGGAGGAACTCTATCATTCCTACGATTTCAAACTCCTCCCGCCCGAGATTGAATTCGACCAGCCCTACTTCGTGACGAGCAAAACGGCGACGGTTAATACAATCAATGTCACCCTGCGAAACCCGAACGCGCCGGGAACCTCCGCGGTCCTCTACCAGCTTGTCCCGGTGCCCGGGGGCAGCGGAGCGACCACCGGATTCCTGCCCTACAGTGCCACCTTTCAAGTCTCGGCGGGGAGTTATCCTCAGGGATTCGGAGTGAAGACCTACGCCAGCGCAGTCAAGGTCGGTTTTGAGGACAGCCGAATCAACACCCGCTTCGCTACGCAGGTGCAGGGTATCTTCGGAGGTCACCTCGATCTCGACACATCGACCACCCTGTCGCAGATCGCATCGGGAGACACGGATGCCCACACCCACGACATCACGGGGAAATTCGGGATCAGCGCGCTCGATTTCTTTGCTCTTCCCGAAAGCAAGCAGATCGAGATCCCGGAAGCGGTAAAGAGTCCCTCGCAGCAATTCAAGCTGACGGTGGTGAATGCCGATCTCTCTCCGGGAATGAGTATCGTCATCGACTACGAGGTCAACGGAACGAAGCGGGTCATCGATACGACGGTGATCCGCTACGATGACGCTGCGGTCTCTGATCTCCCGGTCTTTTCCCTCGGGGGGGCGGGCAGATCCGCAAAATTGAAACGTGTCCAGCTCGTCATGTCTCAGGATGTGCTTTACGGGGCGGGCATCATCCCGACCGTCACTGGCGCAGTCGGTTCGAACACTCTGGGAAAGGAAAACGAGTGGCGGAACGGAGCCCTCACGATCCAGGCGGTCGCGGTCAACGCCGACGGGACCGATGGTTTCACCACCGATTCCGCCCTCAGTACAGGGGATCACGGGGCGGCGCGGAGCGGAATGCTGTGGGAGGCGGCCCTCTTCTGGCACTGGGGTGGTGATTCCTACGACAAGGTCGGGAACAGATACGTTCCGGGCCAATTCAATACGGTGAAGAATTACATCAGGAATTGAGTCCCCCGTTTATCGCGAGTTCACGGAGGGTCGCCCCCCCTCCGCTCCCGGGCTTACAGCGGGAAGGGAGCGGACCGGTTCAAAGAGGAAATTCTCAGCAACTCGCAACTTTTAGATCCGTTTCCGGCTTCTCATTACGTTCAAAATCAGCCCTGATCAGCAGAGGAAGTTTCCAAGCGGGAATCAAAATGGTCCCAATCGCCAAGCCGAGGAAGAGAGCGGGGAGTCCCCACAACCAAAGCC
>JBDNIL010000132.1:0-2711 GCA_041688355.1 Verrucomicrobiales bacterium | reverse complement strand
TGCCGCAGTGGGACAAGTGCATTGATGACGGGCAGCATCTGCGGCGCTATCTTGACACTCACCGTGATCTAATCGTTCATATGATCGTGCGGGATCCGGTGGTGCGATTCCAGTCCTTTGTTCACGGTTGGTTCATCGACAAGGGCCCGGTTTTTTTTGAGCGACGGCAGCAGCGCGAGATGTCGAATTTCGCTTACGACAATCTCACGAAGCTGGGCGGCCCCGAGGCGGCACAAAAAGTGGAGGACCTCGTTGAGGCCTCTGACCTCGACGGGCTCTATCATTTCCTCACTCATGACTTCCCCCTCGACCGCTACATTGGTCTCAACGAGCACACCGTGCAGCAGTCGCGCCTCATCACGGCGGGCGGCGACTTCATTCCAGTGCATTACTTTTACGACCTCGACTCTCCCGACGCGATGGGCGACTTCTCGAAGCGGCTCGGCGTAAAGTTCCCGGTCTCGAATCAGAGCAGTCGGACGCGTCACGAGGTTTCCCCGGCGGCGAGGGCCAAGCTCGAGACGATCTATGCCGATGACTATAGGCTCCTCGCGGGGATCTTTCAGCGGAGCAGCAATCCATGAAAATCCACGTCGTTGTTCCCACCTTTCGGGAGAGCGACCTTGTCCCGGCCTTTCTTGAGAGCTGGGCGGGCCTCGTGGATCACGAGGTCGAGATCTATCTTGTGAACGGCAATCCGGGAGACGACACCAGTCAGCTCGTCAGCGCATGGTCCGGCCGGTGCCGTGTCCGTGAAATTCAGGGAAGCCCCGATCTGTTTTGGACGGGGCTTGTTTGTTTGGGGCTCCGGGCGGCGGCGGCATCAGCAAAGGAGGACGAGGCGTTTGTCCTGACCAACATCGACGTCAAGTTCGAGGGCGATCCCGTGAGTGCGATGCTCCGGCAAGCTGGCGGCTTGAGAAACCGGCAGATCACCCTGCCCGTCATCGGGGCGGGTGGGCGGGTTCTCTCCGCCGGGGTGCAGGTGAGGTCGTGGGCTCTCTCGCTCAATCGCCATCTCTACGACGGGATCCCGCAGGCCGATCTGCCGGCGGACGAGCTGATCGAGGTCACCTATCTGCCGACGCGGCTCGTCCTCATCCCGGCAAAGGCGCTCCTCGAGGGGCATTTTCCCGACGAGGTGCATCTGCCGCACTACTGCGCCGACTACGAATACACCAACCGGCTCCGCCTCCACGGGTATCGTCCCTGTGTCGTGACCGGTCCCGTCGCGCAGATCGCACAGGACAACACCGGCTTCGACACCTATCTCCTCCGCACGACTTTCCTCTCCCGGCTCGCGCGGATTGCGGACATCAAGTGCGCCTACAATTTCCGCTACCGTTTCCACTTCGTCCGCCTCACCTATCCGGGGTTCGCGGTGGTCCCCGGAATGATCACCCATTTCGCGAAGATCTTTCTCGAGATCGCCTTCGGCGGAAAGCAGATTGATCGTCTCCGGAGCCGTTGAGTTTTCCCCATGTCGTCTTCGTCGCCCGCGGTCTCCATCATCGTTCCCTGTTACAACAGCGGGAGGTTCATTCGCGCCACCCTCGAGGCGGTCCGGGCGCAGACTTTCACGGACTGGGAGTGCATCGTGATCGACGATGCCTCGGGCGATGACAGTGCCGCGATCGTCGCCGCGATGGCCGCGGAAGATCCCCGTATCGTTCCCGTGCGGCTCGAGAAAAATCTCGGCGCGGCGGGGGCGCGCAATGCGGGACTCGAGCGGGTGCGGGGAGACTACATCGCCTTTCTCGATTCGGATGATTACTGGGTGCCGGAAAAGCTAAAGCGCCAGGTCGCTCACGCCCGTGAGACCGGCGCCGCGATGGTGCATTCGTCCTATCGTTTCGTTGATGAGTCAGGACAATTTCTCCCCGGCGGCGTCAAGGCCTCGGATCGCGTTGACCTGCGCTCCTACATGCGCAACACCGAGATCGGGATGTCGACCAGTCTCATCGACCGGGAGCAGATCGGCGCCATTAGCTTCAAAAACATCCGGCTCTGTCAGGACACGGATCTTTGGCTCACCCTCCTCGACCGCGGTTTCCTCTCGCGGGGGATGGAAGAGGTGTTTGTCCACTACCGCATCCGCGAGGGCCAGATCAGCGGATCAAAGATCGGGATGGCCAGGCAAGTCTTCCGCCTCTATCTCGGAATCGAACAAGTCGCCTTTCCCGGCCGGATTTTCTATTTCTTCTGCTACGCCGCCAACGGTGTCCTGAAGCGACTCAAGACCCCCACCTGATTGTGAAAATCGTCGTCACAGGAGCCGGTGGGTTTGCCGGGAGGCACCTCGTCGCGGCGTTGCGCGGGGCGGGGCACGAGGTCTCCCCGTGGGTGCGTCGTGAGACTCCCGGTGCCGTCGTCGTCGATCTGCTTCGCGTCGTTCCCGCGATGCTCGAGGGCGTCGATGCCGTCGTCCACTCCGCCGGGGTCGCCCATCTCAGGGCGCGAAAGGGCGAAGATCTCACCGCTCTTTTTCACGAGGGCAATACTCTCACCACGACCGCCCTCGCGGCTGCCGTGGCCGCCTCGGGAGTAACCGCGCTGATTCATCTCAGCAGCATCGCCGCCGCCGGATACACTGAATACGCGACCGGTGCCGGACTCGCCGAAGATCAGGCGATCGCCCCGAGCGGTCCCTACGGAGAGTCCAAGCTCCTCGCCGAGGCTCCCGTCGAGGCCCTGCGCGACGTGGGAAAGTT
>JBDNIL010000533.1:0-8106 GCA_041688355.1 Verrucomicrobiales bacterium | reverse complement strand
GTCCATCCCGCTGCCTCCGCCTCCGTCGCGAGACGGAGTGACTTCTTCGTCACGGGACAGACGAGCAGGGCGAGGATCTCTTCGGAGAGGGAAAGTTTCATCAATAGTGTGGCACGGTCGGATCGATCTCGGCCGACCAGGCATTGATGCCGCCTTTGACGTGGCAGACGTCTTCGAAGCCGGCATCGAGGAGGATCTGGAGAGCCTTGGCGCTGCGTCCGCCGGCCTTGCAGTGAATGATCGTCTCAGACGCGGCATCGAGCTCTGCGAGACGCGTCGGCAGCTCGCCGAGCGGGATGACGACGGAGCCGGGCAGGCAGCACACGGCGATCTCGGTGTGCTCGCGCACGTCGAGGAGGACGAAGGGTGTCTCCTCTTCCATACGGGATTTCAACTGGTGGACGTCGATTTCGGGAAGGGTGGGGGATTGGCTCATATCGCAGGCGAGAGTGATATCGTGGAGTTCGGTGATGGTCGGATTTTCGCCGCAGACGGCGCATTGGGGATCCCTTCGTAAATTGATCTCGCGAAAGCGGAATGCAAGCGCGTCGAAGTGAATGAGCCGCCCGATCAGCGGATCGCCGAGGCCGAGGATGAGCTTGATCGCCTCGTTCGCCTGGAGACAGCCGACGATGCCCGGGAGCACCCCGAGGACGCCGCCTTCGGCACAGCTCGGGACCTGGCCGGGCTCGGGGGGATTGGGAAAAAGGCAGCGGTAGCACGGACCGCCGAGATGGGGGGCAAAGACCGAGACCTGCCCCTCGAAGCGAAAAATGGACCCGTAGACGTTTGGCTTTTCTGTCAGGACGGCGAGATCGTTCGAGAGATAGCGGGTCTCGAAATTGTCCGTTCCGTCGATGATGACATCGTAGGGGGCCGCGATCCCGGCGGCGTTTTCACTAGTGAGCCGGGTCTCGTAAGTCGTGACTTTGACCCCGGGGTTGATCGCCCCGAGACGCTCGACGGCGGACTCGATCTTCAATTTCCCCACATCGGCGGTGTCGTGGAGGATCTGGCGCTGCAAGTTCGAGAGGTCCACCCGATCAAAATCAACGATCCCGATCTCGCCTACCCCGGCGGCGGCGAGATACATCGTCACTGGTGATCCGAGCCCGCCCGCGCCGATACAGAGGACTTTTGCCGCCTTCAGCTTGCGCTGCCCATCGAGGCCGACATCCGGAATCGTGAGGTGCCGGGCATAGCGCTGGCGCTCGCCCGGGGAGAGGTCGATCTCCGTGAATCGGTGGGGGGAAATGATGGATTCCATGCGGAGTCGGAGCGAAAAAGAGAAAGATAGACGGATAGATACGGGTGCATCGCTCTACTTGGCAAATACCAAACCGATAAATGCTTCTTGCGAAGCGTATCCTCTACTGATTACAACCATCCAATACCTCCTCATGAAACGATCTATCACACAACTCCTTCACACCCTCGCTCTCGGCGGCTTACTCGCGTTCAGCGTGGACGGCGCCCTGGCTGATGAAATCAAATTCTCCGATCTCGAGAAAAAGATCTCCGTCGATAAGTCTCCCGCCTCACTGGAGGGCGGCGCGGTCTCGACCTACGCCCCGGCGCTGAAAAAAGTGATGCCTGCGGTGGTCACGATCTTCTCGTCCAAGTCAGTCACCTCGTCCCGCAACCCACAGCAGGAGGAACTCTTTCGCCGCATGTTCCCCGACATCCCGGAGGATTTCTTCGAGAAACAGCAGGAGGGCGAAGGCGGGGGCGAACGCAAAGAGCAGGGCCTCGGCTCGGGCGTCGTGATCTCTCCCGACGGGTTCATTCTAACGAATAATCACGTCGTCGGTGACGCCGATGAGATCAAGGTGACTCTCTCCGCGAACAAGCGCGAATACACCGCCACCCTCATCGGTGCGGACCCGCAGACGGACGTGGCCCTCATCAAGATCGATGCAAAAGATCTCGCATTCATCACGATCGGGGATAGCTCCGCCCTGCAGATCGGTGATGTCGCGATGGCCGTGGGCAATCCTCTCGGCTTGGAGCAGACCGCCACCCTCGGGATCATCAGCGCAGTGGGCCGCAGTGATGTGAACATCCTCGAGAACGGCTACGAGAGTTTCATCCAGACCGACGCCGCGATCAACCGGGGCAACTCGGGCGGTGCCCTCGTCGATGCGGCAGGCCGTCTCATCGGGATACCCACGGCGATCCAGTCTAACTTCTCGGGTGGCAACATCGGGATCGGTTTTGCGATTCCCTCGAACATGGCGCTTAACATCGTGCAGCGTCTCCTCGACGGAGGCGGTGTCGTGAAGCGCGGCTTCCTCGGCGTCTTCCTCCGCGAACTCGATCCGAACATGGCAAAGGCCCTCGGGCGTGATGACCAGAGCGGCGTCCTCGTCGCCGAGGTTGGTGAGAAGACCCCGGCCGAAGCGGCCGGCATGAAGCCCGGTGACCTCATCGTCGGCTACGACGGAAAGCCGGTCCAGAGCATGCAGCAACTCCGCCTCGACATCAGCAACACCGCTCCTGACGCCGATGTCGTCTTTAACCTCATCCGCAAGGGTGAGGAGACCGATCTCAAGGTCCAGCTCGGTGATCTCGACGACAACAAGCTCGCCGGTGGCGGCGTTCCGACGCGCCCCGGTTCCGCCAAGGAGCAGGAGCTGGTCGAGGGTGTCACCGTGACCGACCTTGACGACGAAGCCCGCACCAGTCTGCAGCTTGATGACACCGTGCAGGGAGTCCTCGTGAAGAGCGTGAAGGACAATGTCCCCGCCGCCGAAGCCGGTCTCCGTCCCGGAATGGTCATCACCCAGATCGATCAGACCGACGTGAAGTCCGCCGGCGATGCCTACAAGATCGTCGAGGGCTTCGAAGCCGACGTGTTGCTCCTCCAGGTCTACGTTGCCGGTCGTCGCGACATCCTCGCAGTGCCGCTGGTGCCGGTTGCGCAATAGGTCTGCGGGCCCGTGGGACGGCGGCGTGCCGCCGGCTTCAGGCAAACGAAAGGGCGTCCAATGCGGACGCCTTTTTTGTTTCCCACCCTTTCGCTCGTGATCGTCGCGGTTCTTGCAGAGACCGGCGACAGATGGTAGAAATGGATTCAACTCGGGAGAACCGGAGACTCGTGCTCGAGACCGGGGAGGCGATCGCCGCCGCTACGCCATTTGAGGAGGCGATTTTTCGCCCCCTTCAGGCTGTAGACGGCGGAGTAGGCGGCCACGCGGGGCAGGTTCGCGAGGCGACGGGGGATCACCTGGAATCGGGACACTTCGTAGAATGAGGACGCCCATCGGCTCTTGTAGCTCTCCTCACCGCTGAGGAGATCAAAGCGCAGCCGACTACCGGTGATGCGGTCGGCACAGTGGCCGAGGGTCTCGATGAGAAGGACTCGGCCGGGCGAGAGTGCCGCGAGGGCGCCGTCGTAGGCGGTGATGTAGTAGTAGTAGGTGTCGCCGGAGAAATAGCCGAGACTGAAGGCGAGAAGGGCTCCGTCTGGGCTCTCCCGCAGCGTTGAGAGAACGAGAAGGGAACCGAGGGCCGCCTGGCGTTCGAGAAAGGCCGCGAAATCGCGATCAGTAAAGACGGACGCGCCCTTCTTGCGATACTGGTTTTCACGATGGAGTCGCGCGGCCTGGTCGAGCGAAGTGCTGCCGATCGCGGTGCCGGAGAGGTGCTCGACGACGTGGTCGGGAAAACTCTCCCGGAGGCGGCGCGACGCGGCCTTGTGGTCTTTGCGCTGGCGGCCCGAGAGGGAATCGAGGAAGGGGCCGGGTCTCTTCACTTCGAAGGTGGTGGTCGGGCACATGCTCCAGTAGCGGTGTCGGATCGCGGCGGTTTCGGCGAGCCGGGGAGAGGTCAGGACGCGGTGCAGGCGGGAGTGCTCGGCGACCTTTTCGAAAGTGAGGGTGCGCCCGCGTTTGCCCTCCTGCACGACGACGGCGGCAAGGAGTTCCGAGGCGGCATCGTCCGAGACGGCCGCGATGTCCTGGTAGTCGAGATGCTCGTCCGTCGCGAGATAGAGACTGGAGCCCTGTCTGTAGAGCGGAAGCAGGGCGACGATATCCGGCCCCTTCCGCAGCTCGTAGATGATGGGGTCGAACTTGATGAATATCGCGAGCCAGGCGAGCCAGATCTTCGGGTGGCAAAAGGGAGCCGCCAGCATGCTGCGGTCCCCGAAGCTGATCCACTCGTCGCGATGCTCCTCGAGCTGGTGCGGCTGGTCGTAGCGGTTGAGGTGGTATTGCATGGGGGGATTTCAGACGCTGGCGACAGATGCGGGAACCACGGCTCCCGACTTGGAGAGAAAGAGACGCTTGCTCGCGGCAAGAAGCGGTTTTTCCACCCACAGATGGAGAACGACGCCCGCACCGATGCCGCTCGCGAAGAGGAAGGCGATCACGAGCACCAGCGGCAGTGCTCCGGATTGATCGACCGCTGCGAGGACCTTGGACAGCGCGATCATGAGCGGGAAATGGATCAGATAGATCGCATACGAGGCGGCCCCGAGAAATACGAGGAGCCGCTGCCGGGCGAAGAGAGGCTCGATCCCGCCCGTGGCCGAGGCCATGACAAGGAACAGGGCCGAGGCCCCGAAAAAGAGGGTCGGGTAGATCTCCTCGACCCGCATCAGCGCGGTGATCAGCCCGATGACTGCTCCGCCTATGCCGAGCGAGAAAAGGGCGCGGCCAGAGAGATGCTCCTTTATCCAATCCTGCTTCGAGGCGATTCCTATGCCGGCGAGGAAGAGGAGATTGTGAGGGGACAGGACAAAATCAATCAACCAGCCGCCGCCGGGTGTCAGATGATGGAAGCCTATCGCGAGAGCCCAGGCGAGCGTTAGGTGACGGAAATAGCGAGTCAGGAAAAAGAGGGAGAAGAAGACGTAGAAAAACCCTTCGTGGATCAAGGTCCATCCGACCGTGAGGTGGGGATCGTGCGACTGCGGGAGGAGCAGTAGCGAGGAGACGAGCGCGGAGAAGCTGCGGTGGTAGTCTTCACCGAACGAGGGGATCAGGTAAAAGGCCGGCAGCAGAGCCAGTGTCACCAGCCAGTAGAGCGGTAGCACCCGGCAGGCACGCTTTGCGAGGTAGCGGGGCAATTGGGATCTCTCGAGGGCCTCGGAGCGATGTGCGTGATAGATGATGAACCCGCTCAGAACAAAGAAAAACTGCACCCCGGCATAGCCAAGAGGCATCAGAGTCTCATTCGTGACCGTCCCGTTGAAATATGTAATCAACGCGATATTCAGGTGCTGCACCATGACAAGCATGGCAGCGAAGGCCCGGAAGACCTGGAGGGATCGGATCATGGAAACGCGGTTGGCTCTCCCTGAGGAGCAAAGAACTCCGTATAATAAATGGCAAATTATTAAAATTTAAAGAAATTTTAATAATATTCATAACAATTACCCCCGGTTTCCGCAACCAAATACCGCATAGGGGGAAGGGCTCAGGAAAAAGGGCTCAGCCAGCGTCGCCCGATTTCGGATTCTCCGCGAGGAGCGAGCCGATGAAGGGGAAGAGTTGCTTCTTGCGGCTCACGACGCCTTTCAGCACAAAGAGATGCGAGTCTTTCCTCGGGTAACCGATCTTCTGGCGGATCTCGACAGGCGCTTCGATGAGGAGGATGCTGTCGTTCAGCGTGATGTCGGTGATCATGAGACAGGCCAGATCCAGATTCTGTTCCTTGATGAGGTTCCGCAGTTCCTCCTGGAGTGCCTCGCGGGCCGGCCAGAAGTAGTCGAACCCGATCTCCTCGACCTGAGAGATGCTGATGCGGTAGCCGCTCTCGTCGAACTCCTTGCGATCAGATCCCACCGCATCGGCGATATTGCTGCCGCGCAAAACGGAGCCCGCAGAGAAAAAGTCTTCTTTGAACTTCGCCACATCGAGCTGGGCGATCCCGCTGGCCCACTCCAGGACAGACCGGTCTTCCTCTGTCGTCGTCGGCGAGGTGAGATTGAGGGTGTCCGAGATGATGCCGGCGCAGATGCAGATCGCGATGCCGCGCGAGGGTTCGATCTGGTAGCCGCGGAAGGCGCTCCCGACGATCGTGCAGGTCGAGCCAACCGTCTTGTTGATGAACTGGATCGGCTCTTTCGTGACGAGATTGCCGCTGAGGCGGTGGTGGTCGAGCACCTCGATGATGTCGGCCTCATCGGCTCCGGTGACGGCCTGGGAGAACTCGTTGTGGTCGACGAGGATGAGCCGCGGCCGCTCGGGATTGACGAGGTCGGCACGGGAGAAGACCCCGATGAGGCGGCTCGTCTCCGGGTCGCAGACAGGGAAAAGAACCTGATGGCGATTGGACTTCAGTTTTTCCTTGATCGTCTGCAGTTTGGTCTCGGGGGAGAAGGAGAGGAACTCGGTCGAGACCGCGCTGTGGATCGAGCGGGCTCCGCGGATGAGCTGGGTCGTCGAGGCGGTGTCGCGATCCGTCACGAGAATGGAGGTTCCGTTTTTCCCGGCCGCGTGGATGATGGCCCCGGACGGGCGGAACCCGCTCGTGATGACGAGACAGCGCACCCCCGCCTCGACCGCATGGAGTTGCACCCCGACCCGATCGCCGGTGATGATGAGGAGCTGGTCCTTCGGGAGACGGCTGATACGCTCCTGCATGACGGGCTCGGACGATCCCGCCACCATCATCAGGAAATCCTGCTCCTCCGCGCTGTTGCAGGCGAGGTGAACGACATCCGCATCGAGGCTGCGGGCGACGTTGTCGGTCGAGGTCGTCACCTTGCGGGCCAAGTCGCCCTTGTCGCTCTCGGGAATGAGCAGCGCGAGGAGATCCTGCAGGGCGAGCATACCGGTGAGATTGCCCTCGCCATTGACCACGGGGAGACTCCGGTAGCTGTGGGCCGCCATCTCGCGGTAGGCCTCGATCACGGAATCACTCCCTTTCGCAGTGGAGACTTCGCGCCGGCAGATGTCGCCGGCACGGAGATTCACATCGCTCATCAAGCGGGGGCGTAAGACCCCGGCGAGCTGGAGAACCCATTCGGTCCTCGCATTTGGCGGTCCGCAGCAGGCCGCCACGGCCTCGGGTATTCTCGTCTGCCTCAGCAGGTCGGCGTAGGCGAGCGCCGAGCAGATCGCGTCGGTGTCGGGATTCTTGTGGCCCATGACCCAGGTCGGGCGGGCGGATTTGGGAAGGGCGGGGCGGGGATTACTCACCCGCCTATATTCCGCCATCCTGAAATAGTTTCGACTAAAAAGTAGCGGGATCGCCGGGCGTGATACAGGACGGGCCGCTCGCGACTCAGCAGCTCTCACTCCTGGAGCTCGTCAACCCCGTGCTCGTATTCCAGTAAGTCCCTTTTCGTAATGGAATTACGATTTGTTTACATCAAGATCAGGAGGAATATCCAGGCTCCATCCCCGGCTTCCATTTGATACTGCAGCCGCTGCTCGGATACCATGGCTCGGGCGTTGCCCGCCCGGAAAGGAGGTTTTCCACCGCAGCGGCGAGGTCCGATCCGGTGGGGGATTCGCCTTTGCCGGGACGGGAATCATCGAACTGCCCCGCGTAGGCGAGGTGTCCGTCCCCGTCGAAAAGGTAGAAATCGGGTGTGCAGGCTGCGGCGTAGGCCCGGGCTACCTCTTGCGACTCATCGTAAAGGTAGGGGAAATGCCAGCCGCTCGCGGTGGCGAACGCGCCCATCTTCGCCGGAGCATCGGCCGGGTAGCGGGCCGCGTCGTTCGAGCTGATCGCGACCGTGGCGATGCCGTCAGCCGCGAATCGCGCGGCAAAGGCCCCGAGAGCGGGCGCGAGGTGAATGACGAAGGGGCAGTGATTGCAGACAAACGCGACAAGAAGTCCCTTTTTGCCCGCAGTAAGCTCGCTCAGTGCGTAGGGCCGGCCTGCAAAGGCGGGCAGAGTGAAGTCAGGAGCGGGCGCTCCGGGCTTCAGGAGAAAGGTCGAGGGGACTTCAGCCATGGGATAGGGGCGGACGGGCAGGGAATGATTCAGATTAATTAACTAATGTAAATCTTTTCGACTGCGGGTTGACAAGGTATTGGATCGCGTCTAAATGTCCCGCTCTTTTTTCAATTCCTAAATTCGACGCTGAGATGGCTACTGTAGAAGTGATTTTAAAACAAAAGATCGAGGGACTCGGCGCCGAAGCCGATG
>JBDNIL010000532.1:0-2990 GCA_041688355.1 Verrucomicrobiales bacterium | reverse complement strand
GGAACTCTACGCCGAAGTCGCGAAAAAGATCCCCGTGCGCCGTCTCGGTCAACCCATCGACATCGCGAAGACCGCCGCGTTTTTGCTAAGTGAAGATTCGGAATACATCAACGCCACCTCCATCATCCTCGACGGGGGGACGATGGCGCTGCCGCCGTGGTAGGAAGAGTTCAAAGTTTTACGTTTTAAGTTTCAAGTTTCAAGTTTTTATGAAGAGAGTGAAGCATGCTGTTTTGGGGTTGGGCTGGTTCGGGGAGAAACATTGTGAGGCCTTGGCGGCCATCCCGAATGTGGAGTTGTCTGCGGTCTGCACCCGCAATCCGGAACGTCTCGCCGAGGTCGCGGGAAAGTTCGGGGTCGCGAAGACCTACACCGATTACCATGAGATGCTCGCCGATCCGGAAATCGAGTCGGTCAGCATCACGACGATGTGGGACCAGCACGCTGATCCGGCGGTGGCGGCGCTGGAGGCGGGCAAGCACGTCTTTCTCGAGAAGCCGATGGCCTCGACCGTGGCGGATTGCGATCTCATCGTGAACGCGGCGAAAGCGGCGAGCGGCTTTTTCATGACCGGGCACATCTGCCGTTTTAATCCCCGCTACGCCGCCGCGAAGCAGGAGATCGCGGACGGGAAGATCGGGAAAATCATTTCCATGTATGCCCGCCGCAATCTGCCCGCCTGGGTCGGGGCGACAGTGCTCGATAAAATCGGTCCCATCATCGGCGACTGTGTCCACGACACCGATCTGATGTTCTGGTTCAGCGAGTCGCGCGCCGTCACCGCCTACGCGCAGACCGTGCAGGTGCGTCAGCATGCCCATCCCGATCTGGGGCAGGTCATGTACCGGCTCGAGAACGGCGCCTCGTGCATCCTCGAATCGGTCTGGTGCCTCCCTGACACGACACCATTCCAAATCGACGAACGCCTCGAGATCATCGGGACCGAGGGCTCCATCTCCATTCACGACACCCATCCGAATCTGATGATCGTGGATAAAAACGGGGCCCGCTGTCCCGACACGACCTACTGGCCGATGATACATGGACAGCTCCGCGGCGCGCTGCGCGACGAACTCGCCTACTTCGTGAACTGCATCGCGACGGGTGAAGCACCCACCGTAATCACCCCCGAAGAATCCCGCGAGGCCGTCCGCGCCTGCCTCGCCGCCGAGGAATCAGCCGCTACGGGGAAGGTAGTAGTGATTGGGTAATACGATGGCAAATCAGCTCCAGCGTCGAGACGGGAAAAGTAGCATGGGCATCCTGCCCATGCATCGCGGCGAGACGAACGAAGGCCGAGCGAGGCTCGATCGCTCCAAAGCGGCCGGCCGGGATCGAGACTTCATCAGAGAGGCCCACCGCCTCTCCGAAACGGTGGAGCAGAGCAGATCCACTCTCATGGATATACGCGCGCCACAACACGATGCATGGGCAGGATGCCCATGCTACATCGCATCAATCGGCCAGCGATCCCGCCAGACGCCCTTCTTCGCATTTCAGCCCGGGCCAGTCCGGCAACTGGTGAATGTATCTCATATTCCCCGCAAATTCTGCGGTGAATATGGTTCCGATTCCCCGCAAACGCAAGATTTCCCCGTTTTATGAAACGACTCTCCCTCCTCCTCTTTGCCCTCAGCTTGTCCGGACTCGTCTCCGCCGCCGACTGGCAGCCCGCCAAAGTCCCAGGTCCGATCCCGGTGAACGGCACTTCGTGGCTGCGCTGCTGGGTGAAACCGCACGACAGTTTTTTCACGAAACACGATCGCAACCTCTTCGAAGAATCAGTCGGCTTCAATTTCAGCGACCTGCCCGGCACCCACGAAGTCTGGGTCAACGGAGTGAAAATCGGGGAGGGGGGCGAGCTGGGAATCCTCCGCTACAAAGTCCCTGTCGGCACGCTCGTGGCCGGCCAATGGAACGAGATCGCGGTGAAGACTTCACCGGTCGACGGTGCGGTCGGCTTCCGCAAGGAGGCACCGTTTCTCATGAACTACTTCTGGGAGTGTATCTTCGAGGGCGAATGGGAAATCTCCACCGGCGGCGATTACACACCCGGGAAGGCCGTCGCCGAAAAACCGGCCCGCGCCGCCTACGAAGAGTTCCGCGAGTCGAACCGTGTCCTCGGCCGCGCCGAGCAGGTCCATGGTCCGAAGCTCAGCCCTGACGAAGCCGCAAAAACCTTCACGACGACGGACGGTCTCACCGTCGAGCAACTCCTCGCCGAACCCGACATCGCGCAGCCTTTCCATTTCAGCTACGACGGACGCGGCCGACTCTGGGTGATCCATTCGCTGCAGTATCCCTATCCCGCCGGACTCCGCATGCTCAGCCGCGACCGCTACTACCGCGCCCATTATGACAAGGTCCCTCTCCCGCCGCCGCATCACGATCGCGGGGCCGATCTCGTCACGATCCACGAGGACACCGATGGCGACGGTCGCTACGACTCGCGCAAGGTCTTCGTCGACGGCCTGAACATGGCCAACGCGGTCCTCCCTGGCAAGGGCGGGGTCTGGGTGATGAACTCGCCCTACCTCCTTTTTTATCCCGACGCCGATGGCGACGATGTGCCCGACGGTGATCCTGTAGCGCATCTGGCAGGATTCGGATTCGAGGACAGCCACTCCACCGCGAACGGTCTCGCCTGGGGACCCGATGGCTGGATCTACGGCGGACAGGGCAGCACCGTCTCGTGCCGGGTGACGCGTCCCGGGCTCGATCCCGAGGGACATCCCGGAACCTACTTCGAGGGTTGCATGGTCTGGCGCTATCATCCGGAGACACGCGCCTTCGAGCTCTTCGCCGAGGGCAGCGGCAATACCTTCGGGCTCGAGTTCGATGGCGTCGGTCGTCTCTACTCCGGTCACAACGGCGGCGGGACGCGCGGCTGGCATTACGTGCAGGGCGGCTTTTACCAGATGCAGGGCGTCGATCCCGGCAAGTTCGGTCCGCCCCGCAATCCCTATGCCTTCGGCGATCTGCCGATGATG
>JBDNIL010000531.1:0-1302 GCA_041688355.1 Verrucomicrobiales bacterium | reverse complement strand
TGCCACCATCACAAATTCGATCCGATCCGGATGGAGGATTATTATCGTCTCCACGCGGTCTTCGCCGCCGTTGATCGAGCGGATCGGGTCTATGCCGGCCTGCCCCCGAAGCAGGAGCAGGAGAAACTCTCCCTCATCGGAAAGATCAACACACTGAAGCAGGACCAGGGAAAACTGGAGACGGAAATGAAACGGCTCATCGAAGCCAAAGCCTCCACCGTTGATCGCCGCATTGCTGACTTGAAGGAGAAACACGGTGCCTCCTCCCCGCCCGCTCAACATGGCTACCACAGCCACATCGCGAAAAAGTCCGACGAGGAGAAATGGGTGCAGCTCGATCTCGGTGCCGCGAAGGCCGTCGCCGAAGTGCGTTTGCTGCCCGCCTATGATGACTTCGCCGGGATCGGGGCCGGATTCGGCTTCCCCCTTCGCTACCGGATCGAGGGTTCGAACGATCCCGACTTTGCAAAGGAAGTTTTCACCCTGCTCGACGCGACTGACAGGGACCGGACCAACCCACGCTCGCTTCCCGTCGTCGCTCCGGGAGGAAATCAAGCCTTCCGTTACCTGCGCCTCACCGCGACCGCGCTCAGTGAAAGAAAGGACGACTACATCCTCGCGCTCGGTGAGATCGAGGTCATCGGATCAGAAAACACGGGCAACCTGGCGAAGGGAGCGGTCGTCTCGGCGAAAGACAGCATCGAGTCCGGACCTCGCTGGGGAAAGGCAAATCTGGTTGATGGAATTTTCCATCGCGAACTCGCCGACGAGAAGGCGCTCACCGAGTTGTATGAACTCCAGAAAGAGCGCGAGGCCATCGTCGAATCGCTCCGCTCACCCGAGACCGAAGCCAGACTCGCCGCGATCAGGACGGAGCTCGATCCCCTTGATGAAAAACTGAAAACGTTTCCTGAGGGCGAACTCGTCTATGCTGCCGCCACGCGATTCACCCGGGGAGGAAATTTCACTCCTACCGAAGGAAAGCCGCGTCCCATTCATCTTCTCCATCGCGGGGATGTCGCCTCACCCGGAGTCGCGCTCACGCCGGGAGCACCTCCCCTCTGGGACGGGGCACCGGAACTCTTTACCGGGGCGGAGAATACCACCCGGGACGAGGGCCTCGCTCGCGCCGACCTCGCCCGCTATCTGACTCAGCACGAAAACCCGCTCGTGTGGCGCTCCATCGCGAACCGTCTCTGGCAGTGGACCTTCGGCGCGCCCCTCGTCGGGACCCCGAATGACTTCGGTCGCGGCGGTATGGAACCTACCCATCCCGAACTGCTCGATTTTCTCGCCGCCACC
>JBDNIL010000131.1:0-3340 GCA_041688355.1 Verrucomicrobiales bacterium | reverse complement strand
CTGGACCTACAGGATCGCATCCGCCTCCAGTGGCGCGACGATGACCACGTCGTCCTGCGATGCTCGGACCCGTCCCTGCCCCGGGGAGAGGACAACCTCGCCGTGAAGGCGGTGCGGGCGCTGGAGCGTCATACCGACAGGGTCTTTAGCATCAGCATCGATCTGGAAAAGAATATCCCTTCAGGTGCCGGCCTCGGCGGTGGCAGCAGCGACGCGGCGGCGGTGCTGCGGGCGATCAATGTGATGGGGTCGCTCTTCCTGCCCGAAGACGAGCTCGCTGCGGTCGGGGCACAGATCGGCTCGGATGTGCCGTTTTTTGTCTACGACCGCACCTGCGACTGCGGCGGACGCGGGGAGATCGTCACTCCGGTGGCCGAGGGCGAGGCCCCCGCTTCGCTCCCGATCTTTCTCATCAAACCCGCTTTCGAGATCTCGGCGGGATGGGCCTATCAGCAGTATGCCGCCTCGAGCGAGTACGAGGGCTTCGTCTACGCGGCCCAGACCTGCCCGTGGGGAGAGATGGTCAATGATCTCGAGCGACCGGTCTTTGAGAAATACACCGTGCTCGGCGAGATGAAGTCCTGGCTCCTCGCCCAGCCCGAGGTCTCGGCCGCTCTCATGTCGGGATCGGGCTCGACCATGCTCGCTATCCTGAAACCCGGAATCGACGGCTCTGAGCTGGGGGCGCTGGCCCTGGAGCGCTACGGAGAAAATTGCTGGACTTTCCTGGGGCAAACTTCGTAAACTTCATACAGTGGAAGGCGCCCCGGCAAACTCAGGAGAAAGTGTTCGTATCGACCTATGGGCATGGTCGGTGCGTCTCTTCAAGTCCCGCAACGCCGCCGCCGCCGCGTGCAAGAAGAACCAGCTCCTCATCAACGGCCAGCGCTGCCGCGCCGCGAAGCTCGTGCGGGTCGGTGACGAGATCAGTATTCGCGAGGGGCTCCTCACGCGGATCTTCGAGGTAAAAGGTATTTTAAAACGGCGCGTCGGGGCCAAAGAGGTCCCCGCTTTTCTTACCGACCGCACACCGGCCGAAGAATACGAGCGGGTCGCGGCCCTTGAGAAAGCGGCCCGCGAATCGACGCCCGTGCGCGAGTCCGGAACCGGACGCCCCACCAAACGCGACCGTCGCGAGCTGGAGGAGATCGGCGGTAGCGCCGGAACCGAAGAGCCGACCTTTGAGGAATTCGTGAAAGCTTTCCTGAAACGCCGCCCGCTTCGGTAGTAAGTGTTAGAAAAACATCCCCATGTCCACACCGGCCTGGGCGGACACGATCCGCCGACTTTATCTCTCGAATGCGGCGAACCAGTTCGTCATCCACGGCAATGTGCAGGACCGGCTCCTCGTCGGTGACCCTGGCGACAGCGGGGCCGCGATGGGCAATCTCATCGAGTTCCTGACAAAGCAGCAACTGCAGCGCTTCGATCTCGTCCTCAGCTACGAGCTCGGGGCGGGGCTGCGGATCGAGTCGGGCGAGGCTTTTTTCAAGCAGCTGCGTTTCGCAGACGAGTTGCCGAAAGATCCGGTCCAGGCGATCGGCTA
Organism: Verrucomicrobiales bacterium; assembly: GCA_041688355.1. GTDB lineage: Bacteria > Verrucomicrobiota > Verrucomicrobiia > Verrucomicrobiales > DEV007 > Arctic95D-9. The sequence continues at coordinate 1,794 of JBDNIL010000131.1, read as the reverse complement.
TCTCGACAAGTTCCTGCGCTTTTGTGTGAACCTGCGCCGCCTCGCTCCGGGGTCGCCCGAGGCCTCGGTTCTGGCAGGGCGGAATCATCACATCGCCGTTATCATCAAGTCAGCCGAGCTCATCTTTCCCGTCGCCAAGCAGGTCCGCGATTACCAGCTCAACTCGATGGCCTCGGTCGTCCGAGCCTGGTCGCACGAGAGCTTTTTCCTCGAGCAGAATCTAGCGGTTCTCCTCCTGACCGAGCATCTCAACGATCTCAATCACCTGCTCTCGCAGAACCAGCGCTCCGCTCATGTTGAGATCCCGATGCCGGGACCTGAAGCGCTGAACGGGGTCTTTCGCTATTTTGAAAAGGTCTACCCCGCTGCCCTCGCCCATTTCGCCGGCCGACCCGAGTTTCCCGCGACTCGCCTCGCAGGGGCGACGATCAGCTCGATCGAGTCTCTCCTGCGGCAGCGTGAGTATGAAAAATCGGCTCTTCTCGAGGATGACCTTTCCGACCTGAAAAAATCTCTCGTCGAGAAGGACTCGCAGGATCTCATCGAATTCCTCGAGCCGACGCGCACTCTCGACGATGTCCACGGCAGCGAGGCGGTCAAGGTATGGATGCGGCAGGACATCGCCCTCTGGCGGCAGGGCGACCTCGGCGCGATGCCTATGGGTTACCTGCTCTGCGGTCCCGTCGGCACGGGCAAGACCTATCTCGTCGAGTGCCTCGCCGGCGAGGCGGGGGTGCCGGTCGTGAAGATGAAAAATTTCCGCGATCGCTGGGTCGGGAGTACCGAGGGCAACCTCGAGAAAATCTTCGGACTGCTCCACGCGCTCGGGCGATGCATTGTCTTCATCGACGAGGCCGACCAGGCGCTCGGGAGCCGGGACTCGGGCTCGGGCGACTCCGGGATCTCGGGCCGGGTCTACTCGATGATGGCAAAAGAGATGAGCAATACGGAAAACCGCGGGCGCATCCTCTGGATCCTCGCCTCGAGTCGTCCCGATCTCATCGAGGTCGATTTGAAGCGCCCCGGACGGGTCGATGTGAAGATCCCGCTTTTTCCCGCTTCCGACGCGGCCGAAGGCTACCTCCTCATCCGCGCGCTCGCGAAAAAGTTCAAACTCGACCTGCCGAAGCAATGCCCGGCGGAACTCCTCCCTCTCATCCCGGCGATGATCACTCCGGGGGCCGCCGAGGCGATCGCGGTGAAGGTCTATCGTCAGGTCCGCACCTCTTCGGTCGATCCGATCGAGGGGCTGCGCGATTGTCTCGACGAGTATCAGAATCCCATTCCGACGGCGGTCATGGACTTCCAGATTGGTCTCGCGGTGCGCGAAGCGAGCGACCTCAGTTTTGTTCCGGAGGTCTATCGGGGATATCGGTGATCCCGTAACTTTTTCGCGGCGACGGGGTTTCACCCTCCGGCCATGACACGTTTTTCCCTTCTCCTCACCTTCAGCCTGGCGACTCGTGCGATCGCTCTGGACGCTGAGGTCTCCTACGCCCCGGCGGTGGTGGAACCGGGGGATTTCTCGGCGCTGAAAGGCCAGTCGCCATTTCTCCGCTCGGTTAATCTGAGCGATTCCCTCATCCTCACGGGGCTCGCGATGGTGGACAACGAGCAGGTCGCCACGCTCTTGAACAAGGAGACGAAAGAGACCTTCGTCGTTTCCAGCAAGCTCAATTCACAGGGCTGGAAGATGGTCGATCTGAAGTCCGATCCCGATCTCGAGAAAGTCGCGGCCAAGGTCGCGATCGAGGGTGGCGAGGTCGTCACGGTGCGCTACGCCGAGTGGCAACT
>JBDNIL010000530.1:0-1637 GCA_041688355.1 Verrucomicrobiales bacterium | reverse complement strand
TGCTGCTGCTGCAAGAGGGCGAGGAAATAACTCTGATCTTTCCCCGGCGCGCCGCGCAGGATATCGACCGATCCGTCCGCATGCCGCTCGATCTGCGCGTAGTGGCCGGTCGCGAGATGCTCGAAACCCTGGGCCGCCGCAAACTCGCGGAAAATGCCGAATTTCATCTCGCGATTGCACATCACGTCGGGATTAGGAGTGATGCCCTCGCGATACCCGGCGAGCAGATAATCGACGACCCGCTCGCGGTATTCCTCGGTGAGACTGAGGATGCGGAACTCGATCCCGAGGAAGTCGCAGACCGCCCGCGCATCGCGGATATCCTGCTCCCACGGGCAGTCGCCGGGGAGACCTTCCTCGTTCGTCCAGTTTTTCATGTAGGCACCGACGACCTCGTGCCCCTGCTCGAGGAGCAGGGCCGCCGCGACACTGGAGTCCACGCCTCCGGACATTCCTACAAGGATCTTTGCCATCGGGGAGCCTACTCCTTCAAGGAGAAATTTCAGGAACTTATGGAGATGTTTGGTGGAAAGCGAGACGCATGATGGAATCCGTCATTCATCACACAGGAATCCGGGTAGATCTGGCCGAAGATTCGAGGGAAGTCCTTAATGAAATGGTGGCACGGCTCGATGAAATGAAACCCGCTCTCCTCGCCGAATTGGAGCGCTTCGTCGCGGCGCCCGAGAGCTTCGACGAGGACAGCACCGACTGGATGACGCTGACCTTTGCCGCCTACCTCCTCGCACAGGCCCGGGAGACGAGAGCATTCAAGCGCCTCGATCGGGAACTTCGGTTTTGTTCGACTGCTGCCCGCCGTTGAGAAAGCCTTCGCCGAGGGTCTCTGCGATCCCGCTTAGAACCGCTTTGAAGACGTCGTCACGTCGGCCGAGTATGCCCGCCTTTCCGTTAATTTCAGCGGATCGGGCCTCCAGCTCATCGACGATGTTATCACCGAGACGGAGTCGTGGGCCTGCTTCGATCCCGATTACGATCATGAAAATCAGGATGCTACGTATTCCGGAAGCGAACCCTGGGATATTCCCGAATATTTTTCGGACCAGCCTTTTACAACCTATCGACCGCCGGTTCTGGTGTCCCCGCATGTCCGGGAATCTCCCAAGATCGGTCGCAATGACCCCTGCCCTTGCGGATCGGGAAAGAAATACAAGAAGTGCTGCGGATAGGCACGGAGCGGGGAATCTTTTCGCTAGACCGCAGGCAAGCCCTCTCGCCGCGCTCTCCCGTCGGGGTCTTATTCGTTCAGGAATGTCAGGAACGGCGCAGCTCGTATAGCCGCTCGGGTGAGACTCCGACGTGGTAGGCGAGGAGGATGACGGAGTGCCGGAGAAAAGTGGCGACAACCCCGCGCTCGCGCCATTGCCGCGAGGAAGTCCCTGCTTTTTCCCGGGTCGTGACGACCCGACCCAGACGCCGGAGACGACGCACAAAAGTCAGATCCTCGAGGATGGGTTGCCCGGGAAATCCGCCGAGGGTCAAAAAGAGATCGCGGCGCAGGTAGAGGCCCTGATCCCCATACGGTAGTTGGAGGAAGCGACAGCGGAGGTCGACGAGGCCCTCGATCAACGCTCCGCAGCACACCGGTTCGCGGAGGTGGAATCCGAAAGCGCCCGCGA
>JBDNIL010000130.1:0-13105 GCA_041688355.1 Verrucomicrobiales bacterium | reverse complement strand
CCGGGGCGCGCAAACCCGCTTCGCGGGTTCGAGTCTAGAGCGATTGAGCTCTGAGGGACAATTTTCACTTTTCCCGAAATGGGTGGCAGTGGCGGAGCGGACGGGATTATCGGGCTGCGCCCGATGCGCGGCTTGCCGGTGACTTGCACCGGGGGATTGCGTGCGCTTCGCGCCGGGGCGCGCAAACCCGCTTCGCGGGTTCGAGTCTAGAGCGATTGAGCTCTGAGGGACAATTTTCACCTTTCCCGAAATGGGTGGCAGTGGCGGAGCGGACGGGACTCGAACCCGCGACCTCTGCCGTGACAGGGCAGCGTTCTAACCAACTGAACTACCGCTCCACGGTAATGGCAGCGACTTCGGAACTTTCGTTCTTCAACCTGCCTCGGCTGGGGAGCGGGATTCTAGGCGCGGAAGCTGGGGCGCGCAACAAAAAATATTCGGGAAATCCGTTGCTTTCACCTCTGTTGTGAGTAAAAGTTTCGACCCGCCGCGAAGCATCCCTTTTGCGGCTCATTTTTTCCCAGGTGAACCCATGAATGTGATTAACAAAATCGAACGCGAGCAAATGAAAGCCGAAGTGCCGAACTTCGGTCCCGGTGACACAGTCAACGTTCACTCCCGCGTTGTTGAAGGCGGCAAAGAGCGTATCCAGATCTTCAAAGGTCTCGTGATCGGCCGCCACGGTTCGGGAATCAATCATGCGTTCACGGTTCGTAAGATTTCCAGCGGTGAAGGTGTTGAGCGTGCTTTCCACGTTCACTCCCCCAAGATGGCGAAGATCGAAGTGCTGAAGCACGGCAAGGTGCGCCGCGCCAAGCTGAACTACCTCCGCAGCCGCCTCGGCAAAGCAGCTACGAATCTCAAGGCTCGCGCCGAAAAGGTCAAAGAGTAGCCCCTGCCCCCCCCCTTACGATCGGTTCTCGAACCGGTCCCATTTTTTGAGAACGGCGGATCCTGTATCCGCCGTTTTTCGTTGGTCATGTTGGGCAAATGAATCCGACTTCCTCAATCGTCCGAACTACGACGGAGTGAACGGATGTTCCCCAGCCAGGTGCAGGCAACAGTGGCGAAGAGGGCAAAGAGCCCGAGTCCGCTACTCAGTGGATGCATGGGCGCGGGATGACGCACCCACTCGAGCACGATCATGGTCCCCACCGCCGCATAGAGCAGCACGGTGATGCTCCCGAAGACGAGCCGCCCGCGCGACGAGACGTTGCCAAAGGTGAGCGAGGCGGGAATAGTGGTGGCGAGCAGACCGACGCCGGCGAGGAGGACGGGGTAATAGCCGCTCACGAGTCCGGCGATAGTGGCGAGGGCACCGAGGGCGAAGATACCGCCGACAGCGATGCCCTGATGGCGCTCGGCAGGTTTTAAAGCAAGCCGGGCGGAGCGATCGAGGAGGATAAGGAAGTTCCCTATGCCCGGCGCGAGCCAGACCCAGAGGACGAGCCCCAGCCAGACCGCGACGAGCACGCCGGAGTAGACCGGGTTGATCGTCTCGAGGTACTTCCGCGAGACCTGGTAGACGGCAAAAGCGCCGAGGAAGATCATCCATTGTTTGCCCTCGGTATAGCGCTGCATGAAGAAGCAGTAAGAGAGGTAGGCGCGATAGAACCAGGAGCGGGCGCGGAAAGATTCGAGGAGTCCCTCTCTCGCCATGTCGGACTCGGGATCGAGGCGCAGGGCTTCGCGGAAGTGCTGTTCGGCGCGGGCCTGGTCTTTTGCCTGGAGGGCGGTCCAGCCGGCATTGACGTGGGCAAAGCTGTCTTCGGGATCGGCCGCGAGGAGTCGTTCGACGGCCTCGGCATTGAGCTGCCGTTTGCCCTGGATGCGCAGGGTATGCGCGAGGATGTTGGCGGCCATGGCATTATCGCCGTCGAGGGCGAGGGCGTGGCGGCTCCATTCCTCGGCCTCGGCCCATCGATCCATCGCGCAATAGGCGTTGGCTTTGGCGGAGAGGGCGAAGGTGTCTTCGGGATTGAGCCTCACCGCTGTCTCGGCGGCCTCGAGTGCCTCTTTGCCGCGATGGAGTTCACCGAGGATGATCGCCTTGACGGAAAAATAGAAGGGCTCGTCGGCGCGGAGACGAATGGCCTCGGCGATGGTGTCGAGGGCACGGCGTTTTTTCCCGGGCTGACTCATCTGACAGAGGGCGAGGCGCCCGAAGACAAAATCGTTGTCGGGCTCGCGGGCGAGGACGCTGTAAAAGCAGGCTTCAGCCTCTTCGAGGCGCCCCTGATCCTGCAAGAGCAGGCCGTGCGAAAGTTCACTCATGGACGGAGGATGGCGGGAAGATAGCGCTCACTTCCCGATGCCGAGATAGTGGAGGACGTCGTCGTAAAAGCCGCTCTGGTTGGCGTAGAGGGCGTAGTTGCGGGCGCTCTCGAACCACTTCCGCGTGCTCGGCTTCACGTTCGCGGCGGCCTTGAGGAGCTGCTTCTGGGTGACTGGCACAATTTTGCCGGTCTTCATCGCCTCGGAGAGAGCTCCCTCGATCGCCTGATCGAAGACGGCCTTGATGTCGGCTCCGGAGAAGTCCTTCACCTTTTTCGCGAGCGCGGCGGGATCGAGTCCGGCGACGGGCTTGCCCTCGGCCATGATGCGGATGATCTGGTCGCGCGCCGTTTCATCCGGCGGCGGCACGAAGATGAGACGGTCGAATCGGCCCGGCCGGAGGAAGGCGGAGTCGAGATGCCAGGGCGCGTTGGTCGCCCCGAGGACGAGGACACCGTCGTTCTTCGACGACTCACTGTCGAGCTCGGCGAGGAACTGGTTGATGAGAGTCCGCCCGGCGGAGGTGCGCATGTCCTTGCGGTCGGCGGCGAGGGCGTCGACTTCGTCGAAGAAGAGCACGGCGGGGGCGTGACGGCGCGCCATTTCAAAGATCTCGTGGAGCTTTTCCTCGGACTTGCCTATCCACATGTCGAGGATCTGGTGCAGCCCGACGCTGAGGAATTTCGCATTGATCTCGCCGGCGGTGGCCCGGCTGATGAGGGTCTTGCCGCAGCCGGGCGGTCCGTAGAGGAGGACTCCGCCGCCGGCGCGTTTGCCGTAGGCTTCGAAGAGCTCGCGATTCTCGAGCGGGTAGAGGATCTTCATGCGGATGTCCTCTTTGACAGCCTCCATGCCGCCGACTCGGTCAAAATCGACGTCGGGTTTCTGATCGAACTCGATCTCGAGGTCACCGTCGTCAAAAGGGTCGTCGTCGAAGTCATCCTCCTCAAACTCGGGATCATAATAGGCCCCGGCCTGACGATCGCCGTTGCGCTGCGGCGACGGTTCGCGCGGCTCTTCGGCGACCCGCTGCCCGCCGGCCTGACGGATGCGCTTGAGGAGGTCGTCGTTTTTCAGGGAGGGATCGAGCGCGACCGCCCTCTCATAGTACTCGCGGGCCTCGCGGGCGCGATTTTCGTTCAGAGAGAGACGGGCCCGCAGCAGCCAGGCGGGTCCGAAGTTCGGGTATTCGCCGCAGACTTGTTCCAGTCGGAGAATGGCCTCGGAGGAGCGTCCGTCGAGATCGAGGAGTTGCACGAGATGGGTCCGCGCATAAGGATTGGCGGGATCGACACGCAGCACCGCCTCGTAGCTCGCCTTTGCCTCTTCGAGACTGAATTGCTCGAGGTAGGCCTCACCGAGCATGAGGAGGAGCGGCACGTTGTCCGGCGATACGGCGAGGGCCTGCTTGAGGGATTGAATGTCAGCCATCTTTCTGAGGGAGGGTGAAAACAAAAGCGAAACGACCGACGTAAGCAAGCACCTAAGCAAAAAGGTTTTCGGGACCGAGGAGGAGCCGATTCTTTCTCCGAAGACTCTTCCCGCTCTCTGCAGGATTGACTTAGACACCGGAAGCGGCATGTAATGGGCACCTGCCCTCCCGGAGCTGACTCCATGATTTTTCGCCCATTCATCGCGGCCCTCGCCTGTCTCGTCACGGTATCGACCGGTCGGGTGGTCGCTGCTTCGTCGGAAAATCCGGACCTCTCCATCCGCTTCACCGGGGAGACGATCGAGCTCTCGGGTCGAGTCGAGTCCGAGGAGACCGCGCAAATCCTCGCGCTCGCCGCCAGCGGGGCGAGGCCGGACTTGCAGGTGGTCAACGAGGGACTTGTCGTCGATCCAGGCGCGACCCTTCCCCCTATTTCCGATCTTCGCAGCGTCATTGCCGAGCTCGGCCTCTCCACCCACGATGGGCGCTTCGAAATCTGGCCCGACCGCATCCTCATCGGCGGCCTCACCGATAGTGTCGTTACCCTGACCGCCCTGCGAATCCGGCTCATGCCCATCCTCGGGAAAAGGCGCTTCATCAATCACATCTGCATCGTCGGGACCGAGTACCTGCCGAAGATCGAGGTCTCGCTCACTACCGGGGGACCCGGCGCCGACCTGTCGCCCATCGACCTCACCCCGGCCCGCGAAGTGGCCTTCGAGATCCCGGGACTGCTCGTCGAAAAACTTTTTCCCACTTTGCTGATGCTCAGTGACTTTGATCGGCTCGAGGGTAAGACGTCCGCCCCCACCGGCACCCTCCGTGCCATGCCCCTCGAGGTGACGTCTGCTGAGACCGACGGCCTCTCGCCTGCCGGGCCAGCATCGGGCACGACCTCCCCCCTGCTCGCGGGCATGGTGGCGGTGTTGCCGGCTGCGACTCCGGTGCAGCAATACGAGACCCTGCCGCCGGTGCTTTTTTCACGAAACTCGTTCCTCCTCCAGGCGAATCAGGAAGCGGTCTTCGTGGAACTCACTCGCTATCTGCTCTCCCCCGACCGCGAAGGGCGTGCGGTCGTGATCGAGGCGGTAAAGCCGAGTGGCGGGTCGAGCGCCTTCAACGACTATCTGGGCGAGCGCCGCTCTGCCGAGGTGGTGCGTTTCCTCACCGAGCGCGGGGTCAACGCGGCGGTCCTGAAGCCGGGCGTCATCGAATCACTCTCGCCTATCGACGCGGGTGAGGTCAGGGTAAAAATCGAGATCCCCCTGCTCCCGGCCGAGCCACCGGCACCGGAAGAGGGAGCCGAGGCCGCCAAAATGGAACCTGAATCCGCAACGCCCGCCCCCGCCCCCGCCCCCGCCCCCGCCACGGATTCCGGGGAAACGCCGGAGACCCCACCCGGAGGTCTCAAGCCTTTCTCGGCGGAATAGCACCCCTAGCCCCAAACCACAGTCCGCGAAAGGCTGCCGTGGCGGGCCGGGGCCGCCCTCGGCCCGGTGAGGTTTGGGCGCAGGTCGGGTGCGCAGGGTGCCTGCCCAACACGGTAAAAACCCGGCCCCTTGCGGGACCGGGTTCTTTGACCACTCAACTATGTCTCTCAACAATCTCGGGAATCGTCTCGGAGACAAATTTTTTTCGTTTGCCGGTATCGTCTGGCGAAGCTCGCTCAGCGATTCACCATCTCGCCGGTCCCGCTGACTTTGTGGTAGGCGTTGTATTTGGCAGTGGGAACGATGATCTCGTTGCCTGGGAAAATCGTGGTGCTGGCGCCGAGGCGATTGATGCGCTGGAGCTCGGACATGGTCGTGAAGAAGTCGCGGGCGAGAGCGTAAAGGTTGTCGCCTTTGTTCACGGTGTAGTATCCGTAGGTCTCCTGGGCGCGGAGCAGGTCGTTGTCATACTGGAAGGCATTGGCCTGCTCTTGCTTCTGCTCCGGCTTCAGCTTCCCGGGAGTAGGGGCAGTATCGTTCGAAGCGGTCTGCGCGACGGGAATTTTCAATAGTTGACCGAGGCTGATCGTGTCACTGCGAAGTCCGTTGGCAGACTTGATGCTCTCAACGGAGGTGGCATATTTCTTTGCGACCGAGGTGAGCGTGTCTCCCTTGACGGTCTTGTGGGTCTTCGTGCCGACGGGGGCGGGAGCTGGCACCGGGGCCGGGGCGGACTCGGGCTTCTTGGTTTCGCCGATCACTACCGAGTTTTTCTTCACATCGGCAGGCTTGCCGGTCTCGGCCATGTTTGCATTCGGAGCGGGAGCGGGGGCGGCAGCCGCTGCGGGGATCATGAGAGTCTCACCGATGTAGATCGGCTGGCCTTCGCTGAGGCGATTCGACTCGAGGAGGGACTTGCGCTCGACTTTAAACTTCTCGGCGATCTTGCCGAGAGTATCACCATCCTGAATCACATAGGTTCCACCCGTCGGGGTCGTCGGCGTCGTCGTACCGGACTGCCCGGCCTTGGTCGCCTCGAGCACCGCTGCATTCGAGTAGCTGTAAGTGCTGCTCTCACTCTTCATCGCCGTCTCTAGAGAGGTGATGCGGGACTCGAGCACATTGATTCTGGAGTTCAGGGCCTCCATCGTCGGCTCGGCAGCACCGAGCGTCTGGCAGAGAAGCGCTGAAGCCGTGAGGGTCGTCAGGGTGGTCGCAATTCGATTCATGTGGAGAGTCTATAACATCTTTATATTTCGCACAAGATTAAATTTAAGATTTCCTAAATATTTTTAAAATTCCCGCCGCTGTAATTATGATTTCTACGGTGAAGCCTATAAATTTCTTTAAAAATCCACACCCAACCGATAGCTAACCTGTCCCTCCTCGGCTCCGATAACCGATAGCTAACCTGTCCCTCCCCGGCTGATAGTCCCTCCCCAGCTGATATTTCCTGATAATTCTTTAAATTCTCCGCGCTGAAATTATGATTTTCGGTGAAATCTTTAAAATTCGTTAAAAAACCGTATTTCGCCGCGAAATGACCTACCCTCCCCTGCTCGGAAAAGACAGCTTGGCCTTGCTCCGGTATCGTGAAACCGCTACTACTCCTGTATGAAGATCACTTTTTGCGGCGCGGCGGAGACGACGACAGGGTCACAACATCTCATCGACGTGAATGGATCGCGTATCCTCCTCGACTGCGGGCTGTATCAGGGGCGACGCGACACAGCCAATGATCGGAACCGCCACTTTTTCTTCAAGCCTCAGAGCATCGATGCGGTCGTGCTCTCCCACGCCCACATCGACCACAGCGGCAACCTCCCCAGTCTCACGAGCAATGGATTCAAAGGCAACATTTACTCGACCTTCGCGACTCGTGACCTTTGCCAGATCATGCTCGCCGACTGCGCCCGCATTCAGGGGCAGGACACAAAGTGGCTCAACAAACGCCGGGCCAAGCGAGGCGAACCCGATCTCGAGACCCTCTACACCGAACAGGAGGCCGAGGAGTGCGTGCGCCAGTTCGTCACAATAGGGTATGATCGCTCCATCCCCATCGCCGACGGGGTCACTCTTACCTTCATTGATGCCGGGCACATCCTCGGCTCGGCTCAGGTCATCCTCGATATTGTTGAGAACGGTAACCGCCAGCGGCTCCTCTTCTCCGGCGACGTGGGACGGGGCAACAATGAGCTCCTCCGCGACCCCGCCGTGGCGGAGGATGTCGACATCCTCATCATGGAGAGTACCTACGGCAATCGTGAGCATGAGCTGCCGACCCAGGCGAACCATCTCCTCAGCGACATCCTCAACCGCGCGCTCGACAAAAAAGGCAAAGTCATCATCCCCGCCTTCGCGGTGGAGCGGACCCAGCAGCTCGTCTATGTGCTCCACCAACTCACCGAAGAGGGGCTAATCCCCGCCGTGCCCATCTACGTGGACAGCCCCCTCGCCGTCAGCGCGACCGAGATCTTCCGCCTCCATCCCGAGTGTTTCAACGAGGATGTCTACGAATTCCTCTTCGACAAACGCGATCCCTTCGGCTTCGAGAATCTCAGCCTCGTCCGCAAGGTCAATGACTCGAAGGCCCTCAACGAACTCCACGAACCCGCGATCATCATCTCGGCCTCGGGCATGTGCGAGGCGGGCCGGATCCTCCATCACCTCCGCAACAACATCGAGGATCCGAAAAACACCGTCCTCTTTGTCGGCTACTGCGCCGAGCACACCCTCGGGGCGAAGATCCGCGGTGGCATGGAGGAGGTTCCCATCCTCGGTGATGTTTTCAAGGTCAAAGCCGACATCGAGATCCTCGACTCCTTCAGCGGTCACGCCGACCGCAGCGAACTGCTCGATTATTTTGATAAGATGGGCGGCAAAAAAGAGCGTGTCTTTCTCGTCCACGGGGAGACCGATCAGTCCCATGCCCTTCAGAAAACCCTCATCGAGCGCCACACGGGTCAGATCGAGGTGGCGCGCTGGCGGTCGAAGATCGAGATCTGACGGTCGCCCGCCTTCATCCTTGAAAAACATCGCGAAGCCGCTCTGTTGATCTCACGATGAAGTCCCTTCTCCTCACCAACGAATACCCGCCCCACATCTACGGAGGGGCCGGCATCCACGTCCAGTATCTGGCGCGCGAACTCGCCAAACTCTGCGAAGTCGAGGTGCGCTGCTTCGGCGAACAGAAGGTCACGGGGGACAATCCCGAAGTCTTCGGGGCGAAAGCCGACAGTTCCGAATACACCGCCCCGCCCGCCCTGCACTCGGTCTTCTCCGCACTGCAAAGCTGCCTCGATTTCAATACCCGTCGCATCGATGCCGACGTAGTCCACCTGCATACCTGGTATGCCCACTTCGGCGGCATCCTCGCGCATCTCAACTACGGCCTCCCCATGGCCCTGACCGTTCACTCTCTCGAGCCGCTGCGTCCCTGGAAACGTGAGCAGCTCGGCAGCGGCTATGATTTCACGCTCTGGCTCGAGAAAACCGCGATCGAGATGGCCGACGCCGTCATTGCTGTTTCTCACGAGACCAAGGCAGACATCCTGCGACTTTTCGACGTACCCGAAGAGCGCGTCCCCGTGATCTACAACGGGATCGATCCCGACGAATACCGCCCCACCGCCAACCGAGGCATCCTCGAAAAATGGGGCATCGATCCGGAGATTCCCTTTGTCCTCTTCGTCGGACGCATCACCCGGCAAAAGGGCATCGTCCATCTCGTCAACGCGATCCGCCATCTCGAGCCTGGAACGCAGGTGGTCCTCTGCGCCGGTGCCCCCGATACGCCCGCGATCAAGGTCGAGATGGAAGCGGCGGTCGAGGCGGTGCGGACCGACTACGACGGAACCATCGTCTGGATTCAGGACATGATCCCCACCCCTGACAAGATCACCCTCTACAGCCACGCCCGCGTTTTCTGCACCCCGTCCATTTACGAGCCCTTCGGGATCATCAATCTCGAAGCGATGGCCTGTGAGACGCCCGTGGTCGGCTCGAAGGTTGGCGGGATGAAAGAGATCATCCTGCCCGGCGAGACCGGCCTGCTCATCCCTCTCGAGCAGCAGAAAGAATCGCCTTTTGAAGCGATCGACCCCGCCGCCTACTCCCGCGACCTAGCCGCCGGGATCAACGAGCTGATGCGCGATCCTGACCGGTGCGCCACAATGGGCCGGGCGGGAAGGCAACGGGTTTTGGAAAAATTCAGTTGGGCCGAGATCGCCCGCGAGACCATCGAGCTCTATCGGAAGATCGCGAAGTGACCGCTTTCCCGGATCTGGATCGGACGCAAAGAGTTGTCAAAGGAATGAGGTCAAAGGAATCTGATTCTTAGCCAATTAAGAAAATTCATCCCTTTGCACCCATACCTCCATCGCCTCTTTCACGTCACTTGCTCCCCTGCCACTACTGACGCTATTATTCTCCCATTTTTCCATTCCCGCCTCTAACCGTAGATGAAAGCCACCATTGCCCTGCTCGCCGCTGCTCTCTTCCTCATCCTTCCCGCGCCCCCGCTGCGATCCGCCGAGTGGTCGGGGGCCCTCGAGCAGATCCTCAAAGTCGGCCCCGAAGGCGCCGGCAACGCCGAGGCCGCAAAGGCCTGGGGAGAGCTCACCGCGCACGGGTCCGAGGTCATCCTGCCCGTCCTCGAGGCGATGGAGACCGCCGGCCCGATCGCCCGCAACTGGATGCGATCCGCCGTCGAGACCGTCTTCGAACGCGAACTCGCCGCCAAAGCAGCTCTCCCTGCCGACCGGATCAAGGCCTTCGTCCTCGACCGGAAGAACGAGCCCAACGCCCGGCGGCTCGCCTTTGACCTCTATGGCAAAGTCTCCCCCGAAGAGGCGAAGTCGCTCATCCCCGGCATGATCGACGACCCGAGCGCCCCGCTCCGCCGCGACGCCGTCGCCCAACTGCTCACCGAGGGCCAGGCCCAACTCGGGGCCGGGGAAAAAGAGAAGAGCCTCGCCACCCTCGACCGCGCCCTCGATGCCGCCCGCGACATTGACCAGATCGACGCCGTCGCCAAACTGCTGCGCGAAAAGCTCGAGCAGAAACTCGACCTGCCGAAGCACTTCGGTTTTCTCATGCACTGGCAGCTCATCGCCCCCTTTGACAACACCGACCGCAAGGGATTCGACACCGTTTACCCACCCGAGACCGAGATCAACCTGAGCTCCGCCTACGAGGGCAAAGATGGGAAATCCGTGACCTGGCAGGAGTATGCGACCTCTGACGACTACGGCAAAGTCGATTTCAACACGCCCTTCTCCCCGCTCAAGCAAGTCACCGGCTACGCCTACACCGAGTTCACCGCCGGCGAAGCCCGCGAGGCCGAGATCCGGCTCGGATGCAAAAACGCGTGGAAGATCTGGTTCAACGGCGAACTTCTCTTTGGCCGTGACGAGTACCACCGCGGCCAGCGCATCGACCAGTATTCTCTGCCCGTGGCGCTCAAGGAAGGCAAGAACACCATCCTCGTGAAAGCCTGCCAGAACGAGCAAGAGCAGGACTGGACCGTCCAGTGGGAGTTCCAGATGCGGGTCTGCGACAGCACCGGCACCGCCATCCTCGCGACCGATCGCAAACCCACTCCCGAAAAAGCCGCTCCGGCCCGTCGCCCCGCCGCAGCCGCTACTCCTGCTCCCGCTCCTGCTCCCGCCCAGTGATTTCCCACCTGCACCCTTCGCTCACGCCATGCCCCTTTTCCGCCTCACCCTCGTCTCCGCCCTGCTCCTCGTCGCCATCGCCCCGGCGCAGGCTGACTGGCTCAATTTCCGCGGTCCGCAGGGCTCCGGATTCGACCCCGGCGCCGCGACCACTCCGGCCAAACTCAGCGACAAGACTCTCGCCTGGAAGGTCGTCCTACCGGGGCGCGGTCTCGGCAGTGCCATCGTCGTCGGGGACAAAGTCTTCGTCACCGCCGCGAGTGGCCCCGAGCAACAGCAGATCCACGTCCTCTGTTTTGCCGTGAAAGACGGAGCCCCCCTCTGGGAGCGCCGCTTCTGGGCGACCGGGCGGACCATGTCCCACAACAAAACGAACGTCGCCGCTCCCACCCCCGCGAGTGACGGCGAGCGAATTTACGCTCTCTACTCCTCAAACGACCTCATCTGTCTCGACCTCGACGGCAACCTCGTCTGGATGCGCGCCCTCACCCTCGACTACCCGAACGCCTCCAACAGCCTCGGTCTCGCCTCGTCCCCCATCGTCGTCGGCGACACCCTCGTCGCACAGATCGAGAATGACTCCGAGTCCTTTGCCGCCGGATTTGACCTGCTCACCGGAGTGAACAAATGGAAGCTCGACCGGCCCAAGTCGGCGAACTGGACCTCGCCCACCGTGATCGTCAAAGACGGCGAATCCATCGTCGCCCTGCAGGGCGGCGACGGCATCGTCGGGCTGCTCCCCTCGACCGGCTCCCCGGTTTTCAAAATTGCGGGCGGTGCCTCCACGATCCCTTCGAGCGCAGCCTCGGGCGACCAGCTCTTCATCCCGTCCAACGGCCTCACCGCGATGCGCATCGGTGCCTCGGGCTCCGAGCCGGAGAAAGTATGGAACGAATCCAACGAGCGCCCCGGCACCGCGAGTCCGCTCGTGATCGGGGAAAAGGTCTATCTCATCAACAACGCCGGCGTCCTCACCTGCATTGATCGCGCCACCGGAGCCCGCCTCTGGCGGACGAGGATCGAGGGCCCCTTCAGCGGCAGTCCCGTCGCCGGCGCGGGGGACCGCCTCTTTATCTTCGGTGAGACAGGGATCGGCCAGGTTGTCGATCTCAGCGGCGAGGAAGGCAGGATCGTCAGCAGGATCGAGCTCGGCGAGACCATTCTCAGCACCCCGGCCCTGTCCGACGGCGCCCTCTACATCCGCAGTGACGGCCACCTCTGGAAATTTTCGGCGGGTTTGTAAGGGGCTGGACATCGGGTCTCCGATCGATTACGAGTGAAGACTCCGATGAAAATCTTAGCAGCTATCCTCGCTCTCTCCCTTACCGCCGCGTTGCCCCTCGCTGCCTTTGAGGAACCGCGCACCTTCAACGCGGCGGAAATCATTCCCGCCTACCTCCTAGCCGGTCCTCATCATCGCGTCCGCGACCTCGCGCAGGGCGACGGCTACCTCATTGAGTTCGTGATCGACTCCGACTACGGCACCTACGAGTGCGTCGGCACCGGCGAGCTCCAGCGCCGCGTCGATGAGATCCGCGCCATCTCCACCCTCGTCGCCGTCAGCAAAAGCGACCTCTTCGCCGAGGGCATAAAGAAATCAGTCGAGACCCCAATCAACGCGGTCAAAAACATCGTCGAAGATCCCGGCGGCGCGGTGAAACAGGTCCCTAAATCCGTCGGCCACTTCTTCGGCAAAGTCGGCTCGGGCATCGGCAATGCAGCCCGCAAGGCCGGTGAGAAAAAGAACGACAGCTCGCCTCCCGATGCCAAAGAAGTAGGCAAAGGGCTCGGCAAGGCCATCAAAAATGTGGCCGGCTTTGACAAGGCCAAACTCGAATGCGCGCGCCAGCTCGGGATCGACCCCTACACCGACAACGCCCGTCTCCAGGAGGAAATGGAAAAAGTGACCTGGGCCTTTTTTGCCGGAGGCCTTCCCCTCAAGATCGGCGTTTCCGTGGCCTCGTCCGGCGCTTCGCGGGCCCTCAGCGCGACCGAGTTTGTCGGCCTGCCCGACGACATCTATCAGCTCACCGCCTCGGAAATCGATTTCCAGGATCGCCAGATCCTCAACGATCTCGGCATCGGCACCGAGCGCATCGACACCCTCTTTGCCAATCCCTACCTCACCCTCTCCCTCCGCCACCGCATCGTCGGGATGATCGCGAAATTCTCGGGATCGGGCCGTGGGGACCTCGTTTCGCTCATGGAAGAATGTGACTCGGTCTGGCGCGGCCATTTCCTCGCCGACACCTTTCATCTCCTCCACACCCGGCAGCAGAGTCAGGCCTATGCCT
>JBDNIL010000129.1:0-9917 GCA_041688355.1 Verrucomicrobiales bacterium | reverse complement strand
TGCCTCGGTCTTGCGGCGGGATTCGCGCCCTTGTTTGAAGAGATCTTTTTCCGGGGCGCGCTCCATCGCTATTTCCGCGGGCGCTTCCGCTTTTTCGCCTCGGCCTTGCTCACTGGCTTGATTTTCGCGGCCCTGCATCCACAGGGCTTTTTCGCCATTCCCGCCCTTGCCAGCATCGGGATCGGCTTTTCTCTGCTGCGCGAGTGGCGCGACTCTCTCGTTGCTCCCATGGTCGCCCACGCGATCAACAACGGCTTCCTCGTGCTGATGCTGTGGTGGATCGTCTGATTCCCCGTCGTCAGCCTCCGTCACGAGGAAATTCGGCTCTGTTTCTACGTGGCGTAGGGGCCTCAGAAACGGGAGAAAAATTAGGCTAACTTAATTATAAAAAGATCTTGATTAATTAGTTTTAGCGCTATATTCTGAAAATACTAAAAAATCCATAGATTAGCAATCAAGTCATTGATATAAGGTTTTATGGTGAAAATTAGGCGTTCTAAAAGTTTTCCAGAACCACGCAGGCCCCATGTCTTTCTCGTTTCGAAATATTTTTTCCCCGGATGAAGGAGATCTTGAGGGAACTCCCATCGGCTTCACCGCCCCTTCCGGAACTCCCGGTGAGGACGTCAGCCGCGGGGGACTTCAGGCTACCCCTGCCGCGCCCGAGTTGCCGGGACAGGACTTTCTCGTCAGTGAACTCATCGCCTTCATCCCGCCCGCGATCTCGGCGCAGAGTGGCATCCCGATGGCGCGCGAAGTGCGCATCCCGCTGCCGTCCGATGGCAGTCGCGACGTGAAGTTATCGACTATTTATCAGATCTGTCCCGAGCTCTTCGCGGCCGAGATCACTCCGCTCAACGACTCCACCGTGACCCTGCCACCAAAGCTCGGCGCGACTGGTGCGGCGGTATTCCCCCCCGCGGCGGAGAAGCCGTCGAGTGGGTTCGGCGCTGCGCCGGCCGCTGCGGGCAACCCGTTCTGGTCGCCGTCACCGACGACAGCGCAGCCGAAACCCGGTGCCGCGACTCCCAGTGATATGAAAGACGAGACGCCACGCCCCCGTCAGGATGATACCCCCACTTGGCCGCAGGAGACCTCGGGAGGGCTCAATCCATTCTCTGCCCAGGCACCTGCTGCTCAAACTCCCGCCAAGGGAAGTGCCTTTGCCCCGCCGTCGGCTCAGGCATCGGAGCCGAAAATTCCTGCCGGATTCGAGGCGCTTGCTGAGGCACCCGCAGCGGCAGAAAACGCGTTTTCGGGTGGTTTTTCCGGATTCGAATCGAAGCCCTCGCCCGCCGTGTTCGGAGCGGGCGGTGCCGGGGTGAAGAATGAAGCGGATGAAAAGGGAGGCAAGGCTTCCCCGGGAAATTCCTTCGAGAGCGAGCAGGCCTTTAGCACGCTCTTCTCGAAGCAGGCTGAGGTGGACATGGACATTCCTTTCCCGACGGGCCCGGCTCAGGAGCCGGCTGACGAACCCCGGGGCGTATGGGGAGCGATGTTCCACGGTGGAGGATTCTCTGAAAAAGACGAGTTCGCCATTGAGGACCTGTCCCTTACTCCACCAGCCTTCGAGAGCATCGGTAATCTGCTGAAACAAAGCACTCCCTCTACTGCTGCGCCCGCGTCGGCCGGTTTTGCGCCGGCGACTGAATCTGCCGCTGTTCCGGCACCCGTTCCCATGACACCAACCACCGCCATCCCGACCGGTTTTTCCGCCTTTGAACCTGCTCCCGAAGCGGCCCCTGCGGCGGAGTTCGAGCCAGCGCCGACAGCAGCGCCGAAAGAGGAAATGCCGGCAGCCACCGGATTGCCCGATTTCACGACACTGGCTCAGGGTTTCGCCGGATTCGGGGCTGACACTGTCCCTACGCCCTCGCCGATTGATGCTTTCGCGAGCGGTGCCGGTTTTGAAGCTCCGACCGGCTTTGAAGCTCCGATTCCTTTTGAAGCTCCGATTCCTTTTGACGCCCCGATTCCTTTTGACGCCCCGACTGCGCCCGCTCCGGCACCTGCCGCGATAGTCGAGGTAGCCCCGGAGACCGCTCCGGCACCTGCCGCGATAATCGAGTCAGCCCCCGAGCCTGCTCCAGCCCCGATCTCCGCACCCGCCCCTGTCCGTGAGGTTCTTGAGAGCGTCCCTGTGCGGACGCCGCTCCCTGCGTCGGGCGAGGCCAGCTTTGATTTGCGCGATCTGGAGTTGCGCGCGATCTTCTCGACGAGTGAGACTTTCACCCTCTCGATGGTGGTGCGTCGGGTCGTGGGATTGCCGGGCATCGTAAGTTGCTCGCTCTCGACCCCGGGCAAGCTGGTCCAGGCTTCGAAGTCAGAGGAAGGTCGCATCGGCAACGAGGCTCGCGAGATGGTGGCAACTCTACGCAGTCTCGCCAAGCTCACCGGACTGCCCGAGGCGCGGAACTTTACCCTGCACACGGATCGCGGCATCGTGAGTCTTTTCCTCGAAGGCGAGTGCTGCGTGATGGTACATCATGAGGCGGCGGCATTCGAGCCTGGCGTGCGCGAAAAACTCATCCTCGTCGCGCGGAGTCTCATCAATCTGGAGGAATAGACGACATGGCATTGGTTCGACACGACACCCGGGAGATTCAGTTCAAGATCGTGTATTGCGGTCCGGCCGGCGGTGGCAAAACGACCAATCTGACCTACCTCCACCGGCGTCTCGATCCCCACGTACGGGGCGACCTCGTCTCCATCGCGACCGAGCAGAACCGCACGATCTGCTTTGACTTCCTCCCCGTCCATGAGGTCGAGATCGCGGGCTACCGCACCCGCTTCCAGCTCTACACTGCTCCCGGTCAGGAGTCTCTCGCCGAGACCCGGCAAACCGTTCTTGCCGGGGCTGACGGCATCGTCTTTGTCGCCGACTCAACGCCGGGGTGCTTTGAGTCGAACCTGACCGCCTATCACGGCTATCGCGATTCCCTGATGCGGAACAATGTCCACCCCGAACGGGTTCCGGTGGTGTTCCAATACAACAAGCGTGATCAGCACGGAGTGACGCGTCCGGAGGAGTTCGACGAGGCCTTTGCGGTGCGGGGGCCATCTTTTCTCACCTGTGCCGCGACTGGATACCAGATCTTTGCGACCCTCGATTGCCTGACCGCCGAGATAATCAGAGGTTTTCATGCTTCCCTCAAGGCCGGGCAGAGGTCTACAATGGAGGCGGAACGCAGAGGCAAAGAACTCGTTCTCGAAGGCGCCAATTAAGGCCGGCTTCGGACCATCGCACATCGGGGAGTGACGACGTGATCGTCCCGGTCATCAGTTCCGTTTATTACCATGGAAAGTAGAGAAAGTAGCAGCCCGGAGATCGGAGACTATCCAGCCGCCGTTCCCCTGGAGATAAGCCAAGAGTTAGCCTCGCGGGCCGACGATCTGCTCAGGGAGTTCGCGGAGGACTCGGGACTCGAGACCGCGCTCATCGTCGATCGCAGCGGTGCCCTTGTCGCAGGCATCTCGGCCGAGGCGGAAGTGACCATCGAAGTGATCTCCGCCCTCGTAGCTGGTGCGAGCGGAGCGATGCGCGCCCTCGTCTCTCAGCTCGGTGAGACCGGGGCGATGGAGAGTATCCATCTCGGCGGCGACCGGATGATCTATCTCCGCGAGATCGTGAATCGGTTCATTCTGGTGGGTGTCTCCGACGCGGCCCGCCCCGCCGGGCTGGTACGCAGCAAGGCCCACGCGATCGAGGGCGATCTCACTGAACTGCTCCGTGACATCAGGCCAGCAGAGGTCTCTCTACCCGCGCCGGCGTCGAGCGCCTCGCGATCCCTGCGCGAAGTGGCCCTAAGACGCGCCGCTGAGCGACTCGTCCCCCCGGAGCCAGAGCCAGAGCCAGAGCCGGAGCCGGAGCCAGAGGAGAGTCTCGAACCTGTCTACGTCGCCACCGGTGAACAGGAAGAGGAATTCGAGGTCGAGCCGATCTTTGAATCTGAGCACCTCATTGAGCCTGAGCCTATCGTTGAGGCTCCCCCTGCTGAGCCGAGGGAAATCCTCGAGCCGCTCGATTTCGGCGAACCCGAGATCGTCATTGAGCCATCGACGCCGCTCCCGACTGAGCCGGATAAACTGCCGATGCCCGTCAATTCTCCCTTCGAGATGGAAATAGACGAGTCCGATGACGATGACGATGACGATGATGATGACGAAGATGAAGATGACGATGACGATGACGATGACGATGACGATGACGATGACGATGACGATGACGATGACGATGACGATGACGATGACGAAGACGAAGAAGAAGATGATGATGATGATGATGATGATGATGATGAGACCGCTCCGCAGGTGCCGTCGGCGGGCTCTGTCTTTGAACTCGAAGCGAGCGACGAAGAAGAAGATGCCGCGAAGGACGTTGCGGAAGGAAAATTCGAACCCATCGAGCCAGTCCCCCCGGCCTCATTCTTCGAGATAATCGAAGAAGACGCCACCGAAGAAGAGCCCCTCGAAGAGGCATCGGCGGCTCCGCTTTTCGAAATCGACGATGTCGACGACGCTGAAGATGGAGATTCGGATAAACCCGAAAAACCCGAAGAATCCGAAGAATCCGATGGTGACGGGGACTCCGATCCTTTCCCCGTGATCGCTCGCCCGGGAGAGAGGCTTTTCGAGGTCGCCGAAGAGGGTGCCGCTGATGCTACGGATGCTGCTGACCAAGGCGATTCCTCTGAAGACGAGGGGGGGGGCGCCGAAGAAATTCGGGTAATGATCGATGAAGAGGAAGAAGAGTCTGAGGTTCGCAGTTCTGGCCCGTTCTACTTTTGAAGCGCGGCGCCGCACCCACTAATTGCTTGGCGGGGCGGACATCGTGTGTTACACACTTATTCCCCGTGATCGGGGCCGAAACACCGTCTCTCAGTTATGGATTTGATTACAAAAGGCGGGCCTCTCATGTGGCTCTTGTTGGGTTGTTCCGTCATCGCCATCGCGATCTTTCTCGAGCGTCTTTTCTATTTTCATCGCGCTCGCATCGATGTCGGTGATCTGCTCTTCGGCCTGCGCAACCTCATCAAGAATAAGGCCTACGCCGAGGCTCTCTCCGAGTGCGCCGCCACTCCCGGCCCCGCCGCCCGTGTCATCCACTCCGCGATCCGCCGCTACTCTTCGCCCCGCACCGAACTCCGCGAGATCGTCCAGGAAAGCGGTCAGCTCGAAGTGCCGAAGCTCGAAAAGCACCTCGCCGTGCTGCTCACGGTCGCATACATCGCCCCGCTCATCGGTCTCCTGGGCTCTGTCCTCGGGCTCGTCGATACCTTTGTCCAGATTAATGCGGTCGGCGGATTCGCCACCGTGGCGGAGATTTCACAGGGCGTCTACGAGGCCCTCATCACGTCGGCTGCGGGTCTGATGGTCGCCATTCCCGCCTTCGTTTTCTACTCTCACCTGCGGGCGTATGCGAAGAGTCTCATGCACGACATGGAGGCCGCCGGCATCGAGATCGTGAACACGATCTGCGATCTGCGGATCCAGACGGCTGACATCATCTCGATCCGCTCGGATCGTCCCGGGGAATCCGACGGGACCGGGGAAGCACGGCAGTAAAATCCAATCAGAGAAAAAGAGACCGTGAAGCTGGAATCCACGCTGAGTGACCGGGCCGGGATGCTCTACACGGCGCCTCTCATGGACGTCATTCTCCTGCTCATGATTTTCTTTCTCTTCGGCTCGAATCTCGTGCTGAAGTCGGGCGTCGAGGTCAATCTCCCGACCTCGAGTTCCTCTCTGCCCTCGGCCGAGGACGCCCACATTATCACTCTCATCCCGACCGACACGGGCGAGTTTTATTTTAACGACGAGCGAGTCGATCTCGCCCGCCTCGCGACGCGGCTCGAGGAGGCGATCAAACGCTCCGATCAGGTCGTCATCCTCGGGGATCAGGCCGTCGATTACGGCGTCGTCATGGAGATCGCGAAGCTCGTCCTCAACAGCGGCTTCGAAGTCTCCTTCGCCACCAAGGTGGAAAACCCCTGAGAACATAGACCTGAGACCATGGCGACCGCAGCAGCAACGGAGGAGCAGGACGAGCGGGGCAAGGTCTTCCAATGGACCCGTGAGAAGCGGACCTGGCTGCACATCACTGCCTTTCTCCTGTTCTCCATCATCGTTCATGGCTCGGGCTTTTATCTTTTTAAAGTGGTCTATCCCTCTCCCGTCCGCATCGAGCCGCAGCCCGATGCGATCACGATTCTGGACTCGACGAATCCGGCGGTGCGATCTGTCCTGCAGCGCTTCTCCGACCGCACCATCTTTCTCCTCCCGCCCTCGTCGCAGAGTGACGTGAGAGTGCGGCTTGAGGAGCATCGCGTCCGCTTCACCCCCGCTTTCCAGCGCACCGAGTTGGATCTCAAGGCACCGCCGCTCCCGGTCGCTATCCCCGGGGTAATCGAGCCGCTCGAGCCCGACAGGTCGGTAGCGGGCGCCCCGGCCCCGGGCATCCCTGTAAAGCTCGACCCCTCGCTCGTCGATCGGCCCATCGCACCCTGGTCCATCATGGATGACTACCTCAACACAGCGGTGTCCATGCCGCTCTTGCGCATCGATCTGGAGATCGCTCCCGACGGACGCGTTCGCGTCACCGGAGTGCGGGCCGAGCTGGACGACTCGGAAAAAGCGGAGCTCGCCACCGTAATCGAATCCACCCTGCGATTTGTGCCTGCCACCGCTGTGGAAACCGGCTGGATCGAGATCGGCGGGGAGGGTTGATCTTTTCCCCGCCAGCGTGCAAGATTAAAGTCGAGATTCTCCCCGCCATGTTTCACGTCACTCTCGATGGAATGATCGCCGTCTACCTCGTCGGCATCCTCTGCGCCCTCTTCTTCGCGTGGGTGGCCGCCGAGATCTTCCGGAAAGGGCGGGAGAATCAGCGTCGCAAGTATTTCGTCATTTGCGGGATCTGTGATCACGTTTTTGAAGATCTCTCCACCCTCGACCTCGCCGAGTGTCCACGCTGCGGCGCAATGAACGAGCGCGAGCGCATCATCGAGATCTGAGTAGACAGGGGTGGGTCGGTATCCGGATAGGGGCAGCTTGTGGCATCTCCGACGCGCCTCCCTGCCGTATCCCACGGTCAGGAGTGCGCTCTTGAAACTTCGGCCTTACGCGTTCACCTTGCCGCCATGCCATCCCAATACATCATGATCGGCGGATTCCTCGGTGCGGGGAAGACCACTCTGATCCAGCGTTTTGCCCGCTACCTCGACGAACGCGGCACGCAGGTCGGGCTGATCACCAATGACCAGGGTGCCGGGCTCGTCGACTCGGCGATCGGACGGTCGAACCATTTCCCTGTCGAGGAGATCTCTGGCGGGTGCTTCTGCTGCCGCTTTAACTCGCTGATCGACGCGGCGACCTCCCTGACGGCGGCGAGCCGGCCCGATGTCTTCCTTGCCGAACCGGTCGGGAGCTGCACCGATCTCGTAGCGACAGTCTCTCTGCCACTGCAGAAAATCTACGGCGGCGACTACCGGGTGGCACCGCTCAGCGTGCTCGTCGATCCGATCCGGGCGGGGCAGATTCTCGGACTGACGGCGGGACGCAAGTTCTCCGAAAACGTTCTCTACATTTACCGCAAGCAACTCGAAGAGGCGGAGTTCATCGTCGTGAACAAGCTCGACCTTCTCGACGAGGAAAAACGGTCCGATCTCGTCGCCGCGCTCGAACGGGAGTTCCCCGAGGCGAAAGTGTTCGAAGTCTCGGCCCGTGAGGGCGCCGGATGCGAGGCCTGGTTCGAGGAGGTCCTCGCGGCCGAGATGAACACGGGCCGGTTCCTCGAGATTGACTACGATCGCTACGGCGAGGGCGAGGCGCTCCTCGGCTGGCTCAACGCCACCGTGGAGATCAAGTGCGAAGGCTGCGGGGTCGATGAGTTCGACGGGAATGACCTGCTGCAGTCTCTCGCGATGACCTTGCGGGCCCGCCTCGAAATGGCCGGGGCGGAGGTCGCCCATCTCAAGATGACGCTCACGCCACTTGGCGATCCCTACGAGATTGCTGCGATAAATCTCGTGCGCGGCGACTCGATGCCCGAGCTTTCCCATCGCCTTTACGAGCCGATCGAGGACGGGGAACTGCTCCTCAACATCCGTGCCGAGGTCGATCCCGCGATGCTGGAGGAGGCAGCCCTGGGCGCGCTCGAGGAGACCATCGCGATCGATCGGTCTATCATGTTCCGCATCGCCCACCTCGAGCATTTCCGCCCGGGGATGCCGACGCCCACGCACCGTCTCACCGCGGAAACGTTCTGAGCCCGAGCCCGAGCCCGACTTATTCATGAACGGTTCCGCCCCTCCTTGCCAAGCCCCGAAACAGCTGCGTTGCTACCCGATTTTTGTCCTCGACGTATGTTTCCATACGTCTGCGGGAAAAATCGGTCAGCGCCTTGCTTTTTCGACGCCTGGCTGCGTTTTGACGAAACTTTCATGAATAAATCAGGCTTGTGAAATACGCCGTCAGCTTCTTTGTCTCGGTCATCCTCGCCGCGACCTTCTGCTTTGTGATCTGGGTCGTCGCCACCCACGACTACCGATGGGAGGCGATCGCACCCTACCGGTGGAACCTGCTCTCCGGCTGGTGGGTGACTCTCCAGATCTCGGCCGCTTCGCTCGTCGGCAGTGTCGCCATCGGGGTGTTGCTCACGGCTGGGCAGCTCTCAGGGCACGCCATTCCCTCGTTTCTCTGCCGTGTTTTTGTCGAAGTGATCCGGGGCACTCCGCTGCTCACGCAGATCCTCATCGGTTACTATCTCATCGCAAACTCGGTCGGGTGGGACAGCCGCTTCGGGGTGGGACTGGTGATTCTTTCCTGTTTTTCCGGGGCCTATCTTTCCGAGATCTTTCGCGGGGGAGTCGAGTCGATCCCGAAATCGCAATGGCTCTCGGCCCGCTCGATCGGCTTCACGGGGGCGCAGACCTACCGCTATGTCGTCATCCCGCAGGCGATCCGGCGTGTCCTCCCGGCGTCGGCGGGGCAGTTTGCGAATCTCATTAAAGACTCGTCGCTGCTCTTTGTCATCAGCGTACACGAGTTCACGATGCAGGCGCGGGAGGCGAACTCAAACACCTACGCGACCTTCGAGGCCTATCTGCCGCTTGTCGTCGGTTACTTCCTCCTCACTTTTCCGATCTCTCTCCTGAGCCGTCATCTCGAGAATCGTTTCCGCTATGAGCATTGAGATCACTTGCCTGACAAAACACTATGGCGAGACTCGCTCGGTCGACGGGATCTCTCTCTCGCTCCCCGACGAGGTCCAGGTGCTCGTCCTCATCGGCCCCTCGGGCGGGGGAAAATCCACGCTCCTGCGTCTCCTCGGCGGACTCGAGCTCCCCACGGCGGGCGGCGTCGCGATGAACGGAACGGATCTCCCGCGAACGGAAGAGGGGCTGCGTGAGTTCCGTCGGCGTAATGGATTTCTCTTTCAGTCCTTCAATCTTTTCCCGCACCTCAGCGCGCTGGAAAACATCGTCCTGCCGCTCGTCACCGTACACCGCTGGCAGCGCGACGAGGCCATCGCCCGCGCCCGCGAAGTCGTGGCGCGTTTCGGCATGGCGGATCACGTCGCGAAGCGGCCGGCCGAGCTCTCGGGCGGGCAACAGCAGCGCATTGCTCTCGCCCGGGCGATGGCGCACGGGCCCGAGCTTCTCCTCCTTGACGAGCCGACCTCGGCCCTGGATCCGGAGATGAAGGCCGAGGTCCTCGACATCGTCGCCGAACTCTGCGAGGCGGGACAGCGCATCATCCTCTCCACGCACGAGATGGGGTTCGCCCGCGGCTGTGCCGACGAGGTCATCTTTCTCGCGAACGGTCGAGTCGTCGAGTCGGGCAAAGGGGATTCGCTTTTTGAATCACCGCAGACGGAGGTGGTGCGCTCGTTCCTCGGTCGGGTCATGAAATGGTAG
>JBDNIL010000529.1:0-4580 GCA_041688355.1 Verrucomicrobiales bacterium | reverse complement strand
GACGATCGCATTGCCGACGATCAATAAAACGGTGCGCCCGGACTTTGCGCTGCGGCACTGGATGTGGAGCAGCTACAATGGCGGAACGCGCGATCAAATTCTATGGGAGCGGCACCTTGGTCTCAGTGCGGGCGGCGAGGTCATCGGCGTCTCGGCCGTGGTGCATGGCCACCAAAATGTGCATATGCGAAAGGCGATGCAGGAAGCGCATCCCGAGTACTACGCGCTCATCGGTGGGAAGCGCGACACGGATCATCGCGAGAGCGGCACGGCCTGCTATTCCTCGAAGGGACTGGAGGAGGAAACGATCCGTTACGCGCGCGCGGTGCTGGATCATTTCGGCGAACCGGCGGTATCGCTGTGGCCGCAGGACGGGTTCCGCAAATGCCAGTGCGATCTCTGCCGCGATCAGTCACCCTCGGACCTCGTGTGGGGTTTTATCCACCGCGTGGCGACGGAGGTTTACAAGACGCATCCGGACAAGCTGGTCACCGGCGGTGCCTACACTCCCTACGTCGATCCCCCGGCGAGCGTCGCCAAGTTCAGTCCGAACGTCGTGGTCTTCATCGCCTCGATCCAGCGACCCGGTTTTGCCGATGATGGCAACTGGAAGCTCTTTCAGGATCGCATCGGCGCGTGGCAGGCCAAGCTTGCGCCGGGGCACATCATCCGGAACTCGAACAACCGCTACACGCTTTCCGCGCCGCCGAAGGAACGTGTGCCGTTTCCCGTCATCCATCCGCACGGCATCGCGCGCGAGTTCCACATGATGAAGGGCATCTCGATGGGCGACTGGAACGAGGTCAGCCGCGTCAAGCTCGACAGCGAACACCAGCAGGCCTGGCGCGCACCGGGGCTGGATCACCTGAACCTCTATGTGCAGGCGCGCATGCTCTGGGACGCGCAACTCGATATCGACGCGCTGCTCGGGGAATACTACACGCTCTTCTACGGCCCAGCCGCGTCGCGGATGCAGGCCGCATTCACCTTTGCCGAGGCGAAGTATCCGCGCGTCGGCAAGCCCACGCCCGAGCGATTGCTCGTCGCCGATCGGTTGCAATTCGTCCAGCAGCTTCTCGCCGCGCATGCCGTGGCCGGCGATGGCGTTTACGCGAAACGCGTTCAGCTCATTCTCGATGAACTGCCTACCGTGGAGCAGTTGCGCCGCGATCAGGAAGTCGAAACGCGAAACCTTGGCCGCAGTGCCGATGCGCCCCAGGTCCTCGGCGTCGTTCGCCCCGGTGACAAGCCGCTGCGGACCTACGCGCTGCGCGATCTCGTGACGGGAAAGAAACCCGCGCAAGCCACGAGTTTCAGCGTCACCTGGGAGCGCGACGCGCTCTGCTTCGACATCCGCTGCGAGGAGCCGGACATGGCCAACCTCGTCGTCAGCTCCGAGGTTTATGAAGGCGACAGCGTGGCCCTCCTGCTGGAGACGCCTGAACATTCCTACTATCAGATCGAGATCAACCCCGACGGCAAAATCTTCGACGCCGACCGCAGCTCGGGCAAGGCCGATGCCAAGTGGGACTCACTTGCCGAGGTGAAGGCGCATCGCGAGAGCGATCATTGGCGGATCGAGGTGCGCATTCCCGTGGCCGGCGCGGACGACGGAGCGCAGGATCCGCTGCACAAGGTCATTGGCAGTCAGCCCAGCCTCGCCCGCCCGTGGTATTTCAATCTCGGCCGCGCCCGCGTTCGCGAAGGGGTCAAGACCGCCAGCGCCTTTTCGCCCACCCGCGAGGCGAGCTACCATGTGCCGGGGAGTTTTGGACGGCTGGAAATCAAGTGACCGAACGAGTATGTATCCGCGACCGATCGTCATCATTGCCCTCGGGATCATCAGCTTCACCGCCTCCCGTGCGCAAAGCCAGGAAAGCGCCGCCGCTTTGCCCGACCTCGCCTTGCAACCCGCGCAGGTGGTCACCGAACAGGGGCCGGCTCATGTCAAAAGCTCAATTCTTAGGACCAGGTTAATAATCAGGTCCAGTATTTTCAATTTGACCTTTAAACCCGAAAAATATGGGAATTAATTAACTTGTAGCCGAATAAATAGCCTGTCCCTTCTGGATTTTGTGACGTTGACGTTCACCGTCACGGCGCGCCGGTCTCGAAGATGGCCTTGCTGAAGGTGGAGGCATCCCAGTTGGGCGCCCAGTGGACCTTTGCCGGAGCGATCTGAATCCAGCCTTCGCGGTCGCCTTGATCGCGGTCCACGACGATGACGTTGAAGGGGCGGCCCGCGGCGAGGGCAGTGTCGTCCAGGCCGAGCGCGGCAAGCGGGAGGGCGAAGTCGTAGCGCAGGCCGTCGGCTATCGGGGTCGTCTTCAAGGCGATGCCGCCCGGCTTCGTGGCCCCGGGTGATTTCAGGATTTTCACCGAGTCGAGGCCGGCGTCGGAGCGAACGCCATAGATAACCCACTGGCCCTTGGAATTCGGATTGGCAAGGACCAGCCCGACCGAGTCGGCATCGCCGGGGTTGTCCGGAGTTGCGTGATGGTGGTCGTCCCGCACATCAACACGCACTCGGAGAAAGTCGCGGTCGCGCTGCAGCCAGATTTTCGCGCCGAGGTCGGCGGGACCTTGCCAGGTGAGGTGCTCGCGCTGCGGGACGTTTTCGTGGAGATTGGTGACGTAGCGGTCCTCGTCGAGTTGTAGGTCTGCCGTACGATCCTCCATCGAGCCGGACGGAATGAGCAGGGCAGGCTCGACGGGCACTTGCAGATGCCCGGACCAACCGGCATCGGGGGCGGAGAAAGACAGCCTCAGCTTGTGCAGATCTCCGGACGGAATCTGAAAGCCGACGGGGAACGGGATGTCGAACACGCGGTCGGTGCTCGCTTTCGCTGGCAGGCGGATCGTCGTTTTCTGTTCCGGCGCAGCGCCCGGTAGTCCTGACCAGATCAGTTCGAGATCGAGCTCATGATCAAGCGGGTTGCTCAGCTTCGTCGCGATCGCGCAGGGCCGACCGGGCACGGCAAGCGGCAGGGGATGCTCGACGAACACGAGCGGCTTCAGCAATTGCGGAGGCTGTGCAGCGCCCTGCACGAGAAGAAAACGCGGATACTGATCCGAGGGAATCACCGTCACGCCGTCGCGGACCGCGAGCGGGGTGCGATTGCCCATCAGGTCCACGGCGAACGCACCGGCAACCTCGCCGATGCTGAAGGTGACCGGTTCCTCGTTCCGCTTTTCCTGCTCGTCCCAAAGTCCGACGACGTATTCGCCGCCGCCGCTGCGTTGCTTGAAGAGGAAGCCGTAGCGCTCCGGCCCGCGCTTCAATTCCGCATCGAAATCCTTGTCGTCGAGCAGACCGATCAAAGTGTTGTAGGCGGCGTAGGCGAACTTCGGTTCGAGCTTTTCGGACATGAGCCCCCAGCGCCGCTTCGAATCCACGTCGAGCGTCCCGGTGCGCGTCTGATACCACGTATATCCGATGGCACCGCGGGACCACGCGAAGAGGAGCTTTCGCACGAGTGCCGCGGCCTGCAGGCGGTAGCCGTCGATGGGCGTGTTGCTCGCGGTTTCATTGAACCAAAGGGGCGCAGGAGGCTCGACTTCCCTGCGAATCTCAGCGAGCCCGCCATCGACCGCTTTGTAAAACTCCTCGGTCCGGCCGTGCTGATGGTGCGCGAGAATGTCGTAGAAGGGCCGCCCCTGGATGCAGACCTTCTTTTGAAAATCCTCCTCGCGATGGCCGCCGTGGCCGCCGATGAGCGCGAAGCCGGAGGTCATCACCTGATGCTGCGCATCGTGAGCTTTGACCGCTTTGTAGGTGGCCTCGAGCAGGGTGAGATACTCGGCTGAGGAACCTTGCCAGAAGTCCCACAGGTCCGATTCATTCCAGACCTCCCAGTAACGAACTCGGTCGCCGAACGTGCCCACCACCTTGTCCACATAGCCCAGCCAGTTTTTGATGTCGCCTTTCTGCGGCGGATTGAACTGCCACTCGCTGCGGTCAGGGCGCTTCCCGGTTCCCGGCGGCATGTTCCACGGTGTGTTGTAGCCGAGCAGCATCTGCATTTCGAGGCCACTTTCCTTCAGGACATCCAGCATGTGGCCGTGCCTTGTGAGGCTGCGTTTGTCCCACTTGTCTGGCCCGGCGTATTGCACGCCTTCCCACGGAAGCGAATCGCGGATCACCTTGATGCCAGCCAGTGAAATCGCGCGTGTGACTCGCCGCAGATCCTCCTCGTCACCCTTTCCCTTCGGGCCGCCATTGGCGCTGAAAAGGAAACCCTCACGCCGGAACGGGCCCGGTCCGGCGGGCGTCATGCAGCAGAAGGATGTGAGGCCCTCGGCCTTCTCGCCGCTGGCGCGATCCGTCAGTGTGTAGTGGATGACGTAAACACCGCGGGTCTTTCCGTCGAAGAGCGGGGCCATCCGCGAACTCGCGCCGGCTTCGAGCGTGAGATTGGACTCCAGGATGCTCCGGCGATGATCGTAGTCTTCGATGTCGAGGTGGACCGTGAGGTCGATGCGTTCCTTGCCGGGGTTGCTGACTACCAGCGCCACTTTGCTCCCGTTCTCCGGCGTGACCACAGGAATGATGTCGCCAGTTTCCACCGCCACCTCGATTT
>JBDNIL010000528.1:0-14032 GCA_041688355.1 Verrucomicrobiales bacterium | reverse complement strand
GACTCGAGGCGAGTCTTCAGCGATGCGATCTGTTCGGGCGTGAGGGATTGCGCGTTCACAGCCGTGAGGCCAAGTGAAATGAGGAGGGCGTTGAGAAGCAGGGATTTCATTTTCGACGGATCGTATCGGGATATAACCGTGACAACAATCCCGAAGTTGCGGCAGATTCAGGGAATAATATCCCCGGTGGCAAGAATCTACGCGAGGATTGGCCGGATCACTTCCCCCGCCACGTCGGTGAGCCGGTAGCGACGACCGCTGTAGGTGAAGGTGAGCTTTTCGTGATCCAGTCCCAGCAAATGGAGGATGGTGGCGTGGAGATCGTGGACGGAGACCTTGTCGACGGCCGCTTTGTGGCCGAGTTCATCGGACTCGCCATGGCTGACCCCGCCCTTGATGCCGCCGCCCGCCATCCAGGCGGTGAAGCAATGCGGATTGTGATCACGTCCGGGAGTTTTGCCCTTCTGGGCGACGGGGAGCCGTCCGAACTCACCGCACCAGATCACGAGCGTGTCATCGAGGAGACCGCGCAGCTCGAGATCGGCGAGAAGGCCGGCGACGGGCTGGTCGGTTTCCTGAGCGAACTGGGAGTGATTGCCCTTGATATCGCTGTGCCCGTCCCAGCTCCGTTGATTTTCCATGCCGCCGGAGTAGATCTGCACGAAACGAACGCCCCGCTCGACCATGCGCCGTGCGGTGAGGCACTGGGCGGCAAAATGGCGGCAGTGCTGCTGATCGAGACCGTAGAGCTTCTTCGTCGCTTCGGACTCGCGACTGATGTCGAGCGCCTCGGGCGCGGCTGACTGCATGCGATAGGCAAGCTCGTAGCTCTCGATCCGAGCGGCCAGGTCGGCATCCTGCGGACGGGCCTCGAGATGTTCGCGATTGAGCCGGGCGAGGAGGTCGAGCTGGCCGCGCTGGGCGGGGTCCGGCTGGCCCTTCGGTGGGAAGAGATTCTCGATGGGATCGCCCTTCGGCTTCAGCCAGGTGCCCTGGTAAACGCCGGGGAGGAAGCCGGCGCTCCAGTTCGAGGCGTTTCCCTTGGGCAGGCCGCGGTCGAGCGGATCGGACATGACCACGAAGGCCGGCAGATCGCGGCTCTCGCTGCCGAGCCCGTAGGTGACCCACGATCCCGTGCAGGGCAGGCCCATGCGGGGCAGCCCGCAATTCATCATGAAGAGAGCCGGGCTATGGTTGTTCGAATCGGTGTAGCCGGAGTGGATGAAGGCCATCTTGTCGACGTGCTCGCCGAGATGGGGGAAGATGTCGGAGACCATCTTGCCGCACTGGCCCCGTGGCCGGAAGGCGAAGGGCGACTTCATGATCCCGCCGACGGAGTTCGCGAAGAAGCCGGTGAACTTATCGAAGCCTTCGAGCTCCTGCCCGTCATGTTTTTCGAGAGCCGGTTTGTAATCCCAGGTATCGACTTGACTGGGGCCGCCGTTGACGAAGATCCAGATGACCCGCTTCGCCTTTGCGGGAAAGTGCGAATCACGAGGGGCGAGCGGATCGACCGATGCGGCGAGGAGTTTCTCATCCTGCAGCAAGGAGGCGAGTCCCAACATGCCGGCGCCCGCTCCGGCGCGTTGCAGCAAAGAGCGGCGCGTCAAGAGAGATGGCATCCCCGGGAGCGTAGGCATCCCCGGGAGCGCCGGCATCCCTGCCGGCATCATTGATCGTACTTTCATCCTATTCACCTTTTGTCTCATCACCTTTTGCATCACGATTGATTTTTCTCCGCGCACTTCCCCACCTCCAATCCTCCGCCCGGTCTACCAAGCCAGCCTTTACCGGATTATTCTCCACATACCGGATCGCAGCCTCTCGATGAAGGGCGTCGCGTATGAATCGATCCCGGTATTCGCGAAACCCAAAGGCCCCCGACCTCCCCAGAACCTCATTTGCGCGCTGTGCCGTCCACGATTTCCATGAATGCACGACCGCGCTCAGTGCGTTGCCTTCGAACAACTCGGCAATGACATGGACGTGATTCGGCATAGTAGCCCAGGCAATCAGGCGATAGCGCTCCCCGTCGAAATGGAGCAGGGCGTCTTCGACCACCTTTGCCACCCGGGGATTCCGGAGCCAGCAACCGCCGTGCCCGGCATTGAGGTACGATTCGATACGGTCGCGCAGTCCGGCGTCTGAAGAGAGGATCTCGCCGGATTCCGGATCCACCATTTCCCGCCATTCGGTGAGCCGTTTGAGCGGAAAGGAGTCGGCAAGGCGAAAGGTGATGCTTTGAGTCAGATACGCTTCGTCACGATGGGGGAGGTAGCCGCGGGAATGCCAGCCTTTGTGTGGAGAGGACGGCGGATCGGCTTCGACGCCGGCAGGATGCCGGCGCTCCCGGGTTGGCGAGCCAGCGTTGCCTTTGCTCCCTGGGAGCGCAGGCATCCCTGCCGGCGTTTGTGATTGTTCAATCATGTCTGTCACGGCAAATAAAGAAACTCGCTGGAACTCATAAGCGCTTGGCAGAAATCGGTCAGAGCGTGTTGGGCGGCGTCGGGTTTTCCTTCGTAGAAAGCTGTTTGCTCTTTCAGGAATGCGGCGGCGGAATCGCGCTCGGTGCTCGTGGCCTCGCGTGAAAGGGCCAACTGATAGATGAGATCGACCTTTCCCCCGCTGCGTTTCGCCAATGCCCCGGCGTATTGCCTCACCTCGGAACTATTCATGAGATAGAGCGACTGCGGGGCCACCGTGGTGGTGGGCCGCGATCCGATGCTCACGAGATGCTCGGGCCAGTCGAAGACGAGCATGGAGTTCGGCAGTTGGCTGCGTTTGACGGTGAAATAAACGCTGCGCCGGCGCATCTTTTCATCGAGCGACCCGGGGCCGAACATCGCGGGATCGAGCACTCCCGAGACCGCCAGCAGTGAGTCGCGAATCGCTTCGCCCTCGAGCCGTCGGGGCTGGAAACGCCAGAGCAGGTGATTCTCGGGGTCTTTTGCCGCGTCGGCATCATCATGCGTGGTCGTCTGCCGGTAGGTGGCGCTCATCATGAGATTCTTGTGGAGCCGCTTGAGCGACCAGCCGTGGCGGATGAGATCAGCGGCGAGCCAGTCGAGCAACTCCGGGTGAGTCGGCCGCTCGCCCTGAAAGCCGAAGTCGTTCGGTGTCGCGACGATGCCGCGCCCGAAGTGATGCTGCCAGACGCGATTGACGATGACCCGCGCGAGCAGATGTCCCGCGCCGGTTTCCGTATCCGTAAGCCAGGCCGCGAGCGAGGCCCGCCGGAAGCTGGACGGTGCGCCGGCCGGCGGGGCTTTCCGCCACTTTGCGGCCTCGGCGCCATCGGGCATGAGCACCTGCAGAAAGCTTGCCTCGACGACTTCCTTGCGTGCCTTGGGATCGCCCCGCTCGAGGAGGTGGACTTCGGGATAAAAGTGCGGGTAGCCGCGTCCGTCGGCATGATGCTTGAGCGGCGGCACGCCCTCCGAGCAGATCATGACGGGCCGCATCTCGGGCATCGGCCTGGCCGCGAGGTGAGTCTGGAGGGCCGCGTGATGGGCAGTCCATCCGGTGTCGCGATGCGCGAACCAGTCGTGCAGGGCAGTCCGCTGGCGATCGCTGAGGGCCTCGGGCTCTTTTTTCAGCGCCTCGAGCCCGTCTGCCAGAAACTGGGACGCCCCTTTGCCCTGTTCGAAGTCGGTTGCGGCCTCCTTTGCCACCGCGAGGCGGAAACGTCCGAGACTGTGCTGTCCATTCACGTGAAACCGCATCCGGACGGTGAGTCGGGCGTCGGAGGCGAGAGGCTTCTCGAACACAAAAATGGCGGCCTGATCTTTCCCGATGCCTCCGCCGTCCACGGCCCAACCGCTCTTGTCGCGATCCCCGTCGAAGGAACTCTTTACCGATAGCCCGCCTGTGTTCTGCTGATGAGTGGCGCGCGCCTCGACGAGTTTGACGGGGACGGGCTTTTCCGCTCCGGCCGCCTGCTCGATGACGAGATCGCTCAGGGCGAAATTCCCGTTGCCGGCCCGACCGGGTCCTTTCTGTGGCAGGGATTCGTGGGTCAGCGCCTCGATCCGCAGTGCCGAGGCGCCGGCCGCGACATCGACACTCACGGTGTATTCATCATTGGCCGGGGCCGTTCCCCCCGCCAGCCACGAGCCATCGCCCTGGCGGATCAGAGTCGCGCCGTCCCGCGAGGTGACCGATTCGGGCTCGATGAGACGCCAGTTGCCGGTGGAGATCGACCCGGTTCCGTCGGGTTGCTTCAGCCAGGCGTTGAAACCGGGCTCGATGGAGGCGGTTTCGTATTTCTTCAGCGCCGACTCCAGATCGGCCCGAGCCTCCTCCCACGGGGACAGCTTGTTGCGGTAGGACTCGGGATTGAACTCGATCTCTTTCTCACTCCGGATCGCTGTCGTGAAACTGGCGACGAATCGATAGTAGTCGGCGACCGGGATAGGATCGTACTTGTGATCGTGGCAGCGGGCGCAGCTCACCGAGAGCCCGAGAAATGCCACGCCTGTCGTGCCCGCCATGTCATCCAGTTCATCGTAGCGGGCGCGCTCGAACTCCGCCTCGGTGAGCTGGGTGGGAAACGCCCCCGCTGAGAGGAAACCCGTCGCCATGAGCGCGAGCGGCTCATCCGGAGCCAACTCATCGCCCGCGATCTGCCAGCTCACGAACTGATCCCAGGGCAGATCCCGGTTGAAGGCCTGAATCAGGAAGTCGCGATAGTGGTAGGCATTTTTCCGATCGTAATCGTGCTCGAATCCCTCGCTCTCGGCAAAGCGCGCCACATCCATCCAGTGGCGGGCCTGACGTTCGCCGTAGTGCGGCGAGGCGAGGAGCCGGTCGAGGAAATTCGGCCAGGCCTGATCGGTCGTATCCGACAAAAAAGCATCCATTTCCTCCGGCATCGGCGGGATGCCGATGAGGTCGAGAGAGGCGCGGCGCGCGAGGGTCTCTTTCCCGGCCACAGGATTCGGAGTGAGGCCTTTTTCCGCAAGCTTCGTCTGCACGAAACGGTCCACTTCGGTCCGTGCCCAGTCGCCGCCGGGGGTTGGCGGCTCTGCGACGGCGAGCCGCCGGAAGGCCCAGAAATCGCGGTCACTGTCCGTCACCGTGAGCGGCTGGTGTGCCTCGACCGCTCCCTCGATGAGGGCTTTGCCGTAGGGGGCGCCGAGCTCGATCCAGCGCTGAAAATCGGCGATCAGGGCATCGGGCAACTTCGGTTTTTTCGCCGGCATGGCGGGCTCCTCATCGTGCCGCATCAGGGTGAGCAGGAAACTGGCGGCCGGCTCCTCAAAATCGACCGAACTCCCGGAATCGCCTCCCTTCAACAGCAGTTCGCGGGTGGCGAGATTGAATCCGGCCCGGGTCTTCTCACCGCCGTGGCATTCGAGGCAATGGGTCTTCATCGCCGATGCGATGGTGGTTTCGTAGAGCGCGGTGCCCGTCTTCATGCGCGCTGCGTGATCGGCGGGAACGGGAATCTGCGCACCGGCAAAATCAACGAGCAGGAGTAAAGCGGCGGTCACAGCCAGATGTCCGTAGAGGCGCATAGCGAGGAGTCGATGCATCACGGGATCCCAAGAGACTGCATCGACAGCCTCTATTTTACAGGATTCTTGTGGCTGTGGAGCCCGTGATCGCGCCTCGCTACCTCACCGAGATCTCGCCGAACTCGGCCCATGTGGCCTTCTGCGGAGCCCAGGATTTCTCGGAACCTCCGTAAAAGGTCTCGAAATAGAGCGAGTCTATCCCGAAGGTCGGGACGCTGCGCCACTCGAGATCGGTGCGGTGGACGACTTCGCGCTCGGGGGCGGTTTCGTCGTCGCCGGTGCGGATCCAGATTTGGATCTTGCCGTTTTTCCGGCCCGGCTCGTTCATCGTGACCTGCATCCGCACTCGTATCGTCGTGTCGGTGGGGAAACGGAAGTCGTCGGGGAAGGGGACGCGGTCGCCATAGCGGTCGGGCTGGTTCATGTGGTAGAGGTAGGCTTCGCCCTTGCCGTCGGCCCGCCACATGAGCCGCGCGGAAAAGCCGTTGGTGCCGTCGGCGGGACGGCCGCCGCTGACGTTTGAGGGTCCGCCGCAGAGTCCGGGGAGTTTGCCGCCCTTAACCCAGTCAAAGCCGGGGCTGAAGCGCACGGTGTAGCGGAGTTCGGCGGTCTCCCTCGTTCCGACAGGGCAACGCCAGCCGCAGCCGTTTTCTTCGGGACCGATCTTGCCGGGCTGGTAATCGACGCGCAGATAGCGAGTCCCGGCTCGATCGACGAGGGAGATATTTCCCTCCTCCACTCCGTCCTGCCAGCCGCAGCCGGGCCAGTCTTTTTTCCACTGCGCGACGGTGTAGGTGCCGGAGGGGCTCTGGAAACGGATCTCCATGTCAGCGGCGCGAGGGGTCGTGAGGCTTGCGAAAAGCAGCAGGAAGATCGGTAAGGGGAGAAAGGACGGGGTGAAAAACCTCATCTCCGAGGATAAGGCGTTCGCCGCATTTTGAAAATATTGTCTTGGCTCTTCGTGTTAGTTGTCTAAAAGTGTAATTGTCCCCCTAGGACACCCTACTTTTCATGCCCCACTGCCCCCCAATTTTCTGCCCGCCGAGCGGGTCTGCGGAAGCGTACCTGGCTGCGACGATGGTAGAGTCGTGGCCCGAGATAGTGGAGATGCTCTCAAAGCCGGTCTCGATCGCTATTCTGATTGCCGGGTTGCTCGGGCTCATCGTGGGCTGGCTGATGCGCGGGCGCGAGGCAGTCCCCGACCCGGTCGTGTTGCCGGTGACGGGCCTCGAGGAGCTGCGCTGGCGCCACGAGAAGCTCGTCCTTACCGAGCGGCAGCAGGTCGAGAAGCAGACGCGTCTCGATGAATTCGGAGCCTCGCTCGCGGGGCATGGCTCGCCGGGGGAAATGATCGCCGCGATGCGGTTTTTCGCGCTGGCGGAGCGAGTGCGCGAGGCGAGGCAGAAGATAGGCACGGATCTGTCGCGCATGCTCGCAGTGCGTGAAAGGCTCGAGGTGATCATCGTCGAAGACGGGCGAGAGAGTGAGGCCGTGAAGGCTTCGGCCCGTATGGCCGCGCTGCGATCCTCCACGCTGGAGGAGGCGCGGGATCAACTCCGCGGGATCAGCGTCCGCATTTTCCGTCTCGAAAGCGAAGCCGCTGCCGGGTGCCTCGAACTTACCAATGCGGAAGACGGACCTCGACGCGAACTGCGTGATATCAAAGGCGAGATCCTCGCCCTGCCGCAGGGCTGGGCGACCTCCGGCGATGAGACGGACCGGCAGATCCGGGAATTGCTCGCGATGGTGCGGCATCCGGAAATCGAAGCGGTGCGCGACATCCTCCTCATCGACGGGGCCATGACCCTGTCCCTCTCGGGCTCGGGCGGGATCGACCTCGCCGGGGCGGTGAGTGAGGTGATGACTGCCCTCGAGGTCAATAAGCAGATAGGGCCAATCCTGTCAAACGCTGATCCGGCTGAGGCCCTCGCGACTCCGGCTGAACCGCTTAATGGTCTAGCGGGCTTTGCGAAAAAGCCCGGTGCTCCCGCGCTCACGGAGATCCCTTTTATCGGAAATCCCTTCCTCGAGCCCGCCGCCGATGCTCCTACCCCCGTCCTCATGCAGCCCGATGCCAGTTTCCGGGATCCGGGGGATTTTGCCAAAACACCGGTGCGGATCGGAAAAGGCTTTCACGATCTCACCAGCGAGCCCCCCGTGATCGCCTCGCCTGCCGCCTTGGGAAAGCCGGAGGAAATTCCGGAAGAGGTCGCCGAGGAAAACCGCTCCCTCATCCTCTTCTGCTCCAATGATGTGGAACTCTGGGGCAAAGAGATCTACCGCGGAGCTCACTGCCGGGCCCGGGCGATCAAGGATTTCCCCGCCTGGGCGCAGTGGATCTCGGTCCGCCGCCTCGACACGAGGGAGCGAGTCTTTGCCCCGGTGAAGACCGCGAGCCTGTTCAACGGACAGACCAGTGACCCCGTCGGCTTCAACGGGACCAACGAGCTTTTTTACGGAGCCCGCCATCTCGGGATCTTTTCGGAGTCCTGCCCGAACGAGGTCGAGACCCGCTTCACCTACGGAGGCTGGGGATTCGGCCACCGCGCCAACGAGATCGCGCCCGAGGTCGAGCAACTCCAGGCGGCCGGCTGGGAGGGACGCGAGATCCCGGCGGACACCGTCTTCGAGATCACCATTCACGAGGAGCTGCCCGCTCTGGGGAAACAGGATCGGCTTCTCGAGGTGGCCTATAGCAGTGCCAAAAGGTAGATTCCCAGCGTGATCCTCTATGGAAAATGGCGGTCGCGTCGTTTACACTTCCGTATCGCCAGGACATCCGACAGCCCCCTGATTCCCAACTTCGAGCTCCTCGGCCGCATCGGCGGAGGTTCCTACGGAGAGGTCTATCTGGGGCGCTCGGTTACGGGCATGTATCGGGCGGTGAAGGTGGTGCGTCGCGAGGACTTTGAGTTCGAGAGGACTTTTGAGCGCGAGTTCGAAGGGATTCAGAAGTACGAAAAAGTCTCGCAGGATCACCCCGGGCTCGTCGATGTGCTCCACGTCGGGCGCAATAATGAGGAAGGTTTCTATTATTATGTGATGGAGCTCGCCGACGACGAGGGCGGCGGGCACGAGGAGGTCGATGTGGAGCGCTACAAACCCCGAACGCTCTCCTCGGATCTCCGTCTCAAGCCGACCCGCACCATCCGCGAGTGCGTCGATCTCGGCATGGCGATGTCCGGGGCGCTCGGGCACCTCCATCATGCGGGGCTCACTCATCGCGACGTGAAGCCGTCGAATATCATTTTTGTCAAAGGCCAGCCCAAGCTCGCCGATGTCGGTCTCGTCGCGAGCACGGGTCAGCGCACCTTTGTCGGGACCGAGGGCTACGTGCCGCCCGAGGGGCCGGGGACGAGTTCGGCCGACCTTTACTCCCTCGCGATGGTGCTGTATGAAATGCACACGGGAAAATGCCGCCTCGATTTTCCCGAACTCCCGACCAATCTCGAGATCGGACCGACGGTGAACCGTGACGAATGGCGCGCCCTGAATGGCGCGATCTGCCGCGCCGGATCACCCGATCCGCGCAAACGCTTCGAGTCCGCCCATACTCTCGCGCGGGCGCTCCAGGCAGTCTGTGGCGACCTCAATCCGCTCTCCGGGGGCGGGAAGAAATCCCCACTCGGTCTCGTCGCGGGGATTCTCACGACTCTGCTGGTTCTCGGAGCCGCCGGGCTTGGGGGGTATTGGCTGTGGACGGACAATCAATCTTTCGTCGGCAAGCACGGGACTGATCTCGCGGAAAATGCTGAGGATCGGACTGACCCGGGTGCGAAGGGCGGAGAAGGGACGGCCACGGGACAGGTTCTGCGTCCCGCGATCGGTCCGATAGGTCAGGTCGGCCCGGTCGAGGAAGTGATTGTTGATCCGGCGGCCGGCGCGCCTGCCTCCGCGACGACGGAGGGCAAAGGTAAAGATGCCGGCTTTTCCCTCGTCGAGTCCACCGGAAAAATGAACGATGCCACCGGCGAAGTCGTCATTCGCGACGAGGTGGCCGCGACAAAACCGAAAGAGGAAATTCCGGCCTCGCTCGCGGAGACGGTGGTCGAAGCAGGGAAAGAGAAACCTGCCCTCGTCGCCAATCCGCTCGACAAAAAGATCACTCAGGTCAAGCTCATGAGCCGTCCCAGTGCCGCGACGGTGATCTATCAGGGGAAGGAAATTGGCCTCACCGAGACTCGTCTCCTCGAGTTCCCGATCGGACCGCTCGAGCTCACCCTGAGGCGAGACGGATTTCACGACTTCGTCTATCGCGGAGAGATCGTGGAAGGAAAGGCCCGGGTCATCGATCTGGAGCTTTTGCCTGATCGCAGTCCCGTCGCGGGCACTCCCTGGATGAACTCTCTCGGGCTGGAATTCATCCCCGCAATTGACGGCACCTTTGTCTCGCTCTCAGAGGTTCAGTTGGAGACCTTTGACCTCTTTTTGGCCGAGACCGGGCTCGAGTTTCCCCGCGGGGGAGTCAACGGCATCGCCCAGGTCCCCGAAGACCCTGCCCTCTGGGAGTTCTGCGACTGGATGACGGAAAAAGACCGCACTGCCGGGTATCTCGGGGCACGGCGCTACTACCGTCCGCAGCGGCAGACGGGGGAAACGCGGCGTAATTCTTTTTTCTGCTCGATCGAGAGTGACTTCGGCACACTCCTCCTGAATTCGGAACCAACGGGTGCCCGCGTCTACCGGGGAAATACCGCTCTCGGGGAGACGCCGATGGTCCTCAATGACATGCGCTTCGGGGCTTTCGAACTGCAACTCTATCTGCCGGGCTACCAGGTCACGACCGCCGTAGGGGATATCAACGAGGCTCTCGAGAACAAGACTCTCGCCCTCGTCCAGCCACTCGCGCGCGATGCCTCGGTCGTCTTTGGCGAGCCGTGGGGAAACAGTCAACAAATGGGGATGGTCCCGTTTGAAAATCTCCTCGTCGCCTCGACCGAGACCCCGTCGCGGGCCTACCTCGAGTTCCTCGCCGATCAAGGGGTCGTCGCCGAGCAGGCTCCGGTCGCGCCGCAGGGGGCTGACTATCCCGCCTACGGGGTCGGCTACGCCGATGCGGTGAGCTTTTGTGAATGGCTCACACGGAAAGAAAGAGCCGCCAATCTCATCCGGCCATGGCAGCGTTACCGACTCCCCACCGACCTCGAGTGGAGCCGTTTTGCGGGGCTGAAAGGCGAGAGTGGATCCACCCCCGAGCAGCGCAATACGACGACGAGTGACCTTTTTCCCTGGGGCAAAGAATGGCCGCCGCCCGCCGGGGCCGGGAACTTCGCCGACCTCACCGCCGCCGCCTATTTCGGGACGAATGTCATTGATGGCTACACCGACGGCTTTGACACGACCGCTCCGGTCGGGAGCTTCACCGCCTCACCCCTCGGTCTCTACGACCTCGCGGGAAATGTCTGGGAGTGGGTCCAGGATCCCTACAGCGACGGCAGCGACGGACTCCAGGTGGTACGTGGCGGCGGCTGGAACTCCGCCGAGCGCGAAGTCCTCGCGACCGGCTACCGGAATCCCGTGCCAGCTTCGTCGCGGGAGGGGTATTACGGATTTCGCTACGTGCTGGAAGACTCGGGACCCGGAGTGCCTTGACTTCCAATCGCGCCGCTTTGCCCTGCATTAATCGGGAAGGCTTTCATAAGATCCGGTTGATATTCCTGCTGCCGTTTCGATACTGGAGCATGTCGAGAACACGAGTCGTTGAGATCCTGGGAAACGAAACCTCACCCGGTGCGGTCACGGTGATGGGCTGGGTGCGCACGAAGCGCGATTCGAAAGCGTTTTCCTTCCTCGAGATCAACGACGGGAGTTGCCTCGCCAACCTGCAGGTCGTGGCGGATGCGGGGATCGCCGGGTATGACGAGGGCGTCATCCCTGCGCGAACCGGAGCCTCGGTCAAAATCGAGGGAACGATCGTGCCCTCCCAGGGCCAGGGCCAGCGATGGGAGTTGCAGGCGGCGAAGGTTGAGATGCTCGGCGCGGCCGAGGAGGACTATCCTTTGCAGAAAAAGGGGCACTCGATGGAGTTCATGCGCTCCATCGCCCATTTGCGCCCGCGCTCGAATCTCTTCGGCGCCGTCTTCCGGGTGCGCAGCCGCATGGCTTACTCGATTCACCGCTTCTTCCAGGAGCGCGGCTTTGTCTACATCCACACACCCATCATCACCGGATCGGACTGTGAGGGAGCGGGGGAGATGTTCCGTGTCGTGACGATGGATGGCGAAGTCGTGAAGACCGGCGAGGAGGAATTCTTCGGCAAACCGACCTACCTCACGGTGAGCGGTCAGCTCGAGGGCGAGACTTTTGCCTGCGCCCTCTCTGATATTTATACCTTCGGACCCACCTTCCGCGCCGAGAACTCGCACACCTCGCGCCACGCGTCGGAGTTCTGGATGATCGAACCCGAGATGGCTTTCTGTGATCTCTTTGACGACATGGACCTGGCCGAGGCGATGGTCAAATTCCTCGTCTCCGATGCTCTCGAGTTTTGCGCGGCGGATCTCGCGTTCTTCAACCAGTTTGTGGACAAGGGTCTCATCGAGCGGCTCCAGTTGGTGCGGGACCGGGCCTTTGAGCGGGTCACCTACACCGAGGCGGTCGAGCTGCTGAAAGCGAGCGGAGAGAAGTTCGAGTATCCGGTCGAGTACGGGCTAAATCTCCAGTCGGAGCACGAGCGTTACCTCACCGAGAAGCATTTCCGCTGTCCGACGACGGTTTACAACTATCCGAAGGAGATCAAGCCCTTCTACATGCGTAAAAACGACGACGGCAAAACCGTCGCGGCGATGGACCTGCTCGTGCCGGGCATCGGTGAAATTGTGGGCGGGAGCCAGCGCGAGGAGCGGCTCGATATCCTGCGGGCGAATCTCGCGGAGCACGGGCTCGATGAGTCCCACTATGACTGGTATGTCGATCTGCGACGATACGGGACCGTGCCGCACGCCGGGTTCGGGCTTGGGTTTGAGCGCCTCCTCATGTTCGTCACGGGGGTCGCGAATATCCGCGACGTCATTCCCTTCCCGAGGACTCCCGGAGTGGCCGACTTCTGATCAGCCGCGCGGGCTGGTCACGGTCTCGATGTGACAGAAAAGGCTGCGGCTTTTCGAACCTCCCGTGCCCAGGGAAGCTCCTTTACGGAACTCGTAGACATTGCCGTCTTCGCAGAGCACGACGAGTTCTCCGCGCGCGCCGGTGCGGAGAGCGGAGAATTTTTCCTCGTTGAGGTGACCGATCTGCAGCCGGGATAGCTCTACCGCCGGGGCGTTGAGGGTATCGTTACGAGCGGCGAGGAGTTGACCGTCGTGGCTCGCAAAGACGATGCGACCGGCGAGTGACGGGAAGTTTTCGCCTCGGTAGACGAGACTGCCGGTAGTAAGGGCGACGAGACCGCTTTGCCGGTTGAGGGCGACGACCGGCGGGGTCATGATCTCGGCCAGTTGGGTCCTCATCGCGATGCTCATCTTCGAGGAATCTTCATCGAGATCCCAGCCGAAGTGCTCGCCCCCGATGACGCTGAGATTGATCTCGTCTTTGCCATTGACCCCGGTCTCGCTGATGCAGAGAGTGCGGTTGAACGGGTCGAAGGAGAGATTGCGGGGCGCGCGCAGACCGACGGCCCAGAGCTCGGGCAGGGCTTCGGTGACGAGGCGGAAAGGGTTGCCGTCGGGGATGCCGTAGCGTCCGTTCGAGGCGTTGCGGCCGACAGGATCGATGCGGAGGATCTTGCCAAAGGCGGTGGATAGGGTGGACGCGTTGCGCGAGGGGCGATCTTCGCCTGTCGCGCCGGTATCCCCGTCGCCCACCGCGAGGTAGAGCAGGCCGAGATGGTCGAAGGCGAGGCTGCTGAGATTGTTCTCATTCCCCGGCTGGCTGAAGCGCATCACTTCACGGCGCTCGCCCCGGAAGGCGCTGAGGAGGGGATCCTCCACCTTGTATTCGTAGACGACATCCTGATGGTGTTCTGTGCCCCCGCCGAGCTCCGGGAAAAAATCAGCCCTACCGCTGCCGCTTCTCTCGGTAGTGACCACATAGAAGCGGCCGTAGCCGGGGCTTTCTTTGGTGAGAAAACCCGGGTGAATCGCGAGACTGGAGAAACCGATCTCCGCATCAAACTGGGCATCGGCCAGCTCTGCGTAGGACGTGGAGCTCGTGCCTCCGCCAACTTCTGGCGCGACGCGGACGATTTTACCGTCTTTTTGCAGAATGTAGAAAATTCCGAGAGCATCGCTGGCGAGATCGACGGGAGATTCGGTGCGGGCGAGGAGGT
The DNA here is from genome assembly GCA_041688355.1 of Verrucomicrobiales bacterium. Classification (GTDB taxonomy): domain Bacteria; phylum Verrucomicrobiota; class Verrucomicrobiia; order Verrucomicrobiales; family DEV007; genus Arctic95D-9. The sequence goes on along the minus strand of JBDNIL010000528.1, from coordinate 250 downwards.
AGGCCTCGGCGTCGAGGACGAGATCCTGCTGAAAGCTGACCGGCGTGTAGGAGCGCATCGCCCGGGAATCGACCTGCTGACCGGCCCCCATCTCCTCAACGATGAAGTAACTGACAACCCCGACCCCGACGGACAGCAGAAAAATACTCAGGCGGGTGATCGAAGTGACGAGGAATTTTTTCATTTGAAACGGGCAGTTGGCAGGAATGAGGTCTAATTTTCATAATTAATAGTCATTTTTGATAAAATG
>JBDNIL010000527.1:0-4251 GCA_041688355.1 Verrucomicrobiales bacterium | reverse complement strand
GGCCAGCGCATCACGCAAGGGACCCGCACGCCGCCTTCCCACGAGGTTCCTTTTCCTTCGCGGAGAGGATTGGCCGATCCCGAATGGGTGCCGTAGGAAAGCCAGGGACCGTTGTCGCTCGTGAAAATGACGAGGGTATCTTCGTCGAGTCCGTTCGTGCTGATCGCGTTGAGGATTTCCCCGACGGACCAGTCGATTTCGGCAATGACATCGCCGTAGAGTCCGCGTTCTGTCGTCCCGGCAAAGCGGTCGCTCACGTAGAGCGGGACATGGGGCTGCGGGTGCGGCACGTAGAGGAAAAACGGCTTTTCGCGGTGGCGATTGATGAAGTCGACGGACTTCGTCGTGAGCCAGGTCGTCATCATTTTCTGGTCGTGCTCGTCGACGATGCGGAGACGCTCGTTGCCGTCAAAGAGCGGGAGCGGCGGGAAATTCTTCGACGTGGGATGCTGAGGCCACATGTCGTTGGAGTAGGGAATGCCGAAGTACTCGTCAAAACCCTGCGAGAGCGGGAGGAATTTCTCATGATCGCCGAGATGCCATTTGCCGAAGGCGGCGGTCGCGTAGCCCTTTGCCTGGAAAATCTCCGCCATCGTCGTTTCGTCCGGGTTGAGACCGTTGCGACTGCCCGGACTGAGGGCGCCATGGATGCCGAGACGATTGGGATAACACCCCGTCAGTAGCCCCGTCCGCGAGGCCGAGCAGACCGCCTGCGGGGCATACCACTGCGTGAAACGACGCCCCTCCGCCGCCATGCGGTCGAGATGCGGGGTCTCGTAGCCTTTCGCCCCGAAGGAACCGATGTCCGCGTAGCCGAGATCGTCGGTGAAAATGATGACGACGTTGGGGAGGCGTTCGGCCGAGAACAACGCAGAGGGAGCGAGGAAGGCGATGAGAGCGAAGAGGGGGGCGATTCTGATCATGCGGGAAGCCGGCGAGAGATAGAGGGCTGTAGTGTCGTATCACAAAGCGCCCGTCCATGCCACGGCGCATATCAGAGGGGTGTTCCCTCTACCCAGACCCGAAGCCGGCGCACAGGGCTTGCCAGGTCGAGATTGTGCGCGATGAGAAGAGTCTGTCCCGTCGAGAGCTCGACCAGAAATTTCTGATGGGGATGCCGTTCGGAGTTTGCGTTCCTCATATTGTTTAGCCGCGAATTTTCACGAATGGATTCACAAGGAAAGGCAATTTATCAATCGGGTGGACGAGGTAGGGCGAACCGTCCCGGTGAGCCGGTTGGACGGACGGACGCTGGGAATCGACCCGGCTCGGCGGGGACGCCTCGCCCTACCATTTATCAGTCGGTGGAAGCGGGGGAACTGGGGCGGGACCTTACGCGTGCATTGAAGGGGGAAATCGTGCGAGCTACTCTACTTCCCCCCCCCCTCCGGAAGATTCGCGGTCATTTGCGGAAGCGTAGCGAATTCGCGGCCATTCGCGTTACAAATCGAAGCCGGTGGCACATGAAGCGAGATGGTTGAAGAGGCTATTGGGAAACGTTCGGGATTTGCGTTCCTCATTCTTTTAGACGCGAATGAGCGCGAATCTTCGCGAATTTTCACGAATGGAGACAAGACCAGTCCGACAGGCTGCTAGCAGCCTGACGCAGTGATGCCTAAGGGAAAGAAAAAAATGTCCAACCACACCGCCGGAAAGACGAATTTGGTCATAAGAAAGGTTGGAAAATCGGTTGCTGCTTTCTTATGATGCGACCTGCGGAAAGACCAAATCACTCTCACCCGGCGAAAACCATTCTCATGCATCGCGTTCCCCTCCTCCTCTGCACTCTCAGTCTCGTCGTTGTCGGCTTCCTCCTCCCCGATCCCGCTGCGGCGCAGGGCTTCGGCCCGTCGATCCGGCCCTATCGTCCCCTCGACCAGCAGTGGCGCAGCCAGCAGCGTCAACTCTGGCGTCCCAATGTCCACGTGGTGCGGGCCAAGGGCGAGTCCCGCGAACTCGCCGCCGGGGCACCCCGCTCGCTCGAGTTCTCGGTGAAGCGCGGATTTGTCTCCCGCATCGAGCTACGCTCGGGTCAACGCATAATCCGCACGCTCCCCCTCAACGGCCCTGCGCAGAGCGGTCGACTGACCTTTACCGTTCCGACCGGGATGCGTACTTTTAAACTCTGGGCCTGGCAGGGGCAGGCCGGCTACCAAAGCGTCCACGGAGAGTCGATCAAATACACCCTGAATTGACGCCCCTCCTCCAGTTGACTTCATTTCGCTCCGTCCATCTCCGCTACGCTCCGATCCTCCGCTCCCCCTCCCGCTCCCCCTCATGGAAATTCGCACAGAAGACTACGAACAGCTCGGCAAATTCTACCTCGGTAGGACATACGATCTCGGCGCCAAGGAACTGCAGGACGACCTCGTTCTCTACGATTCCAAAGACCTCGTCACCCACGGTGTCGTCCTCGGCATGACCGGCTCGGGCAAGACCGGTCTCTGCATCGCCCTGCTCGAAGAGGCCGCGATGGACAACATCCCCGCCATCGTGATCGATCCCAAAGGCGACATCGCAAACCTGCTCCTGAGCTTCCCCGACCTTACCCCGGAAAGTTTCCGCCCCTGGATCAATGAGGACGACGCGCAGAAAAAAGGTCTCACCCCCGACGAGCACGCCGCCAAGACCGCCGCGATGTGGAAGAGCGGACTCGAGAGCTGGGGCCAGAGTGCCGACCGCATCCGCCAGTTCCGAGAGAAGATCGACATGGCAGTTTACACCCCTGGCTCGAATGCCGGGCTGCCGGTCTCCATCCTGAGCTCGCTCGATGTGCCCGCTTTTGAGATCCTCGACGACGGGGAAGCCCTCGCCGAGCGCATCGAGTCGACCGTCTCTAGCCTGCTCTCCCTCGTCGGAAACGACGCCGACCCGATCCGCGATCCCGAGCACATCCTGCTCTCAAATATTTTCAGCCACTCCTGGAAAGCCGGCCACGGCGTCACCCTCGAGGCCCTCATCCGTCACATCCAGGTGCCACCCTTTGACAAAATCGGGGTGATGGATCTCGAGACGGTCTGCCCGCAAAAGAGTCGCCTCGACCTCGCTCTGAAGATGAACAATCTCCTCGCCTCGCCCGGCTTTTCGACCTGGCTGCAAGGCGAGCCTCTCGACATCAAGCGCATGCTCCACACCCCCGAGGGCAAAGCACGCATCTCCATCTTCTCCATCGCCCACCTCGGAGACTCCGAACGCATGTTCTTCGTCTCGCTCCTGCTCAACCAGATGCTCGGCTGGATGCGCACCCAGAACGGCACGACGAGCCTGCGCGCGCTCCTCTACATGGACGAGATCTACGGATACCTGCCACCCTCGGCGATGCCTCCCTCGAAAAAGCCGATGATCACGATGCTGAAACAGGGCCGGGCCTTCGGTCTCGGCGTGCTCCTCGCTACGCAGAACCCCGTCGATCTCGACTACAAAGCCCTCTCCAACATCGGGACCTGGTGGCTGGGACGTCTCCAGACCGAGCGGGACAAGGCGCGCGTCCTCGACGGCCTGGAGGGCGCCGCCTCGAGCACCAACAGCGGCTTTGACCGGAAAAAAATGGAGGAACTGCTCGCCGGTCTCGGGGCCCGCGTTTTCCTGATGAACAATGTCAACGACGACGCCCCGACCGTCTTCCACGTGCGTTGGGTCATGAGTTACCTGACCGGTCCGCTCGTCCGGGGCCAGATCAAAAAGCTCATGGATCCGCGCCGCGCCGAGCTCGCCGCAGCCAAGGCAGCAGCGCCAACTCCCGCCGCCGAGGCAGCGAAACCCGTCGCTCCCCAGCCGATGCGTCCGCGTCTCCCGCGCGGGGCGAGTGACTACTTTATCCCCACCGGTGCCGGCATCCCCGCAGCCGAGATCAACTACGTCCCCGCCGTCATCCGCGTCGGCGAAGTGCGCTACGTCGATGCCGCCAAAGGGATCAATGGCGCCGAGGCCACCGCGATGGTCAACAAGATCGACCCCGCGAGCGGAGCGATAGACTGGTCGCAGACCCTCGAACTACCGAACGGCCTCACCGTGAGCCAGCTCGACAGCGAACCCGTCGCCGGGGCAGCTTTCTCGGAACTGCCCCAGGCCCTCCTCGATACAAAGCTGTGGTCCAGCCTCGACAAGGAGCTCGTCGACTGGCTCTACGCCAATCATACCTGCACCGTCTTCAAGAGCCCCCTCACCGGACTGTTGTCCAATCTCTCTGAAACCGAAGGCGACTTCCGCGCCCGTCTTGTCCACGCCGCCCACGAGGCCCGCGACAAAAAG
>JBDNIL010000128.1:0-4824 GCA_041688355.1 Verrucomicrobiales bacterium | reverse complement strand
TTTTTGCGTTATGGGGGCATGGTGGCGTGGCACCGGCTCCGCCCCGCAACCTGGCCTTTCCTTAAAAACGGGATTACGGGATAGAGTTTCGCCGCGCGATCTGGCATGCTCGTCTGCAAATGAATCGTTTCTTTCTCCTCGCCCTGCTCGCTCTCCTTGCTCTGCCCCTCCACGCCGCCCCGGTGGCTCTGCTCAACGGACACTTCGTCACGGTCGACGGGGACTTCTCCATCGCTGAAGCGATGCTCGTCGATGGCGAGCGGATCGTGAAGGTCGGGACGAATGCGGCGATCGAGGCTGGACTGCCCGCCGAAGCGACCCGTATCGATCTGAAGGGCGCGACGGTGCTGCCCGGACTGATCGACTCGCATGTCCATAGCACGGGGGCCTCGGTCTTCGAGTATGACCACGTCATCCCCGAGATGGAGACGATAGCCGACGTCCTCACCTACATCCGCGGCCGCACCGCACTGGTCCCGGCGGGGACGTGGGTCAATCTCTCGCAGGTCTTCATCACCCGGCTGCGCGAGCAGCGCTTCCCGACGCGGGCCGAGCTCGACGAGGCGGCGCCGCTGCATCCCGTCGTCTTCCGGACGGGACCGGATGCGGCGGTGAACTCTCTCGCGCTCTCGCTCTCGGGCATCACCCGTGACACCCCGGCCCCCGAGGGCGGGACGGGTCGACTGGAAAAAGATCCCGCCTCCGGCGAACCTTCGGGGATCCTGCGCGGATCGGCGACGGGACTGATCAAGCGGGGCGATACGGGGACAAAAAGCCCGGATGAAAAAGGCAGGGTCGATGCGCTCGGGGAACTCCTCGCCGATTACAACAGGGTTGGGATCACGAGCATCTCGGATCGCGCTGCGGGCGACAGCAATATCGCGCTCTACGCGGCGCTGCGGGAGGCTGACCGCCTCACCTGTCGCGTCTACCTTTACTACAGTGTCAATGCCCAGGCCCCGATCGAGAAGGTCCTGGAGAATATCGACAAGGCGGCGGCGCATCCACTCCATGCCTACAATTCCAAGCTCTGGCTGCGGGGGATCAAGATCTTCCTCGACGGCGGGATGCTCACGGGGAGCGCCTACATGAAGCGTCCCTGGGGTGTCAGTGCCGCCTACGGGATCGATGATCCGAAGTATCAGGGCATGGTCTACGTCGAGCCTGAGAAGCTCTACACGATGGCCCGGCACGCGCTCTCGAAAGGGCTCCAGTTTACCGCTCACTCCGTCGGCGACGGGGCGGTCGAGCGCCTCGTCGATGTCTACGCGAAGATCGGGACCGATGACTTTCCCGTGAATGAGCTGCGCCCCTGCGTGACCCATTGCAACTTCATGAGCGCCGAGGCGATCGAGAAGATGGCCGCCCACGGCATCGTCGCCGACTTGCAGCCCGCCTGGCTCTATCTCGACGGGCGCACCCTGCTGAAGCAGTTCGGGCTGGATCGGCTCGAGTATTTCCAGCCTTACAAGACGCTGCGGGACAAAGGCGTCATCGCGGGCGGCGGCTCGGATCACATGCAGAAGATCGGCAGCATGCGCTCCGTCAATCCCTACAATCCTTTCCTCGGGATCTGGACGACCCTGACGCGCCAGCCCCGCTGGATGGGCGAATCGCTGCGCCCCGAACAGATCCTCGAGAGGGCTGACGCGATCCGGCTTTACACGGTCAACAACGCCTGGCTCACCTTTGAGGAAAAAGAAAAGGGCTCGCTGGAGGCGGGCAAACTCGCGGACTTCATTGTCCTCGACCGCGACATCCTCACCTGCCCGATCGACGAGGTCCGTGAGATCACGGTGCGCGCGACCTGGCTCGGCGGCAAGAAGGTCTACGAGGCGGCTGGCGAGTGACCCATTAGGAGATCGCGACGGGGACGCGGGGGCATTGCAGACTTCCCTCCCGGCAGCGACACCCGGGAGGAGACTCCCGGGCTACCGGCAGAAGTGTCGCCGTTACGGCGCGGTCGTCACCTTCACCGACGGTTGGAGACGGAAAACCGCGACACGTCTATCGAGAGACCGAAGATTGTCCGCCGAATCTGACGGGTAGACAGCTTCGTTCTCACCATAGCCCACGGGGATGAGGCGAGAGGAGGACACTCCGTATCGCACGATCTCGCGGGCGATGCGCTCGGCCCGGGCCTGCGAAAGGCTGAGGTTTTCATTGTAATCCCCCTCGGCCGAGGCATGACCTTCGATCACGAAGCTCTGGTCCGCGAGGGCGGGATCGCTGATCGCCATCGCGAGATCCTGCACGAGATCGTAGGAGTAGGCATCCTGAAAGGCCGTCGATCCCTGTACGAAGAGGATATCGTCGCGGGTCACTTCCGAGTTCGGATCGACCGTATAACTGACTGCATAGGCCTGCGGCGCGACGTATTCGGCGGGGCGACGAGCCACTTCCGCGAGAGTGGCAGCGTAGGGGGACTCAGCGACAGGGAGCATCCGGACCCGGTTCATCCGCGAGGAAGCGATGAGCACGGGGGGGATTTCTTCCATGCTGCGATAGGTCACGACCCGTGTGTTGTCGTCGTAAAAGCGAGGCCGCCCCTCCCGCACAACACGGGTGCCGCTGACCGGATCTTCCACCACCACGCGCGAGCGGAAGGACTCGGGAACCTCGGTAACCGTGACGTCGCCGCGGAGACGGCGGGTCAGGTAGTCGATGCTCTCCGTCCTCATGGCGTCGGTCCGATTGGCTTCGGCGAGGCGCTGGCGCAGTCGGGCCCGCTCATTCGATTCGGCGATGATGGCGGCGGCATTTGCCTGATCGAGGATGGAGTCGACCACGAGTTGGGCCTCCGCCTCGGATCTAATACGCATGGCTGCCGCGATATCCGAGGCGCGGTCACGTTGCAACCTGTCCTGGAGGATGGCCCGCGTTTCCGCAGACATCTCTGTCCCGAGAGGCAGATTTTTTGAACTGGAAATGGGGGCGACGTTCTGGGCACCGAGAGATCCGGGCAGAACCGCAGCCAAGAGGGCGAGAGTAAGGATGGTTTTCATACGACCCCACCCTAGAGCGCCGGCTCCCCCCCCGGCTATGGGGTGAAACCCGACTTATTCTTCCTGCCCTCGCGGGCGGTTTGTCCAGAGGAGGATCATCGCAGCGAGGCCGGAACCGAGTAGATTAAAAACGAGATCCCAGCCGGTATTCTCATATCCGCCCACGTTGGTCTCGGGTAGGGTCAGGGTGGCGATGAATTCGATTACTTCGTTGAAAGCGCCAAAGCCCATCCCCGCCGCCGCGCAGAGCACCATCAGGCCCGCAGTCGGTTCGAGCGGGCGACCGGCCGCGTTGAGGGTGCGGGCACTCATCGCCTGCCAGCAGAGCCAGGTCGTGATGCCGAAGCCATAGGCGTGGACGAGCTGATCGTACTTCAGCCAGCCCTTGATGAACCAGAAATTATAGAGCACCCCCGGCACGTCCGCGTCGTGCCCGGCGGATGGGATCGGGAGGAGGCCGCCCGCCATGTGGAGCAGTCCCCAGAGCGAGAGACACCAGAGCAGCCCGCGACTCAAACCCACGCGCCGGTGGACCACGACGAGCGCCGCGATGAGCACCAGCATCACCACGATGTAGAAGACGAACTCCCCGTTTCCCTGCACCAGAGAGAAGACACCCGCCGCGAGAATGTAGATTGCGCTAAAAATGACGACCTTTCGGAGTTCGGCGCGGGAGGCGGGGGAGTGCATCCGCCTACTGAACCACGGAACGTACTGCCCCCGCAAGCCCTATCAGAGAGGGTTTGATCAGCGGCGCGACCCTCTTGAATGCGCCATACTTGATTTTTTACTCGGAATCTTCCCGGAGTGGCGCGAGAATCCGCCCGATGAAGACTCCCTCTCTTTCCACGGTTTTGCTTTTCCTCGCCCCGATCCTCTGTGGTGTCGCTGCGGCACAGCAGCCCCCTACTGTCGCCGATGTCGTGATCTACGGGGGAACCAGCTCCGGCGTGGCGGCGGCGATCCAGGTCTCGCGCATGGGCAAGTCGGTCCTCCTCATCGAGCCGACCGATCACCTCGGCGGTCTCACCACGAACGGCCTCGGTGCGACTGACTCTGGCCGAAAAGACACGATCGGCGGGATCAGCCGCGAGTTTTACCAGCGGGTCCACCGGCACTATGCGAAACCCGCAGCATGGACTCTGCAGCGGCCCGATGACCGCGGGAAAAAGGGCGGCGGCGCGATCTTCGACCCGAAGGCGGATGCGATGTGGGTCTTCGAACCCCACGTGGCGGATGCGATTTTTAAAGACATGTTAGGGGAAGCCGATGCGGTCGTCTTTTATGAGGAACGTCTCAATCGCGAGACGGGAGTGGAGAAAGACGGTGACCGCATCACTTCGATCACGATGGAGTCGGGAAAGGTCTTCGCCGGGAAAATGTTCCTCGACGCGACCTACGAGGGCGACCTCCTCGCTGCCGCAGGGGTGAGCTACCACGTCGGACGCGAGGCCAACTCTGTCTACGGCGAGACTCTCAACGGAGTGCAGAAAACGCAGATGAAGGGCCACCTCTTCGTCCGCCCCGTCGATCCCTACAAGATCCCCGGCGATCCCTCGAGCGGCCTCGTCGCCGGTGTCCACGGAGACCCGCCGGGCGGGGAAGGGGAGGGCGACAAACGCATCCAGGCTTTTAACTTCCGCATGTGCATGAGCAATGACGAGCGCAACCGGGTTCCTTTCCCGAAACCAGGTCGCTACGACGAAGCGGAGTTCGAGCTGCTCTTCCGCAACTTCGAAGCGGGTGACCTGCGTCTGCCCTTCAGCCCCGGCATGATGCCGAACCACAAGACCGATACGAACAATCTCGGAGCCCTCTC
>JBDNIL010000127.1:0-3227 GCA_041688355.1 Verrucomicrobiales bacterium | reverse complement strand
TGAAACGAAGTTCCATCTGTCCGCTGCCGACATGGAGGGATGGTAGCCCGCGGATCGGAAAGTTGCAAGTGTGGCGGAACTCCGTCCTTTGACGGAATGGGTGAGTCACTCCATGCTCCCGCCATGACTTTTTCTCCACGGCATCTCGCCCTTCTCCTCGCACTCGCGCCTCTCGCCGCTACTGGTCAGACCAAAGGGCCGCTTCCGGTGAATCCGGCGGATGCAAAGAACACCGAGACCGGCAAAGCTGCCCCTCCGCTCGATCCGTCGCTGGAGCGTTACGGGATCTATGCGGCTTCGGCGCCCCATCCGCTCAAAGGCGAGGCCGTCGTGACCACCCTGCCGTTGCAACTGGAAAAAGGCGAGCGCATCGCCTTCGTCGGCAACGGACTCCTCGAGCAGGCCGGTCGTCACGGCATCCTCGAAGCGATGCTGTATCAGGCGCATCCCGAACTCGATCTCGTGATCCGCAACTTTGCGTGGTCGGGCGACGAGGTGGATTTGCAGCCGCGTCCCGACAACTTCGCGACGGTGGCGCAGCACCTCGCGAGGGAAAAAATCGACGTGGTTTTTGCGGCCTTCGGGTTCAATGAGAGTTTCGCGGGCTTGGAGAAAATCGAGGAGTTTACCGCTCGGCTGGCCCGCTACCTCGAGGAGTTGAAAACCTCGGCCTTCAATGGCAAAACCGGTCCGCGCATCGTCCTGATCTCCCCGGTGGGGGATTTCGAAGCCGAAGCCGGGCGGGACACGATCCTCGCGGCCTACACCGAAGCGATGCGCGGCGTGGCGGCCGCGCAGGGGGTCGGCTTCATTGATCTCCATCGGGCGACGATCGATCTGGTGAAAGCCGGGCGCGCGACTGACAACGGCGTCCATCTCAACGAAGCCGGCTACCGTCTCTTTGCCCGTGAGGTTTTCCAGGCGCTCTTTGCGGTCTCGCCGCCCGACGTAAACGAGGATCTGCGTGCTGTCGTCATCGACATGAATCGCCAGTATTTCCGCCGCTACCGGCCGCTCAACACCTTCTACTACACCGGCGACCGCAACAAGGACTACGGCTATCTCGACTTCCTCCCCGCGATGCGAAACTTCGAGAGCATGGCCACCAATCGTGAGGCGCGGATTCATGCTCTCGCGCGGGGCGAAAAGGTCGAGGGGCCGATCGACGACTCGAACCTGCCGCCGCTCGAAGCCGTCGCCGAGGGCAGGGGAGCGAACGAATGGCTCTCGCCTGCCGATGAACTGACCGCATTTAATGTCGATCCGCGTTTCGAGGTGAATCTCTTCGCCTCGGAGGAAGAGTTCCCCGAGATCGCCAATCCCATTCAGATGCGCTTCGACTCGCGCGGGCGGCTCTGGGTGAGCTGCTCGACGACCTATCCGCACGTCTACCCCGGGCAGGAACCGGCCGACAAGATCGTCATTCTCGAAGACACCGATGCGGACGGAAAAGCCGACAAATCAACCGTCTTCGCCGACGACATTCATATCCCGATCTCCTTCGAGCTGGCGAAAAACGGGATCTATGTCTCTGAGCAGCCCGATCTTACCCTGATCGAAGATCTCGACGGTGACGACCGGGCCGACCGGCGCACGGTGCTACTGTCAGGCTTCGGAACCGAGGACAGTCATCACTCGATCCACGACTTCATCTGGACGCCCGAAGGCGATCTGCTGATGCGCGAGTCCATCTTTCACCACTCGCAGGTCGAGACGAAGTTCGGTCCCGTGCGGACGCAGAACTCAGCTTGGTTCCGCTACACGCCCCGTACGCGGCAACTCGTCGCCTTCGGCAGCTACCCGAACACAAATCCCTGGGGCGTGGCCTTCGATGACTGGGGCAACCACGTCGCGAGCCATCCCATTTTTGCGAACGCCTTCCACGCTACGAATCCGCCCTATCCCGAGCAGCATCCGCCCGCGACGGGACTGCCCGCCTACTCCGGCACCTGCGGCCACGACTTTGTTGATTTTCCCTTTTGGCCCGAAGAGATGCAGGGCGGTTTCATCAAGGCCCGCTACAAGCCCACCAACAAAATCGAGTTTCACAAATGGATACGGAAAGACGACCACTATGCCGAGGAGTTTGTCTTTGACCTCATCTTCTCGACCAACCTCAGCTTCATCCCCGTCGATGTGGGCTTCGGGCCGCGCGGGGATTTTTACATCTGTGATTGGTACAATCCGGTGAAGGGTCATGCCCAGTATTCCCTGCGCGATCCCCGCCGCGACCGCAGTTCGGGCAGGATCTGGCGCGTCGTGCCAAAGGGTGCAACCTTGCAGGATCCTCCGAAGATTGCCGGGGCTACAGTCACGGAACTCCTCGAAAACCTGAAGCGCCCCGAGTCGAAGATCCGAGCATGGACGCGGCGTGAGTTGTCATGGCGGGATCCGGCGGAACTGGTGAAAGCTCTCGATGCCTGGCTGGCGGCGCTCGATCCGGGAGAGGCGCGCTATCGGCATCACCAGGTCGAGGCAATGTGGTTGTACCGCTGGATCGGTGAGGACCGACCTGCTCTGCTCGCTGAGTTGCTCGTCTGTGATGTGCCCGAAGCTCGCGCTGCGGCCGTCCGGCAGTTGCGCCATCCCGCCCCTGACAGACCCATCATGACCTCGCTGGCCTCGCTCTCTCTTGCGGCCAAAGATCCCGATGCTCTCGTGCGGATGGAGGCAGTGACCCTGGCAAGTTATCTGGGGGAAGCGGAAGCCCTCGGGGCGATCCTGCCCGTCTTCGATCAGCCCATGGGGGACCACCTCCGCTACGCGGTCCGCTGTGCCCTGAACTCGGAGTCGCTGCGCCCTCACGGTCAGGAAAACCCGCGATTTCTGGCAGAACACCCTGCTCTCGAGACCTTTCTGAAAAGCTGGGACAAAAAGAAAGACAAAGCCATCGTCCCCCGGCTCAGCGCCAAAGACGCCGCCTTCGACGGTCGCCCGGACCTGCTCACCGTCCGCATCGGCTGCCTGCCCGAGCGCATGCTCTATGACACGACGAATTTCACCGTCTCACCCGGTCAGCCGGTGAAGTTGATTCTTTCCAATCCCGATGTCACCCAGCACAATCTCGTGATCGGCGCGCCGGGATCGCTGGAGGAACTGGGCATGGCCGGCAATGAAATGGCCAAGGATCCCGGGGGCCTTGCCAAAGGCTTTATTCCCGAGTCAACGAAGATCCTGCACCACACAAAGCTGATCGATCAGGGTAAGAGCGAGACCCTGCGCTTCGA
>JBDNIL010000126.1:0-2690 GCA_041688355.1 Verrucomicrobiales bacterium | reverse complement strand
TGTCGAGATCATCTCCCACACCGCAAGTAGCGGGAATGTCAGGATCAAGCGGGCGGACGGTCAGTTTTTCAACACGAAGATCTCCGTCTTCGATGCGGTCTCGCAGGAGAAGATCATCGCCAACGCCCCGAAGGAGCTGCCTGAACTCACTTTTGACGTCCCGATCGGCCGCCAGCGGGCGCGTCAGGGGAGCAGTGTCTACATGCAGGACATGACGATCACCACCTCGGTGAAAGCTTCGAATATGTCCCGCGACATCGACCTCGACCAGGCGAACTGTACTATCGTCCTCGTAGGACGTAATTCGAAACGCCATGCGGACCGTGCACTCGACTGGTATAAAGTGCTCTCGGTTCAGAAGTTCTCCACCCAACTGGTCGCCGGTAAATCGTCAGAGCATGAACTGAAATCGGTTGAGACTTCCTACGATCAGGACAAAGACAGCTCTAATCTCGGAGGCTGGGAGTTTGAAGGTTATCTCCTTGTTGCCCGGGACAAGGACGGCAAGATCATCGCCACAAAGACGACGCTTGGCGAAGTCGGCACGGTTACATTGAAAGATGGTAAAGCGACCCTTGCCGCTATCGAGTTGAGCGAAGGCACGGAGACAAATCACGACCTCACGCCGCGTGGGCGCTGATCCGTATCAGTGCGCGAACCCGTACTTGTTCGCGGCGGGCAGAGTCGTCAGGTTAGGGGAATGAATCCAGCAAACGATCTGCCTGCCACCGACCCGCTCGCGACGAGCCGTCGCCAATTCCTCGGTCAATCCGGAAAAGCGGCCGCGGCCTCCGTCCTGGCCGGCTTTTCCATCCCCGCCGTCCACGCCGCCGGCAGTGACGGGATCCGTCTCGCCCTGATCGGCTGCGGCGGGCGCGGCAGCGGTGCGGTCGTGAATGCGATGGACGCGGACGACGGGGTCTCCCTCACCGCGATGGCCGATCTCTACGAGGACAGGCTGGAGCGCTCCCGCGTCGCGATCGAGGGAAAATACAAGGAACGTGCCGTCGTCGCGCCGGAGAATCGTTTCATCGGGTTCGATGCTTTCAAGCGGGCCATCGATACGCTGCGACCCGGGTCGGGCGATGTCGCGATGATCACTGGCTACGCGGGTTTCCGCCCCCAGCAACTCGAGTATGCAGTTTCAAAGGGCGTGAACGTTTTCATGGAAAAATCCTTCGCGGTCGATCCTCCGGGCGTGCGTCGGCTCATCAAGGCGGGCGAGGATGCCGAGGCCCGCGGGGTGAAGATCGCGGCCGGGGTCATGAGTCGGCACTCGGTCAACCGGGCCGAATTGATGCGCCGCATCGGGGAAGGGGAGATCGGGAACATCGAGAGCATCAGCGCCTACCGCATGGGCCCCTCGGGACCGCTCGGACCGAAGCCGGCTGACAAGACCGACCTCGAGTGGCAGCTCCGCAATTTCACGAAGTTCTTCTGGGTCTCGGGCGGTCTCTGGGCCGAGATGGACATCCACCAGATCGACGAGATCTGCTGGATCAAGGGCGAGTATCCGGTCTCCGCCCACGGGATCGGCGGGCGTGCTTTCAACAACACCGACAAAGGGCAGAACCTCGACTCCTACTCGATCGAGTGGACCTTTGCCGATGGGACGAAGGCCTACGATAACGTGCGTTACATCCCGAAATGCCACAACGATTTCGCCACTTACATTCAAGGTTCGGAGAAGGCGGCGCAGTTCTCGGGCAACATCCATGCGGGGACGACAAAGATCTTCAAAGACCGCCGCATCGCCGATGACAACATCCTCTGGGAAGCCCCGAAGGAGGAACTCACGCCCTGGCAGGCGCAGTGGAACGACTTCACCAAAGCGATCCGCGAGGATACGCCCTTCAACCAGGCGAAAAGGGCGGCCCTGACGAACCTGACTTCGATCATGGGCCGCGCCGCGACGCACATGGGGAAGGTCGTGACCTGGGACGAGGCGATGGCGTCGGAGTTCCAGTTCAACCCGAACATCGATAATCTCACCTACGACAGCGAGGCTCCGCTCGTCGCCGACGCGAACGGCCAGTATGCGGTCCCCATCCCGGGAGAATGGGTGGAGATCTGAGCCGGGGCGGGGGGCTACGGTGGAATGACCGGATCGGGAATTGGCCTGATCCGGCATTTCTTTTGTCAGATTTTTTACCCTGATGCGGTATATATCTGCCCCCTATTTTTGTGTTTTATGAAGAAAACCCTCGTCGCTCTCATCGCCACCGCCGTTTTCGGCATCTCCTCCTTCGCCGCCGACCGGCTGCGGTTGCCCGCGAAAGAAGGAACCGCCAAGGGCAAAAAGATCGTCCTCGTCTCGGGTGACGAAGAGTATCGCACCGAAGAGAGCATGCCGATGCTCGGCAAGATCCTCAGTCAGAGATACGGCTACGACTGCGTCGTCCTCTTCGCGATCCATCCCGAGGGCGGCTACATTGACTCGACTTTTCAGAAGAACATCCCGGGCTCTGAGGAACTCGACAGTGCCGATCTGATGATCATCGGGACACGCTTCCGCCAGCTCCCGGATGGCCAGCTCGCGAATTTTGCAGAATTCCTCAACGCGGGAAAACCTGTCATCGGGATCCGCACCGCGACGCATGCCTTTTCGGGTGATGCAAAAACGGGTGACTTCAAGTGGTCGGAGTTCGGCCTGAAGATCCTCGGGGAAAAGTGGGTCAATCACCACGGCA
>JBDNIL010000526.1:0-18620 GCA_041688355.1 Verrucomicrobiales bacterium | reverse complement strand
CGCTCAGAGCGGAGTCTCGAGAAAGTTCGCGATCAGCTTCAACCCGGCTTCCTGGCTGCGCTCGGGATGGAACTGCCCGGCAAAAGTCCTCCCGCGCGAGATGCTCGAGGCGAAGTCGTCACCGTAGCTCGTCGTCGAGGCAATGAGCGAGCCATCCTCGGGCTGCGGGTAGTAGGAGTGGACGAAATACAGGTAGAGCGGATCCGGCGTGCCCTGCCAGGCATAGAACGAGGGGGCCGTCGGGGTCACCTCGTTCCATCCCATGTGGGGAACTTTCATGCCCGGTCGCGCGGGAAAATGGACCACTTCACCGGCAAAGACCCCGAGACCCCTCGCGTCGGGCGTCTCGTGGCTTTTCTCGAAGAGGACCTGGTAGCCGAGGCAGATGCCGAAGTAGGGCCGGTCGGCGGCGATCCATTCGACGATGGGATCGCGCAGCTTTTTGCGGTCGAGTTCGCCGACGCAGTCGCCAAAGGAGCCGACGCCGGGGAAGAGGAGCCGGTCAACCGACCCGAGATCGGCGGGGGACGAGACGAGCGAACCCTCGTGTCCGAGGAATTTTAGCACATTGAGGACGTTACGGAGATTACCGCCTCCGTAATCGATGACGCCGACGCGATTGGACATGCTGATCTGTAGACCCGACGGGGAGGGATTTAAAGCACGTCTTTTGTACTCGGGATATCACCGGCGATGCGTGCATCGATCTGCGTCGCCGAGTCGAGGGAGCGGGCCAGTCCTTTGAAAATCGCCTCGGCCATGTGGTGCGGGTCACGACCGTAGACGATCTCGACGTGCAGATTGATGAGCGAGTTAAAGGCGAAGGCGCGCAGGAATTCCTCCACGAGGGTGAAGTTGAACTTCTCGCCGACGTGGGGCACACCATCCGGCCCACGATAGTCGAGGAAGGGGCGTCCGCTCACGTCGAGAGCGACGCGCACGAGAGTCTCGTCCATCGGGAAATGCCCCGAGCCGTAGCGGAAGATGCCGCGCTTTTCCCCGAGCGCCTCGCGGAAGGCCTGACCGAGAACGATGCCGGTGTCTTCGACGGTGTGGTGAAAGTCGATCTCGATGTCGCCGAGCGCTTTCACAGTAAGGTCAAAACGCCCGTGCTTCGCGAAGAGCGTCAGCATGTGGTCGAAAAAGGGAACCCCGGTCGAGATCGTGGAGAGACCGGTGCCGTCGATGCCGAGGTCCAATTGGATATCGGTCTCGCCGGTGCGACGTGTTATACTGCTGCGCCTTTCTTGCGACATGATAGGATGCGGTTTGGGAATGACTTCCGCCGCGGAAACATCTACCTTCCACGACACGTCCTCAACCGCTTATTAAAAATATTATAAACGCCCTTTCCGGAGCGTCTCCCGCCTCTCCCCCTCTCGTTTTACCGCGATGAAAATTCCCTCGATTACCGAGTTCGCCCAATACAGCTTCGTCCGGGACGCGCGGGGAAATGTGATCACCCTGCCCTCGCAGGGCATGGACGAGAAAATCCTCCTCGTGCTCGACTGCGAGCGATGGGGGCTCGCGAGGCTGCACATCTTCGAAGGCGCCGCCGCCCGGGCCGACAAGCTCGAAGCCTTTCAGGCGGATCTTGGGCTCGTCGCGGGGATCCGCAATCACCATCTCTCGCGACTCATCTCGTGGGGGCGTGATGCCGAGGAACTCTTCTACGCTGACGAGATGCAGGATGGCGAGCCTCTCCCCGCCTATCTGGGCCGCGCCGGCGGAGTGCCCGTCACGGTGGCCTGCGAGTGGGTCGCGCAGTTCCTCGACTTCTTCGAATCGATCGGGCCTCTGCCGCCCTCGCTAGTACGTTTTTCGACCTTGAACTTCGAGGTCGTGATGAATCGTCACGGGAGCATTTTCCCCGTCTTTTCCGAGTTCTATGGCTGGACCAAGCCCGGGGCTCAGGTGCGTGAACATGCGGTCGACTGGGGTTTCGCCCAGGTCTTCTGTTCCCTGATCGCCGGGGTGCCGATCCGCACCTTTCACCGTGACTCCCTTCCCCGCAATTTCGACGAACTCGATCCTGCGCTCCGCGAGGTCATCCTGCGAACGCTCGAGGAAGGGGGAGGGGACACCTACGCGGCCTTCAAACTGGCTATGGAATCCGGCGCGGCCGGCGCGGCGGAAGACCGGGCGAGAGTCGCGCGGCCTCTCATGCCGGTGCGCGAATGGCTGCGTCGGGATCTGGAAAATTCCTACGAGGGCTCCCCCGACTATACCCTCGACCCGACCTCTGACGCGAGCGGCGAGCGCTACGCCATCGCCGCCCATCTGCGCGGCACGGCGACCCACATGCAGCTGATCCCCGGGCCCGGGGCGATCCCCCGCGAGGGCTGGCTCAATCAGCATCACGACGCGACCAAGCGCCCCGGCCGCGGCATGATGCACCAGCTCCAGGTCAACTACATCGAGGACCGCGAGTCGATCACCCTCATCGGCGAGGAGCGCGTCGAGGGAGTCGCGCTCGGCGACCTCATTGTCAAAGCCGGCCCTCTCGCGCTTGAGAACGCGCAGGCGATGGCTGCGGCGATCAACCGCTCTCTCGATGCCCTCGAGAAACAGGCCGGAGCCTGCGCCGTCTGGTGGCTCCCGGCGGAGAACATCCTGCTCCTCACGGGGACCCGCTCGCTCAGCGGTTCGACCGGTCTCATCGAGAGAAAAGGCAGCGGAGCGTGGGCCTCGTTCCCGCTGAAGTTCCGCCTGCACCAGACGCTGCCGACCTTGAAAGAGGGGGTCAATCTTCCTTCGCGCGTGCGCCACCTCTCGCGACTCCCGGGGAAGCAGTATGAGTCCGTGCGCCGCTCTGCGATCGCCCTGCCGCTGCTGTCGCAACTCCTCACCGGGACACGATTCCGCTGGAGTCGGCCGGTGACCGCGAGCGACGAAGTGCCCGCCGCGCTCGCGGAGATCTTCGAGCGCTTTCGTGAGCAATTGCGCGCCGAGCCCTCCGAGGTGACTGACAACCTTTTCCTCACCTTTTCCAAATTTGTGATGCCAGCCGGGGCGACGGCTGATGAAGCCGCTCCTGTCGACGAAGAGGCCGGAGGCGCTGAGGAAAAAGAAAACAGTCTCGACGAAGTCCTCAAATCGACCCTCTATGAAGGCGATCTCGACATCGCCCGGGCGCAGCCCGGGGTAGTCAGGGCCGAAGCCATGCCGGAGATGGATGCGACCACGGACGGAGCTGAGCCCGTTGTCGCCGACGTTCCCGACGACGGGAATCTCGACCCCGCCCGGAAACGCTCCGCCGCTGCCGTCTGGTTCTGGGCTCTCGTCCTCGGCGTCGTTCTCGCCTGTGTCGTGGGATATTCCCTTTCGGGCTGGAGCTTTACACGCGGGCTTTTCCGCGAGGCCGAGCCCGCTGCCTTCACCATCCCCGAGTTCCGCTTTCTCGAAGGCGACAGCAGCGAGGTGGCCCGGGCCCAGCTCGAAAATCTGCTCGTAGCCGCCGGGGAACCAGAGTCGCTCGCGCTACTTCCCACTCTCGCACACCTCGACATCGAGACGAATCGGGAGCAGATCCAGACCTGGTTGGAGGCTCGCGCCGAATCGGGGAACGGGGAAGCGCTTCGCGTCCTCGGACTTCTTGCGGAGTCCCGCGGCGAGTCGCTCGAGATCTCGGGCGCTTACTTCCTCGAAGGGGCGAAAAAAGGCGATCTCGAATCCCAGCTCCGCTATGCCGCCTCAAAGTGGTCCGACGAGACCGGTCTCGCCGACGCAACCGGGGCGCTCCCGCTCCTCGAGATGGCGGCGAGTCGCGGGGACGATGCCTCGCAGGAGCTGCTCGCCCGGGTGAAACTCTCGATGAATGACGCCGCCGGGGCCTACAAATGGGCCGAGTCGGCCGCGCGGCAGGGACGGGCCTCGGCCGTGCATCTGCTCGGCCTCTTCTATCTCAATGGCACCGGGTGCGAGGCCGATTCCACTGAGGCGGTCGTCCATTTCCGCTCTGCCGCCGAGCTCGGTGACGAACGCGCCATGTATCACTACGGGCGCTGCCTCAGCGAAGGCACGGGAGTCGCGGTGTCTTTTCCCGAAGCGCTGCGCTGGATGCGGATCGCCTCGTCCCGCGGCCACGGACCCGCCCTGCGCTGGTGCCTCGACCGCGGCATCGAGCTCGACGATGAGACCGCCCCATGACGTCGATGGGGGTTGCGTAGGCCGGGTGGTTTGGATGTCCAAGCGGTCGCTCGGGCCGAGCGCGAGCTCTCCATCCTCTCACCTCACATCCCGATAAAGCTCGGCAAGCGGCATGCTGATACCGGCTTCGGGGAGTTCCAGAACGGCGTCCCGGCCGGAGAGGGTTTCGCGGCGGAAGCCCGCGCCGTCCCTGCGATGGAGAGTGAGGAAAGGCGAGTCGGTTTCCGCGAGGAGGTAGGTAACGAGGCTTGGGACAGTGATGTAGTCGCGGAATTTCTGGACTTCGTCGATGCGGCGGGTGGTCGGGCTGAGGACTTCGAGGATCACGCTCGGGGAGTCGGTGAAGAGCGAGTCGCCCGACACCGGCACAAGGAGAGCGCGAAGGGACACGAAGGGACACGAAGGGACACGAAGGGACAGGCCCCTGCGGATACCGGGGGGCTGGGACTTCAACTGCTAGGAATTTCCAATTTAAACCCCTCGGCTCCCTTCCCGCCGAAGGCCCGGGGCCGGAGGGGGTTCGTTCCTCGGTGGCTGGCGGCATTATCCTCCGCCAGATCCATTTTACCACGGGGCGGAGCGACCCGGGTTAGGCTCTTTCCTGGCACTGTCCGGGCAGAGCTTCCACCCCGCACGGAATCCCGCCGATTCTTGGCACGGGCACCGGTTGGCAACCGCTGGCTTCCGAGCCTTGCCCCGCGACGACACCAGCACGACCCGAAACCCGTTGTTGTTGTTCCGATTGTCGGGTGTATTACGATTGCACTGCCCAACTCAACGGCAAGCCGCTACGGCTTGGAATATCGTAGATCCCGGCTCGCCGGGATAATTCGACGAGAGCAGATTGCGGCTTGCGCCGCTATGCGAACTTCGCTTCGCATTTTGGAAGCGCTATCGCGCCGGGCATTGCCACGCTCGTTGTTGTTCCACACTGCCCCGACGCGGCGCGTTCGCTACCGGGCGGAGCCTGATTGCAGGTCGGCAAAGCCGACAAACCGCCACGCAAGACACGGTGCCGTCCTACCGGACCGCTCCTTTCGCAGGTGTCTATTCCGTGATTTCTCACGTTCTCAACCTCCCCGCAAAATTGTGAATTTCGATTTTCATCAAAAAAAATTCGCTGCTTCGCTGCAAAGAGTAAAAAGAGACTGCCTTGCCGCGATCAGCGGCATTAAAATCGGGCGAAGCCACTCCGCAGAGCCTGCCTCAGGCAGGATAAAAGGGTAAAGACCGCCATGCCGCGGCAGTGGCCAGCCAAATGCAAAGCGTCACTGCGGAGCCTGAGGAACGAAGGCAACCTGGCCCCGCGACGACACCAGCACGACACGGAACCCGTTGCCGTAGCCCCGACCGTCGGGAGTAGAGCGACTGCGATACGACGAGAGCAGACCACCACGCTCGCCGTAGTTCCAAGAACCGCCATGCAAGACACGCTCTTTTTGTTCACCTGAATACCAATCCTCACACCACTCCCACACATTGCCGCCCAAGTCGAAGAGGCCGAGCTTGTTTGCCTCGAAGCTCATCACCGGCGCGGTCGTGGGAAAGCCGTCGTCGTAGCCGCCCTCGACATACTTCGCATCGTCTCTCGGCGCCTTAGCCAGCCGGCTCGCGTCGCTGTAGTTCCCCGATCCAGCAGGCGGAGGCCAGTCTTTGCCCCAGGGGAAGGCATCCGTAATTCGGAGGGACAGGTTATTTAGTTGACTGCAAATCCTTTATTTTCATATTTTTCGTGCCTGAAGGATTAAACTGACAATACTGAACCGGATTATTTACCGTCCCTTCTTATTCACCGGGAAACGGGGTCAGGGTACGGGGGAAACGACTTCCGCATCATCAGGTAGGGCGAGGCGTCACCGCCGAGCCGCGAGCGACGTTTGACGTCCGCACGCCCAACCGGCTCACCGGGACGGTTCGCCCTACCGCGCGGATCGTGACCTTCTCGCATTTTGAAAAAGGTCTCTCAAAAAGGTCTCGCCGCACCCGATCTCCGCGCCTAATCTCGCGACGATATTTTCTAACGTTAGACGAAACCTCAGATCAAAATGGACGATGTCAAAATCCTCGGAAGCCTTCTCAGCAACAATGCGCTCGGTTCGTCGAAGGGCGGCAGCATTCTCGACAGCCTCCTCGGGGGAGCGTCGGGCGGAAAGGGTGGCGGCGCCGGTGACATCCTCGAAGTGCTCCTCGGCGGGCAAAAGCGCGGCAGCGGCGGCGGCATGGGCGCGCTCGGGGCGATCCTCGCGGCAGCGGCGGCTTCCCGGATGAAAGGCTCGAAAGCCGGGGGTGGTTCCGGCGGCGCGATGGACATGCTCGGCTCGCTCCTCGACAGCGCGGCCTCGAGCGGCAAACTGGGCGGGCTCGGCAGTCTCCCCGGTGGGGCGGCTCCGGCGCAGCGCGAGAACGGCGGCAGCGGCGGCATGCTAGGCGATCTTGTCGGCTCCTTTCTTGGAGGCGAGAGCAAGAAAAGCGGCGGCGGCGGAGGTCTTGGCGGATTGGTTGGTTCCCTGCTCGGCGGTTCGGGCGGTTCGGGCGGTTCGGGCGGTTCGGGCGGTTCGGGCGGTTCGGGCGGTTCGGGCGGAGGGGGACTTTCCTCGATTCTCGGAGCGGTCAGTTCCCGGGCGGGCGGGGGCGAGTTCCTCGGTCTGCTCGTGGGCGGAGGACAGCCTGCCGCCGCCCCTGAGGAGGCTCAGGAGGAAGCCGCGATCCTCATCGAGGCGATGTGCAATGCCGCCAAGTGCGACGGCACCGTCGATGAAGCGGAGCGCTCCGCGATCCTCGGGAGAATGGGCGAGCTCGATCAGGAGGAGATCGACTATCTCCGCGATCAGCCCGCCTCTCCCCTCGATCTCGAAGGTTTCCTCGCCAAGGTCTCCGACGACATGGATGAGCAGGTCTACGCATTTTCCCTGATGGCGGTGCGTCTCGACACGCAGAAAGAGGCCGAGTATTTTGGTCAGCTCGCCCGGGTCCTCGGACTGGATAGTGCCGGTGCCCATGCCATTCACGAACGTCTTGGACAGCCGGAGATTTTTGCCTGATGGTAAACGCCCATGTCCCGACCTCGTCGTCCGAAAACTCCCGGTAACCGTCCCCGCGAAGCCCGTGCCAACGTGCACTCGAGCACCTCGACGGGAATCGCCCGCCTCACCGAGGACGATCTCTTTGACCGGATCGCTGAAGTGCAGGATGTCCTCCTCCTCGTCCTCGACGGGGTGCAGGATCCCCACAACCTCGGGGCCTGCCTGCGCTCGGCCGAGGGCGCGGGAGTCCTCGCGGTGATCGTGCCGCGTCACAAGGCTTCGCCCGTGACCGAGACGGCGGTGCGGGTCTCGTGCGGGGGGGCGATGTATGTGCCGGTGGTCTCGGTCGGGAACATGGCCCGCTTCCTCGAACGCATTCGCGAAGAATGCGGCATCCGCGTCGTCGGGACGGCCGATGAATCGGATTGCGACCTCTTCGAATGTGACCTCACCGGCCCTCTCGCCATCGTCCTCGGAGCCGAGGGGGAGGGGATGCGCCGTCTCACGAAGGAAAACTGCGACACCCTCATCCGCATTCCCATGCTCGGGCAGGTGGAATGTTTGAACGTTTCCAACGCGGCGGCGGTCTGTCTCTACGAGTCGATCCGGCAGCGGGAGTTCAGTTAAATTTTTTTGTCATTCGTGATTGCCTCAAAGCCTTCCCTGCCATTATCCTGACAAGATACTGATTTCCCACAAAATGAACACTGGTTACGCCAATCCCTTCACCGTAGCGGGCGCTGCCCCGGCAGAACGCACCGCCTTCATCCGCCAGACTTACCTCCACCTCGGTTTTGCCATCCTCGGCTTCATCGCGGTCGAGTGGTTCCTCCTCGGCCAGAGTTGGGCGCCCGGGCTGATTCAGAAGATGACCGGCGGCATGGGCTGGCTCGTCGTCCTCGGGGCCTTCATGGGGGTCTCCTTCCTCGCGGAGCGATTGGCCGCCTCTGAGGCGTCAAAAGCCACCCAGTATGCGGGACTCGCCATTTTCGTGGTTGCCCAGGCGATCATTTTCATGCCTTTGCTTTACGTGGCTCAGAATTTGTCCGGTGACGGACAGGTCATCCTCAAAGCGGGCATGACGACGGGCTTTGTCTTCGGGGGGCTCACTTTTGCCGCCTTCGCGACGGGGAAAGATTTCTCCTTCCTCCGCGGATTCCTCATGGTCGGCGGATTTGTCGCGATGGGCATCATCATCGTCTCGATCCTCTTCGGGTTTAATCTCGGCACGATCTTCGCCGGCGCCATGGCGCTCTTCGCCTCGGTCGCGATCCTCTACAACACTTCGAACATCATCCACCACTACCGCACCGATCAGTATGTCGGGGCCGCGCTCTCGCTCTTCGCCAGTGTCGCGCTGCTCTTCTGGTATATTCTCCGGATCTTCATGAACCGCGACTGAGGTGGGTTCGCAGTAACTGGTCAGAGACGTTAGGAAAATGCCGCTACGGTTGGGATGGCTTGAATGGAGCCTTGACCTCATAATTTCCATACCGTAAAGTAGGGGGCATGAGTCAGCCGGTTCCCCGTCTCCTTTCTCGATCTTTTGGCGCCGCAGAGAAAAAGCTCACGCTGGCGATTCTCTCACTCCTCGTCTCGACTGGCGCTCTTCACGCGCAGAACGAAACCCTCGCGCCTACCGCCGTGCCGGTTGACACCGCCGCGTTGGCTGCCCTGGCCGAGATGGCGGCTGCGGGAACTGGGACTGCGACTCTATCGCCTCCATCACCGCTCTCTCCCAATTCCTTCGCTCGGGAAGCCCTCAAAAAGCTCGAGGGTGAAATGCAACTGCGCAACGAGGATCTTAAAGCGGTCGCGGTCGCCGAGGAGCGCACCGTCGAGCCACTGTCTGCCGGCGTTCGCGGCGGGACGCACGAGACGACGGTGAACGGCTTGATGGACGCGATTTTTCTCAAGAAAGGCAAATCCTGGTTCACCCAGACGGTGCGAGATGCCCATCCCGTGCCCTACGAGATGAAAGACCTCCAGCTCACCGGTCCCACCCGGCTCCTCGTGACCGAGGCGGACAAGGCCAATGGCGTAGATCAGCGGATCTCTTACGGGTTTGCCGCCAGTTCCCATCGTAAGTATGCCAAAGCGACCGGATGGCAGGTTTGGGAAAAGGGCAGGCCCGTCCTCCTCACCGGGATCATTATGAGCCGGGTGAAGGGCATCTGGGTCATAGACAGATCGCCGCGGGAGAGCTTCTCCCTGAAGTAGCGGGCGAGACTGCCCTTGCCAATCCCCGCGGCATTGCGTATCGCTATTGTCGGCCCATGCACATCGAAACCTTTCAGGTCTTTTGCGATCTGGTGGAGACCACCAGCTTCTCCGAGGCGGCGGCGCGCAACGGCATCAGCCAGAGCGCCGTGAGTCAGCAGATCCGAACCCTCGAGGAAAAGTTCAAGGTCATCCTTCTCGAGCGGGGGCGACGTAACTTCGCCGTGACCCCCGAGGGGGAGGTTTTTCTCAAGGCGGCCCAAAGCATTCTCGAGGCCTACAACAGCATCGGGCAGGATCTCGGGACGATGCGTGATGTCGTGGCCGGTCCGCTCACCATCGCGACGGTTTACAGCATCGGCTTCCACGAGCTGCCGCCCTATCTCGAGACCTTTCGTGAGCAATTTCCCGAGGTCGACTTGCGGGTGCATTACCGGCGCTCGAATCAGGTCTACGCCGACGTCTCGGAGAATCTCGCCGACCTCGGCCTCGTCGCCTACCCGCAGGAGCGAAAAGGCGTCGAGATCGAGCCCGCCTGGAAGGATCGACTCGTCGTCATCTGCCCGCCGAATCATCCCCTCGCGAAACGCGACTCGCTCGATCTCAAAGCCATCGACGGGGAGCGTTTTATCTCCTTCGAGCCCGACCTGCCGACCCGCAAGGCCATCGACGGCATGTTCACCCAGGCCGGCATTCAGGTGAAAGAGGTCGTCGAGTTCGACAACATCGAGACCGTGAAGCGCGGCGTCCTCATCGAGAATGCGATCTCCATCGTGCCGAGCGAGAGCGTGCGTTCCGAGGTGAAGTCCGGAACCCTCGCCCAAATCATGATCAATGGGAAATTCGTCTGGCGCCCGCTCGGCATCGTCCGCCGCCGCACCAAAGCGATCACCCCGCCGATGCGCGAAATGATCCGGATTTTGAAACAAAAAGAGACGGGAGGGTAGCTCACATTTCTCACTCCCTTTTTAATCCCGCTTCTCCCGTGCATCAGAGAATTGACCTCCGTGCTGCATTGATGCACTTTTACCGTATGAAGCCCACCTACGATGAGGCACAGTCTCTGGTATCCTCGCTCGCCCGGCAGGACCGTGCGCGTTTGTTTGAGTGGATGGCGGCTGACATGGCCGACCGAAACATCGGGATAGATTTCGATCCTCGCGTCTGCGGTGGTTCCGCCCGTATCGCGGGAACCCGCATCCCGGTATGGTCACTCGTTTCCTGGCGGAGTGAGGGATTAACCGATTTGGAGATTCTTGAGAATTTTCCCTCTCTTGAACTTTCCGATCTCGTCAATGCATGGGGATATGCTGAACGGCATTCCCGGGAGATTGATCAGGAGATCGAAGAGAACGATCAGGAGGAATGAGATGGCGAAACTCTACGCAAATGAGAATTTTCCAATCGCTGTGGTGAGGGAACTCCTCCGGCTCGGCCATGATATCGTCACGACTCACGACGTGGGAAAGTCGAGGCAGGGTATCGATGACGATGCGGTTCTGAGGTATGCGATTGAATCAGGGCGGTGCGTTATCACGCTTAATCGCAGAGATTTCATGCGACTTCATCGAAGCGTGCCGACCCATAAGGGAATCATTGTCTGCTCCGAGAACAGGGACTTTACGGCCTTTGCGAGACGGGTTCATGAGGCAGTAGAGGCTGCTGGAACGCTCGACAACTCCCTCATTCGGGTTTCACGCGGGGCTTGAAACAAAAAGAAACGGGAGGGTAGCATGGGCATCCTGCCGATGCAGAGGCACTGTTCTCCGAAGCTCTCACGAGTTTCGCTACCTCACAACTCGCGCAAAAATCTTCGGCAGTATCTTCTGTGGCTGGCCTCTGTGGCTGGCCTCTGTGAGGCCGGTGAGCGTTCCCGGATCACGAGGCGCATCCACGGGCGATCAATGATGCCGTGAATCCAACTCGGCCTCGCAGAGGCCGACTACAGGAAGAATTGGGAGCGGAAGGCGGCCCCGGCAGGATGCCCATGCACCTTTTTCCTTTGCTTCAGCTCACTGGGCAAAGGGGCTCTCGGTGAACTTTAGGAAAGCGTCGCCCATCGCTTCGACCGACTTGGTCGGGCCGGTCAGTTTCAGGAAGACGTCGCCCTGGTCGCTCGGGAGGATCGCTGCGAGCATGGTGTAGTCAGACTTGGGCGTCTTGTTGCCCGAGAAGGGTCCGCCCATGGACTCGAGGTAGGTGCCTTTGGCGGTGAGCAGGATGACTTTTTTGCCGCCCATTTCCTTTTCTTCGGTCTTCGACTCCGGAGTGCCTTCGAACTGGCCGACCCAGCGATCGATATTCGCCTGGGTTCCACCGCCCTGGCCGGCACCGAAAAAGAAAATGACGAGTTCGACGTCGGCGAGATTTTCATCCTCGTGATCGTAGGTGAACTGGCCCGCCCGCATCGCGCTGACGACCTGCTGGCGCACCCACGGTTTGCTGAAGGTGAAGATGAATTCGCTCACTTTTAGGCTGTCGGCCTCTTCGGCGCGGAGCGGTGTGGACGGTGTCAGGAGCAGGGCGGCGGCGAGGATGATAAAGAGGTTTTTCATGGGAGTGATTAGGGTTCGGTCGTAGTGTTCGAAAAAGATACGACTGAAGAGGGTTAACCCGATCCCTCCACCCTGTCTACTCCGTGATGATGCGGGCCTCCATTTTCCGCGAGAGGCCGGGAGCGTTTTTTCCGGAGTGCCAGACCCGCCGCGACGAGGGCGGAGAGGCCCATGCCCACCGAAAAGGCGTCGCCATAGCGGGCATAGAAACTCGTCGGCGGGTCCAGGTCGACCGCGATCGTCGCCGGCAGGCTGCCGCGGATGTAGGTGGAGCCGCTCACGGCGTCCCGCAGGATGCGGGGCTCGCGCGAGCGTCCCTCGCGATCGTAGAGGCTGCCCCATTCGTCGATGAACCCGCTCACTCCGGTGTTCGCGGCGCGGATCATGGGACGGCGCAGTTCGATGCAGCGGAAGAGGGCGTTGTAAAAATGGTGGGTCGATTCGGCGCTGTCATAGAACCAGCCGTCGTTGGTGACATTGACCATGATCTGCGGTCCACTCCGGATAAACTTCCGGGCATGGCGCGGCACGGTGTCCTCGAAGCAGATCAGGGGGATGATCCCGATGGAGTGGCCGTCTTTTTCGATCACGAGGGGATCGTGCGAGTCGCCGGCGGTGAAATCGTTCTCAATGATCCCGCCCGCGATCCATTCGAAGAGCGGGAAGCTCTCGCGAAAGGGGATGAACTCACCGAGCGGCACGAGGTGGATTTTTTTATACATCTGATAGGACTTCGTATCGCCCTTCATGATCGTGATCGTGTTGTAGATCTCTTTGTTGTCGAGAGCGTTGTCCTCGAGTCCGGTGATGAGATAGAAATCGTCGCCCTTGAGGACGTGGTCATTAAAATACTCCTGCACCCAGGGCGAGCTGAACTGGCCGGGGATCGCGGTCTCGGGCCAGATCACGAGGTCGAGCGGAGCAGCCTCGACAAAGGTGCGGGTGAGATCGCGGTATTCGAAAATGATCTTCTGCCGCAGGCTGAGATCGTCGGACCATTTGTCTTCGAGCGAGACATTAAGTTGCATGACGCGGGCGCGCAGATCGACCGTCTCCGCGGGACGGCGGTGCATCGCGGCATTGCCGTAGAGAAAGAGGCCCATCAGCACGATCACTCCGACCGCGAAATCGAAATGGGGACGCAGCCGACGGCGGCCCCGCAGCTCGCCGCCGAGCCTCACGACGGTGCCGTAGGCGATGATTCCCACGAACATCAGGACAAAACTGTAGCCCGTGATCCCGATGGTATCGGCGAACTGGACGAGGAGCAGCTGATTCTTCAAGGCGACGCCGAGCCCGTTCCACCCGTAACCGGTGAAGAGGAATCCGCGCACCCACTCCAGTCCGCACCAGGCTGCGCCATTGAGGAAAGCGACCCTGAGGACGGAGAGCGAAGGGCCGAAGAGATTTGTCTTTCCCTCCTCGTGCGGCACCGGGGTCCAGCGTCCGACCGTCGCGGCGAAGGCACCGAAGACCGCGAAGTAGAGTGCTAGATAACAGGCGAAGGCGACGAGCGCGGCGAGCCCGGCAAAGACCGTCCCGGCGACGTGTGAGATCTCTGTGATGAAACTGACATTGATGAAAAAGAACGCGAGCCCGGCGAGGTAGCCGAGGTAAAAGCCATGTCTCCAGGCGGATCGGCCCGGTTTTCGCGGGGTGGAAAACCAGAGCGCGGTGAGGAGCGGGGCCGACCAAATCCAGATGAGCCCGCCGATATCCCACCACGGGTAGCAGAGCGCGAGGAGCACGCCGCTGAGCAGGGCCGCTGCCTCCGGCCAGTAGCGGGCGGGGGAGAAGGGGATTTTAGGCGAGGCCTTCGGAGCGGATGTCTTTCCTTTCCCGGCCTTGCGCGACGGTTTCACGGGCATACCCCACTCAAGCGGTTTTTCCCGCGCCGTCGATTGATCTTTTCGTGACGCGCAAGGCGGTCGCGACTTAGATCAATCCCCGGATCGGCATGGGTGAGGTCATCGCGGTGAGGAGCTCGTTGGAGAGACCCTCCATCACCCGCACCTCGTTGATGTCGAGGAGCGAGTGCAGGATCGTCGCGGTGAGGTTTTCCATGAAGATCGGTGAGGAATCCGGTTCGCCGCCGCGGCGGTCGCTCTGGCCGATGACCTGGCCGGTCTTCAGCCCTCCGCCGTAGAGCAGTAATGGGGCGAGACTGCCCCAGTGATCGCGCCCGCCTTTGGCATTGATGACGGGATTTCGCCCCATCTCGCCACAGCAGACGAGGAGGATTTTTTCACTGAGACCGCGATTCTCGACATCTTCGATGAAGGCGCTGACAGCGTGGTCGAAGGGCGCGCCGACATACTCCATGCCCTCGGTCACGGTCGCGTTGTTCGCATCGGCGTGCATGTCCCAGACGAAGTTCGTCGTCACCGTGACAAAGCCCGCGCCGCGTTCGCAGAGGCGGCGCGCGAGGAGCATGAGCTTGCCGATCGTCTGGCCGTGGTCCCGGTAGCGGTCGTGATTTTTCCAGACCTGTCGGATCGAGTTGGGATTCACGAGCGAGGCAGTGTCGTAGCGGGCGAGGGTGCGGGGATCTTCTTTGGAAACGTCGAAGGCTTCGGCGATGCCGCCGAGGATCATGTCAAAGGCCTGGCCCTGGAAGCCGCTCATCCCGGACGCGCCGGTCTCGTCGAGACGACGGCGCGCGCTGTCGAGATCATCGAGGAGGAGTCGCCTCTCGTCGAAGCGATCGCGCGCCATTTTCAGAGTCATGTCGGCCTGCATCGTCGCGCCCTCGCCGGGCTCGTAGGGCGCGTAGGCGGAGCCGAGTGGACCCGGAGAGGCGAAATCGCCGAAGGTCTTGATCATGTTCATCGCCTCGGGATCGACGGCCTTCGGGTAGAGGGCGATATTGCGCGGGATGCCGCTGACGGGATCGTTCATACCCGCGACCCGGGCGTAAAGGGAGCCGATGTTCGCTCCGAGGGAATTTTTCCCGACGATGGGTTTGATGTCGTGCGCCCCGGTCCCGGTGGTGAAGGATCGCACGATCGCGAGCTTGTGCGCGAGAGCGGCGAGTCGGGGAAAGGTCGCGCCGAAGGTGACGCCGGGCAGAGAGGTGCGCACCTCGCCGGTGGCGGACCGTATCCCCGAGGGCTGGTCCATCTTCGGGTCAAAGGTCTCCGTCTGCGACGGTCCCCCGTGCATGAAGAGAAACACGACGGAGCGGTCTTTGACCAAGGCTGGATGGAGAGCCTTCGCCGCGAGGAATTGGGGCAACGAGAGCGCCGCGCTTCCCATCCCGAGTGTGCCCACCCGCAGGAAAGAGCGCCGCGATTTATCTCCGAATTCGATCATGGTCCGAGAGGGGAGTATTCCGATTTTGCGAAAGGAAGACAATCACTTGATCGCGGGAGTGAGGGGGGCGAGGAGGTTCGAGCGTCTTGTCTGTAGCGGAACATGCCAATGTTCCCATTCAATGTTCCCCTTCGCGATCATTCCCCTCACGCCTCCAATCGCTCCCGCATGTCGGCGACGACGGCGGCTTTGAGGGAGTCGAAGGCCAATTGCGCGATCTCTTTGGCAGACCCGAGTTCTTCGGGCAGGTCGATGCCGCCGTGTCCGGGACGGGGGCGCTGATACAGATAAAATTTGATCTTCGGCTCGGTCCCGGAAGGCCGCACCGCAAAGGCGCGGCCGTCCTCGAGATCGACGAAGACCATTTTCTCTTTCGGGATCTCGTCGCCCTCATCATCGACAAAATCCTCGTTCGCGAAGTCGCGGATCCGCACCACGGGCGAGCCGTCGATCTCCGTCGGGGGCGACTCGACGTAGCTGAGAGCGAGCTTTTGGATCTGCGCGGCACCGTCGGCTCCGGCGAGGGTCTCGGCGTGCTGCCCTTCGAGGTAGACCCCGTGGCGGGTGAAAAGCTCGTCGAGCAGCTCGACGCAGGTCATCCCTTTTGACCGGGCGAAGGCGGCGACTTCGGCAAACATGACGACGGCACCGTTGGCGTCTTTGTCCCGCAGGAAGTCCGCCCCGAGATAGCCGTAGCTCTCTTCGCCGCCGAAGACAAAAAAGCGCGAGTAAGTGAGACGCAGGTCGCGGGTCTCGGCATCGGAGAGCTGGCGGTAGTTCGCCCGCAGCTCGGCGGGGATCTGGCTCTCGTATTTCCTCAACTTGCCACCGATGTATTTGAAGCCCGTCAGGGTATTGACCACCCCGACACCGAAGTGAGCGGCGACTGCTGTCTGCAGTTCCGTCGTCACGAAGGTCTTGATGATGACGGCATGGTCGCGGTTTGACTCGTTGATGATGCCCTGCTCGGTGAAGGCGAGGAGCCGGTAGTAGGCCATGAGCGATCCGATCTGGTTGCCGGTGAGGAGAGTCATTTTCCCCTCCTTGTTCCGCACCACCACGCCCATTCGGTCCGCATCGGGATCGGTTCCCATGACGATGTCGGCTTCGCTCGCCTCGGCCTGGTCGACGGCCATCTGCAGGGCCTCGGCGTTCTCGGGGTTGGGCGATTTCACGGTGGGAAAAGCGCCGTCCTCTATGTCCTGAGCGGCGACGGTGTCGCAGGTGAAGCCGAGACGACGCAGGATCTTCGGCGAGATCGTTCCCCCGGTGCCGTGGATGTTTGTGAAGACGATCCTGAGATCGCGCTGCCCTTTCACCATTGCGGGATCGAGGAGGAGCGTCTCGAGCCGGGCGAGGTAGACCTCGTCCATTTCCTCCCCGAGCGGGTAGACCTGACCGCGCTGGTCTTCCGGAACGACTTCATAGGTTTCCCCCGAGACCGCCTCGACTTCGGCGATGATCGCGCTGGCCTCGGGCTCGACGATCTGGGCACCGTCGCTGCCGTAGACCTTGTAGCCGTTGTCATGAGGCGGGTTGTGGCTCGCGGTGAGGACGATGCCCGCGGTCGTGTTGAGGTGGCGGACCGCAAAACTCAGGTGCGGGGTAGAGCGGGGCTCGGTGAAAATGTAGACATCGACCCCGTTCTCGACCGCGACTTTGGTGACGCAGTCGGCGAACTCCTGTCCGAAGTAGCGGGTGTCGCGGGCTACCGCGAGGGAGGGACGGCCCTCGCCGGTGTGGGCTTTGAGGAGGTGTCGCACGAGGCCGAGAGTGGCGCGGGTGATGTTGTAGTAATTGACATTGCCCGTGCCGACGCAGGGGAACTCGGGGCGCTCGCTCGCGGGGGCGCTGCCGCGCTCGGCCGGAGTCACGATCTCACCGATGGAGCGACCGCGAAGACCACCGGTGCCGAAGGCGAGCTTTTTGAAAAAGCGATTGTTCAGTTCCTTCCAGTCTCCCTCATTCGCGAGCCAGGCGACGGAGGCTTCGTAAAGCGGGTTGCCGGAACTGCCGAGTAGCTCGACAATATTGTCGAGGCTGCTCTGGAGGAGGTCTCCGGAGGCGAGGGCGGCGTCGAGCGTGGCGGACAGTTCGGAATTCATGGTTTCGCAAGGTAGGAAGAGATGGCAGGATTGCAACTTACCGTCACGTTGAAAAGGCTATTCCCCGCTCCATCACCCGATACGACCGCGTGGCGCATCTACCACGACGCGGCTGCCGGCGTGTGGGTCGATCACTTCGACGGGCGCTGGCTCGTGCAGACGCAGGATCCCGTTTTCCCTGATTTCCTGAGATTACTCGGCGAAGGAGTGGCGAGATCGATCTACTGGCGTCCGCGCGACAAGGCCGCCGCAACGGCTCCGGCGCATGTCTCGGGGGAGGTCGTCACGGAGCGCTTTCTGGTGCGGGAAAACGGGGCCTCGTTCCTGATCGACTTTAGCGCGGGATATTCGAGCGGCATTTTCCTCGATCAGCGCCTCAATCGCCGCCACGTCGGGGAAATCGTGAAGCCCGGCGAGCGCATTCTCAACACCTTCGCCTACACCGGCGGGTTTTCAGTGATGGCGGCGCTGGCGGGGGCGGAGACGACGACGGCGGACCTTTCCAAAACCTATCTCAACTGGACCTGGGACAATTTCACCGTCAACGGGCTCGACCCGGCCGCCCATCACGGGGTCAAAGGCGACGTCTTCGAGTGGCTGCGGACCTTTGCCCGTCAGGGGCGCACCTTTCACGGCATCGTCCTCGACCCGCCGACCTTTTCGCGGAACGCGAAGGCGACCTTCCGCACCGACCGCGACTACGCCGATCTCGCGGGCCTCGCTGCCGCCCTCGTCGAGCCGGGCGGGTGGATGCTCTGCTGTGCGAACACCCACGGACTGACGGCGGCCCAGTTCGAGCGGGACGTGATTCAGGGCATCAAGTCGCGGCGGCGGCGCGTAGTCTCCTGCGAGCACCCGGGCATGCCACCCGAATTCGGCGGCGACGAGTATTTGAAATCGCTCAGGGTTGTTGTTGATTAGCCCTTTCCCGCCCGAGGCGGACGCCCCCCACTCCCTCTCTCCCCCATGCGCATCATTCGGTACACGGACAAAAATTTCTCCTCGGTGATTAAAAAGCTCGATCGCCGCTCCGCTCCGCCCGCCGGAGTCGAGGAGATCGTCAAGGGCATCGTCGCCGATGTCAAAAAGCGGGGCGACGCCGCGCTCATCGAGCTCTCGAACCGTTTTGACAAGGCTGATTTCAAAACCGGCAAAGAGCTGCGCGTCACCGAGGCCGAGCTCGCCGCCGCTGACGATGCCGTCGATGCGACGACGAAAAAGGCCATCGCGGCCTCGCGGAAGAACGTCATCGATTT
>JBDNIL010000525.1:0-6857 GCA_041688355.1 Verrucomicrobiales bacterium | reverse complement strand
GCTCGACTGAGCCGCCTGCCGCCGTTGCAGAGGGTCAGGTCGTTGAGTCAACAGGGTGAGGTGGGCAGGGGGTGATCGCGATCTGCTCTCGAGGAAAAGCCTCCCTCCTGACGTTCCTTCGCGATTGCGCTTTCTACGATCTCCGGTCCTGAGACGTATCAAAGGGTGACATGAAACTCCTCCAATCTCTTTTCCTCGTCGCTCTTTTCGGAACCGTGATTCCTGCAGCTCTGAGCGTCACCGCTGTCGCTGAAGACGGGGATGCAGAAGCTGCGGTGGAAGAATCCGCCCCGGAATCTACCGACCTCCCGCCCGCCTATGTCTTCGGCTGGGGAGTCCTGCCGGGAAAACTGGCGGACCCGCGGGGCGGCACTTCGAACGGGGCGCCGGTGGAATTGGCTCCGGCACGCGCCCTGCCTCTGCCGGAGATCGCCTCGGCCGCTGACGGGATCGCGAAAGACCGGGCCGCGATCCGCGCCTTCGCGGGGGACTATCGGGTGAGCTTTCATTTCATGGACACTCTCGGGCTCTCCCCCGACTCGACTCCGCGGCGGCCCTACTATTCGTGGGCGACGGAGCGGGTCGAGGTCCTCGCGGATGAGGACCGCTTTCTCAGTCTCCAGCACACCCTCGTGATGTTCTTCGCTGGCGACGACGGCGGCATTTCCGAACCGGCCCTGACAAAACACTGGCGACAGGACTGGACCTACGAGGCGACCGATCTCCACGTCCATGCGGGGAAGGAAACCTGGGAGCGGGTGACTCGCTCCGCTGAGGAAGCGGCGGGCACCTGGACACAATCGGTCTATCAGGTCGATGATTCCCCCCGATACTCGGCCTCGGGCAAATGGGTGCATCGCGGCAATGTCTCGGAATGGCGGGCCGAGCCCTTCCTGCGTCCTCTCCCGCGGCGCGAGACCACGGTGCGCAAGGACTACGATGTCCTCGAGGGCCGCGATGTCATTGTCATCACACCGACGGGATGGCTCCACGAGCAGCACAATTGGAAGCGGGTTCTCACCGGCGATGCGTCCGCGCCTCCTGCCTATGTCGCCTCCGAGTTCGGGCTGAATCGCTACGAGCGCCTCGTCTCGCCATCGCTGGAGGAAGCCGCCATTTACTGGAAAAAAACCGGGCCCTACTGGGCAGAGGTGAGAGCGGCTTGGAGGGAGATCTTTGCCACGCACGACCGCTTCACGATGAAGATGAAAGTCGACGGCGATCGCCTTTACGAACGCCACTTCGAACGCGCCGAAGAACTCGCGGACGGTGATCCTTTTGACGCCACGGCCGAACGCAAACGTGCGGTGGAGACGATCGAGGCGTTCCTGGAAAAGAGAGAGTGATCGTCACCACTCTGCCGGTCAAAACCCCCGCGAGATCCCGAAGAGCATCCGCAGAGCCGGTTCGCTCTGGATGCCGTTGAGATCGTTCACGGCGGGAATCCCGATAGAGAGTGAAGTGACCCAGCCGCTCGGCAGGATGAGACGGCTGCCGGCAGCGAGGAAAATGACGTTGCCGCCGGTGTTTTCCTCGGCGACCCCGCCGATGCGGACCATCTCGCGCCAGTCTCCGTTTGCTTCGAGAATGAGATCCCAGGTCGTGGGGGCTTTGTCAACGTGATCGTGCGGAGCGGCCACCTCTGTGGGCTTATGCGCGTGTGAGTGGCCTTCGTGATCGCAGGCGTCCTCGCCGGAGCCTCCGAGGACTCGATAGGAAAGGGCGGCATTGTAGTTCACGATGTCACCGCGGTCAGTCTGCCGGGTTCCCTCGGTAACGAAGGAGTAGAGCCCGCTGAGATCGAAAGACCACTTCCCGACCTGCTGCGTGAGAGACAATCCGACGAGGGGATCCCACGATCCCGAGCCGGGCTGGTGATCGCCCTCGATGAGCGCACCCCAGGCGTCGCGGACATCGGTGTCGCCGGTCGGGGTTTTCAGCCCGAAGAGGAGAGCGGCGTGGCGGAGGTCTGCCTCGTCGTGGAGGAAGCGGTATTGGCCATAAAAGGTGGCATCGCCGAGACCCTCAAAATCGGTCGACTCGATGTAGGGAACGAGGGCGGGTTGATTCGGGGCGATCCCGCCGTGTCCGTGCCCTCCGTGACGCGGCGTTTTGACGAGAGCCCCGGTTTTGCCCGCTGCGGCCGGTTCGAAGCCAACACTGCGGAACCCCGTGCGCCAGACATAGGGGAGGGCGAAGCCGGCGGTGAGATCGTCGGTGACTCCATAGGCGGAGTTGAGGGAGAGGCTGGTGAGGCTCTCGGTGCTGTGGACGTGGTCGTCGAGCAGGGTGTAGCGAATCAGATCGGCGTCGGAGATCTCATCGGTGAAGATGAACTGGCTCTGCACGCCCGTGCTGACGGCCCCTGCCGGCAGAGGAATGGCGGAGATGGTGGTGACGGGGCCGGGGCTGCCGTCTTCGAGACTCAGGGTGGGATGGTCGGCCCTCGCCGGAAGACTGGCGGCGAGGACAAGAGTGAGAAAAGGGAGTGAAACGCGATGGTTCATTTGCGGGTGATGGTGACTTTTTTCCTGGAGGAGATTTTTCCGTCGAGGGAAATGGCGGTGATGTAGATAGTGTTCACGCCGGGTTTCAGTCCGGTGAGATTGGCGACCCAATTACGGCCTCTCGCCGCGAGGAACTTTGTCTTCTTGTTCTGCTGGATGGCCACGAAGGCGGCTGACTCGGGATTCAAAAAACGCCCCGTCAGACGAAATTTTTTCTTGGTCGTTTTGAAGCGCTTCCCTTTCGTGAGGACCGAAGCCGGGAGGGCGCGGGAGAGAGTCGTAAAGCGGGCTTCATATCCCTGACGTCCCGCGTCAAAACCGGGCGCACCGATGCCGCCGAGGGCGATGGAGTACTTCCCGGCGGGCAATTCCACTGTAGTCTCGACGAGACCATCGCCTTCGTCCCCGATATGGGAATGATAGGAAAGGGCCGGTGCCCACGGGATGGCTGACCGGATCGGATAAACCGTCTCATCAGCCCCGGATTCCTGCCAGCCCGAGTAGATCGTGAAAGCGGGCCGTAGATCTCCGCCCCCGGTGTCGCCGGGGAGCAGGCCAAGCGGGTCAGGGACGTTCGACGCGCGGGAGAGCCTTACCGTCACGAGGCTGGGAAATTGTAGATTCAGGGCCACCCAGCTGCTCGCCCGGGTCGTGCCCTCGTCCGGCGCGAGGGATTCGGGATCGCTCCAGCTCGAGGCTCCGACGATCCCGCTAAGGACTGCGGTCAGGCTCCCCACTGAGGTCACGCTCCAGGCGTATCCGATGCCTCCGGTCGTGAGGCCCGTCTCTGAATCGACGCGATTGGGCACGGGATCGCCCTTCCCGAAGCTCCCCGGAGAGATCGCAGGCGGTTGGAGCGGCTTTGGCGAGTGCGGCCCGGAGTGTGACCATGCGACCGCCGCCGCGATGAGGCAGATCGCTGCGGCGCAGAGGCGGATCATTTCAGCTTGTTTGGTAGTTCGCATGGGTGGTCGAGCGGGAGGGAGAGTTTCGAGGAGAGGAGGGGGGACATTGCCAAGCCCCGGCGAGTCCTGCGAATCCGCTGCGGTGGCAGAGGAGTCGTAGGTTGCCATCAGGTGAGAGCCCCTATTTGCCAAGGCGGATGCTGCGGGGCGAGCCGGGCCCCTCGGGGAGAACGACGGTCCGCTCGATCACTGCACGCATCGGACGCGAGGCGCTGCCATCGGTGGAAAGAGCGGAGATGCTGACCCTGTTTCGGCCGGGCTTCAGTTTCCCGACCTTTGCCCTCCAGGAATTTCCCGAGATCCTGGCCTGAATCTTCCGGTCGCCATGGGTCAACTCGACCCGGGCGAGGGATTCGGGATTCGTAACGAGACCTTTCAAATCATAGCTCCTGCCCGAGGTACGAAAGCGCTTCCCGGTCATGGTGAGTGAGGCGGGATCCTTGTAGGCTTTAGTGGTAAAAGTCGCTCCGTAGCCCTGGCGTCCCTCCGCGAGGGTACTGGGTGAGTTGCCGCCGAGAACGACGGAGTACTTGCCCGCCTTCAGTTTCAGGGTGAGGGCAGCGACGGTGTTGCCGGTATTCTCGACGTGGGTGAG
The DNA here is from genome assembly GCA_041688355.1 of Verrucomicrobiales bacterium. Taxonomy (GTDB): domain Bacteria; phylum Verrucomicrobiota; class Verrucomicrobiia; order Verrucomicrobiales; family DEV007; genus Arctic95D-9. The sequence goes on along the minus strand of JBDNIL010000525.1, from coordinate 2,790 downwards.
ATACTCCACATCCGCCGCCCAGGCTATGTTGCCGCGGTTGTTGAAGTTATGGAGGTCGCCACCGGCTTCCTGCCAGCCCTCGTAGATGGTGAAGGCGGGGAAAAGATTGAGGAGTCCGACTCCGTTCGGATTATTCGCGTTGGTGGTGGTGGGGACTCCGTCTTTGCGCTCGAGCCGGATCGTGAGACGGCTGTCTTCGGTCAGTTCGAGGGCGACCCAGTTCGAAGTATGGGTCCAACCTTTCGCGGTATCGGGAAAGGCGTCTTCGTCCCAGCTCCATGCGCCGACGGTGCCGTCTACCATGGCATTGTCTTTCGAGTTCATTTTCACGGTCCAGCGATAGCCGATCCCGCCGCTGGCGGGAGCGCCATTCGGGACAGCGGCGACATTGGGGACAGGATCGCCGAAAGTGACTTCGGCAGCGGAGAGGGGGAGGAGTCCGGCCGTCGCGAGAGCGAGGGTGAGGACGAGGGTGAGGATCGATTTTCGGATTTTCATATGGTGTGATTTTATAGGGAGAGTGTTAGGGGGTCGGGATGCGATAGGCAGCCTGGCCGGGGAGGAGCCCGGTAAAAGTGAGCGATTCACCCGCGTTGAGCGAGGAGAGCCAAGTCGCGCGGATGGCGGGGGGGGATGCTCCACCGCCGTAGAGACTGGTGTCAGGGTCAAAGGCGAGCCTGACCGGCGTGCCGTTGACGACGCCTTCGGCGACGAGGTCGATGCTGCCTGCGAGCACTTCCATTTCAAAAAGGGCGAGCTCGGCCAGCAATGTGGTGATTGCCCGATTCGTCACCGTGAGGGTGCGTGATTGCCCGACCGCCGCCGCCGTGCCCGTGTCGAAGGCGAGGACAAAGGCGGCGACATCCTTCCGCCCCTGCTCGGTCAGGTTGCTCAGTTCATAGAAATGGGCCTCGGGCAATTGGCTGCCGGTTCCGTCGCGATTCATGCCGAAGCCGAGGGTGCCGGCACTGCCGGGAGCGCCGCGGAAACCGAAACGCTGGTAGGTCGTCTGGAGTGGCGGCGTTTTGATATGATCGCGCGAGTCGGTGAGACGGAGGTCGTCGATATTGCCGTCGGTCCCCCGCGGTCCCGCGTGGCAGACGGAGCAGTGGTTGTCGTGGAGATTGAAGGCGGCCAGTCCGGCGGTCGGGTCTCCTCCTGCGAGAGTCACGGGCAGTTCATTGTCAAGCGTGCGATAGGGATTGGGATGATGGCGCAGACTGAAGAGGTAGGTCTCGAGGGCTCCGAAGTCCGGCTCTGCGAGCGGCGCGCCGCCGAGCAGGTTGGGGAAAGTCCCGTTGAAATGCAGCAGCGTCGGCATGTCGCCGCGCCAGTGGAAAGGAGCCTCTCCGTCCAGATTCCGCAGGGTCTGCGTCACCATCGCCCCTTTCATCGGGTGGAAGGGACGCTCGAGCAGCTCGACTTCGTGGTTCGCGCTGTTGAAGCCGGTCCCGGAGCGCATCGTCCCGTTCGGATCACCGAGATCCCAGGCGAGACCGTCGCGGTCGGCGTCGATGTGGCAAGTGGCGCACGAGACAGTGCCGTTGCCGGATAGCCGCGCGTCGAAGAGGAATCCGCGTCCCTCTTTGATCGCGATCGGCATCGCGTCACCCGTCCCGATGGCAAACTCGGCGACGACCGTGCCGCTCCCCGTCGCGATGACGGAGATCGTGTTGGAAAGTTTGTTCAGCACATAGAGCATGTCATCGTCCGCATCGAGAGCGAGTCCGCGCGGGCCGCGCATCTGACGCGAGCCGTCACCGGGAGATCTCAGCTCGATGCGGGAGTGGATCGTGCCATTGTCAGGATCGACGAGAGCGATGCGGTCCGAGGCAAAAGCCGCGACCCAGGTCATGCCGTTGTCGAAGACCATGGCCGTCGGCTCTGCGAGTGAGGTTGCGAGGGCGGCCGGATTCGGGAGGAGCCCGTAGTCGACTCCGGGGTTGAGATCGTAGATGACCGGACCCGTCCCGTCAGCCGCGAATTTCGAAAGGCGATGGTCGGCGACATGGCTGCGGAGTTCGGGCTCGAAGCGCACGAGATTATGCGACTCCATGTTCGCGACGAAGAGTTCGCCCGTCGCGGGATGCACGGCGAGGCCGCGCAGGATCGTGCCGGCGTCAGAGAGATACCGCTCGATCTCCCACGTCGTCGTGTTGATCACCGCGACATCGTGATCATAGACCTTGTGCGAAAGCCGGGGATCATCGATCGCGACGATGTCCGCCGTGTCGGGTGCCGCAGGGAGGGCGGGGTTGGTGGGTGCTGGCGGGGCGGGGGTCAGGTCGGGTTTCAGGATCGTGGTCCGGTTTCCCGAGAGGAGAAAGGCGACATAGAGACGATCACCCGAGGGACTCTTCGCGAGCGAGGTCGGGTAATTTCCCCGGAGGGGGATTTCGGAAAGAGGGGCGAAAGTCGTCGCGTTGATGAGACGGAGCAGGTTTGATCGGGCGCAGCTCACGACGGCGGTGTTGCCTACAAAAAGGACATCGGACGGCTCGTCTGGAACGGAGAGGGTGGCCGTTACGACACCGGTATCGAGATTGACGACCGAGATCGAGTCAGATACTTCGTTGACGACCCAGGCCTCGGATGCGGATCGTGCCCGCACCGAGACGGGTTCAACGCCCACCGGGACTTCCCATCGCAGATAGGGGACACCGCCCGTGGAGGGCTCGCCGAGATCGTAGACCGCGAGGGTGCCGGCCGGCGAGTTCACCGCGAGGAGGAGGTCCTCGATCAGGGTTACCGGATACGTCTGGCGCGCTTCGAAGGCCGCGTAGTCCCCGG
>JBDNIL010000524.1:0-3157 GCA_041688355.1 Verrucomicrobiales bacterium | reverse complement strand
CTACAGCACGACGCCGACCTACAGCACGACGCCGACCTACAGCACGACGCCGACCTACAGCACGACGCCGACCTACAGCACGACGCCGACCTACAGCACGACGCCGACCTACAGAACGACGCCGACTTACAGCACGACGCCGACTTTGGATGACAACGACGACGACACCGAATCAAAGAATATCAAAAAGATTGTTCGAATTACTCTGAAGGGCACCTTCACAAAGAGTGCGGATAGTAGTGTGAATTCTGCAAGGATCAATGATGCCAAAGCAATATTGGTAAACCAAATCGATCCAACCGGGATTCCATCGATTGACGCGGATTCGCCCTACCTAGTCAATGATTCCTCAGATCCAGAGGTCCGTAACCCGCAGATCACTTTTGAGCAGGGCGAAATCAGTACTTCCAAAACCGATCAGACGACTGTCTATAATTCCGGGCCAACGGAGCTTAGCTCTACGGTTCAGGCTGAAACGGGTGATGTCTGGTCAGTTACCGTCATATACGAGACTTACTTCAATATCGAATGGAATTAGGACTCAAACGAAATCAGACGCTATTTCTTGCAGGAGGTGTTGCGATCGTGGCAGGTATCGCGTTGTCAGCCTTCGAAAGTAAAGTCGGCAATAGATTTAATCTGGAGGAAGAATCACGGGAAAGACAGTGGAATACGCCTTCTCATGACGCAAATGCCGAGAATTTCTCTCCGATTACTCTTTTAGAAATCGCCGAGAAGGGTAGTAAATTGAAACCCGGCTTGGTTTCTGGGGATGATGGTGGGCGAGTTGTTATACGAAAGCCTATTAGTGAGTGGCTCGCCGAGATCGAGAAGACTGCGGAGAGTGATCCCGAAATACGAAGTAGTGTTAATCAGTTCGCGTGGGCGTACCTCGAAGAAAATCCAATCGAAGCTACTGATTGGATTTTATCAAAACTACCCGATGGCGTTTACGCTGGTGCATATGAAATGATGGGAGCGTATTATTCGAAAGAGAACGGGTTCTCGGGGGTTTCGGAGTTAATTGACGGCCTTAGTGTCAATCAGAAAGCCGCACTCCTTGAAGGAGCTTTTCATCATTTGGCTGTGTTGTCCACCGAAGATGCTATTGGGTTTTTGCTCGATCAGGAAGAACAGCAAGCAAGTGGATTTCCTAATCGCAATCGGCTTGTTTCGAAAATATTTTCCGGTGCAACGTCCAGTGGTCGATTTTACGCTGCTATTGAAGCGGCAGATTCGTTCCTTCCAAAGGATCTTCGGGTCGATGCCGTGGACTTCGTCTACCGTCGCTGGGCTAGAAGGGAGCTTTTACCATCTCTGAATAGCATTGTTGAAAGTCAGGCTCATTCTAAGGACTTCGACTACATCTTATCAGGAGTTTTTTCGGTCATCCCGAAGTCTTCATACGGTGAGATTTTAACTTGGTCTGAGAGTGTTCCTTTGGAATTGCGTGACCGCGTGAAGTTAATCTTAGGGGAATGGAACAATTGATAAATTGTGATTGCTTCATCGGGTCCAGATCAATTTAATGTTTCAAGGAAGGAACTTGCTCCTGCAGTCTATGGTGTTTTAGTTATTCTAACTTGGGTGTTGCCTGTTTTGAATAATTCAGGCGTCCTTCCACGAGAATATCAGTTGGTAAATGTTCGCCTTGCTAAAATTACCCACCTCTTCACCCGCCGCCTAGACGACTGGTCATGGTTCGAGATTCAAGCCCGCCTTACTGGCGGCGGTGGTCAGTGGGTCACGCTGCGCCTTTCCGACTATTCGGGAATGCAGAACTACGGCTACCTGACCCGTCTGGATCGGATTCTCGATGAAGCCGGCTCGCGGGAGCGCGGGCCGAGGGTTCGGCGCGACCTGGCGAGGTGGCTTGCTTCGGTGCATGCACGGCGGTTTCCCGAAAGCCCGACCATTCGCGAACTTCGGTTCCTCCGGGTGTCTGCGCCAGTGGGGGCCGAGTTGCTTGCCCAGCCCAGCGGTCACTGGGTGCGACCAGCGTTGGAGGCTGTCCCGGTGGAATGGGTGCGGGAGATTGCGATTGTCACCGATCAAGAATGGAACCCCAGGGCGTCATCGCCCGGTGCGCGATGAAGCGTCGGTTCCTCACGACAGCGATGCGAGAAAGCCTCGTGGCGGAGCAATCGGTGGCTCGCTTTCGGCTTTTCGAATGTGCTTTTACCGTGGCCTTTCTTTTGTATATGGGGCGCAACCTGCTTCATCCGATGGAGTGGCTTACGGCGGAAGGCTTTCATCTCGCTGAGGGGTTGCAACGCCCTGGCTCGCTACCGCCTTTCCCGCTCCTCCCAAGTTGGGGGGTCCCCATTTTTACGGGAGCTCTACTCTGGTCGGGCTGGATTGTGGGGTTCAGGTCCCGCTGGCGACGCTTCGGATTCGGGGCGCTGGCATTGCTCGCACTCTACGCCGAGGGAGTCGATTCTGCCTCCGCATTCGCTTTAAACAAGATCTATGGCGCGGGCTTCATCTTCCTGCTCTTTGCGCCGGGATACGGGGGGAATCCACCGCGAGGATCGGTGATGTCGGTCCGTGTCTTTCAGATGATGCTGTTGACGATCTATTTTGCGACAGGATTCACTAAAGTGTATGGCGGGGACTGGCTGATCCATACCGACGTCGTCTGGTCGCACGCGCAGGGGTATTACTGCACCGAGTTCGCCGCTTTTCTTCTGCGGCACCTCCCTCCCTTCGGATGGACGATCGTCCAGTATTCGGTAATCGTTTTCGAACTGGGCGCGCCGGTGTGGTTCGTATGGCGACGGACTCGTCCTTTCGCGATCCTCTTCGGCCTTTCCTTTCATCTGGGGATCGCGCTGATGATGCAGGCCGTCTGGGTGTTCAGCCTCCAGATAGTCACGTTTTACGTTTTGTTTTTGCCTGAGAAGACGGCAGCGAATTGGTTGAATCGGCTGACTGATGTGGGCCGGAATCTTTTAAGAAACGGAACTCGCGATTAGGGTTCTGAAGGCCGCATCTGAGAATCGGGTGTTTCTCCCGCCCCCCCTCACGCCATCAGCGCCTTGACCGGCTTGACCATTTCGACGCCGGTGAGTCTACCGTCGAGGCCCTGGTGTTTGTAGGTGAGACGTTCATGATTAAACCCTAACAACTGCATCACGGTGGCGTGGAATTCGCTGAT
>JBDNIL010000125.1:0-21550 GCA_041688355.1 Verrucomicrobiales bacterium | reverse complement strand
CCGCTGCCGGGCGGTCCCATGATGAGATAGGCATGCGCGAGCCGTTCGCTGGCGTGGGCCAGCTCGATCAGTTCGAGTGCTTTTTCGTAGCGGAAACTCATTTCTCGGGAAAAGGAAAACGGCTCTCGACCAGTCCGGCGATGGCGGTCGAGACTTCGGCAATCCCGACGGAGGCATCGATCACGGCGATACGATCCGGTTCGGCGCGGGCCAGTTCAAGGTAACCGTGGCGAATGGCTTCAAAAAAGGCAAGAGGCTGGGCCTCCATGCGATCGGCTTTTGCTCCGCTCGCCCGCACCGCCCGGGCATGTCCGGTCGCGGAGTCGAGGTCGAGGAGGAGGGTGAGATCGGGGATGGCGGCACCGACGGCAAATTGATTGATGGACCGCACTGCCTCGAGGTCGAGTCCCCTCCCCACGCCCTGATAGATCGTCGTGGAATCGAAAAAGCGGTCAGCGACGACCCATTTCCCCGCCTCGAGCGCCGGGAGGATGAGCTCGCGCACGAGCTGGGCACGGCTCGCGGCAAAGAGGAGCAGTTCGCTCTCGTCGGTGAGGTCGGCCGACTCGGGATCATACTGGAGCAAATGACGGATCTTTTCCCCGGTGACGGTGCCGCCCGGCTCGCGGGTGAGGACGACCTCGAGACCGCGCCCCTGCAGACGCTCGACGAGCCGACGGATCTGGGTGGACTTTCCACAGCCCTCCGAACCTTCAAAAGTGATGAATTTCCCGCGTTGCATCAAAGCTGATTCCATTCAAGAATGGCACTGCGGGATACTCCCGCGCTCTGCCCTACCACTTCAAACACGTATCCCATGCCCAGTTCAACTGAAATCGCCTTCGGATCCCGCGATGATCGCAAAGCGGTCGAGAACAGTCTCACCTTTTCCCCGAAGTTCGACGAGCACGGGCTCATCGTCGCGATCGCGCAGGATGCCGAGACGAACGAGGTGCTGATGGTCGCCTACATGAACGAGGAATCGCTCCGCCAGACCCTCGAAATCGGCGAGGCGGTGTATTTTTCCCGCAGCCGCCAGCAGCTCTGGCATAAGGGCGCGACCTCGGGGCACACCCAGACCGTGGAGAAGATCCTGACCGACTGCGACCAGGATGCGCTCGTCCTGAAAGTGCGCCAGCACGGCCCGGGCTGCTGCCACGCCGGATATAGATCCTGCTTTTACAGAAATATACAGGAGCCGGGCAACCCCGTAGCCTTGGGTAGGGAGATCGCCGATCAATCCTACGATCCCGAGAAAGTCTACCACTGAGAGCCGTCCGTTCTAGTGCCCCCCTATTCCGTTCTTTAAACCCCCCGGCCAAACAGCTAAAAGGCTGACAGCTAAAACGCTTCCCACCTATGAAATCCCTCTGGTCCGAATCTGACGCCCGCAAATACAAAGGACCTCTCGCCAAGCGGGTCTACACCTCGCGCCTCCTCGGGGCGAATCCCGAGCTGGTCCTCCATGGCGGCGGAAACACGTCGGTGAAGGTGTCGGAAAAAGACTTTTTTGGTGATACGGTCGATGTCATCTACGTGAAAGGGTCGGGCTGGGATCTCGGGACGATCGAGGCCGCCGGCTTCGCCCCGGTGCGGATGAAGGCCCTGCTCAGGATGGCCGGGCTCGCGACTCTGAACGATACCGAGATGGTGAAACAGCAGCGGGCTGCGATGCTCGATCCGGGGGCGCCCAATCCGAGCATCGAAGCGATCCTGCACGCCGTCATTCCGCAGAAGTTCGTCGACCACACCCATGCCAACGCCATTGTCGCCCTGACGAATCACAAGGACGGACTCAAGACGATCGCAGACCTCTACGGTGATCGTGTCGCGGTCATCCCCTACGTGATGCCCGGCTTCGATCTCGCGAAAGCCGTTGCCGAGGCTCTCTCCAAAGTCGATCCCTACAAACTCGAGGGGCTGATCCTCATGAATCACGGCATCTTCACGATGCATGACGACGCCCGCGAGAGCTACGATCTCATGATCAAGCTCGTGACCGAGGCCGAGATCGTTCTCTCGAGCCGACTCGGGAAGTCCTTTTCCTTCCCCAAGGCGAAGGCGAAAGAAGACCTCGCCGGTCTCTCCCTCATCCGCAAACAGGTCTCCGCACTGCGCGGCGTTCCGGTGATCACCTCGCTCGACCAGTCCGAGGAAGCGGTCGGATTCGCAAGCCGCAAGGATGTCGCCAAACTCGCAACGCGCGGTCCCCTCACCCCCGATCACACAATCCGGACGAAGCGCATCCCCGCGATCATCGGGGCCGACTCGGGCAAATCTCTCGCAAAATTCGCTGATGACTACGAGGCCTATTTTGAAAAATACAACAAGGGTGAGACGATGCTGCCGCCCGATCCTCGCTGGGCGGTATGGCAGGGACAGGGTGTCATCAGCTTCGGCGCGACCGAGTCTGAAGCCGGCGTCCTGCGCGACATCGTGACTCACACCTGTCGCACCATCCAACAGACCGAAGCCGCCTTTGAAGGAGGCTGGAAAGCCCTCCCCGCCGCGAAGCTATTTGAAATCGAATATTGGGAACTCGAGCAGGCCAAGCTGAAAAAGAGCGGTCACGCCCCCGGCGGCGCCGTCCGGACTCATCAGGGTAAGGTCGCCATCGTAACAGGGTCTGCTGCGGGCATCGGCTTCGCCTGTGCCGCCTCCCTCGCTCACCAGGGCGCCAAGGTCATCGGGATCGATCTTAGCCCCGAGATCGAAGAACAGATGGCCAAAATCGGCGGCATCGGCATCGTTGCGAATCTCACCGACGACGCCAAGGTCCTCGAAGCGGTCGAGAGCGTCGTGCGCCAGTTCGGCGGCATCGACATCCTCGTGAGCAATGCCGGCATCTTCACCGCCGGAGCCTACCTCGAGAATCTCGAGCAGGGCAACTGGGACAAGTCCATGGCGGTGAACCTTACCAGCCATCAGAAGCTGCTGAAGTACACGATCCCCTACCTCAAGAACGGGATCGATTCCGCGATCGTCCTCGTCGGTTCGCGCAACGTGAACGCCCCCGGAGCCGGCGCCGCCAGCTACTCCTGCGCCAAGGCCGGGCTCACCCAGCTCTGCCGCGTCGCGGCCCTCGAGCTCGCTCCCTTCGGCGTGCGTTGCAACATCATCCACCCCGACGCCGTCTTTGACACCAAGCTCTGGACGCCCGAGAACCTCCAGCGCTCCGCCGAGCGATACGGCATGACCGTTGAGGAGTATAAGACCCGAAACCTGCTCAAGACCGAGATCACCTCCCACGACGTCGGCAACATGGTCTCGGCCATGGCCAGCCCGCTCTTCGGCAAAACGACCGGTGCCCAGGTACCGGTTGATGGCGGGAATGATCGGGTGATTTGATCGTACTTGGTGCTTAGTGCTTAGTACTTGGCCGATTTGCAACCGACCTTGCGCAGTCTTGGCACCATACCGCGCGGTAGGGCGAACCGTCCCGGTGAGCCGATTCCGCATCTGGACGTCAAACAATACTCGCAGCTCGGCGGAGACGCCTTGCCCAACCTGGAGACGACCCGCGCGGTAGGGACGCTTCGCCGAAGCGTCCGCCAAAGTTTGGAAGCGCTCACGGGTCGCGGAAACCGCGGCGGCGCGCACCTACGGGGGGCCCTCGGATGCGAGGGCATTCGCGGAGGCCGGGCTTCCATGTTCGCTCAATCCTGTGCCATTCTTCAATGTCCCTCTTTTCGACTATTCTGCGTTTTACGGTGGGCTCGTTCGTCGAAACCGAGTTATGACAAAATCCCCCCTCTTCCTCCTTGCCGTTCTCTCCTTGCCATTTTCGGCGATTTCCCAGGTCCCTGAACCGGAACCTGTCCCTCCCGCGCCCGGCGTGGAGGAGTTGGTCCCTGCGGCGCCTCTTCCGCCAGTCCCGGCGACCGAGCCAGGTCAGCGTCCCAAAGGAAAGAACGAAAGAGCCGGGGGCAAACTGAATGACGCCACCAAGGGCAACGGCAACGGCAAAGGCAACGGCAAAGGCAAAGAAAACGACAGACCTGCCGCTATGGGAAAAGGCACGAACGCTCCCAAAGGCCCCGCCCCCGCCCCCGCGAATGACCGTCCGGAACCTGAGAACAAATCAAAAGGCAAAGGCAAGGCCGGGGAGCGCCCCGTGACCTCGCCGCCGGCCCCGGCCAGTCCACGCATGACAACGCCACCCGAGACTGCTCAAAAACCGGATCCCGCCCGGCCCGGCGCGGAGAACAAACCGGCCCCCGCGAACACTGCTGCGAAAAAGGAAAATGCCCGTCCCGTGCGTCCGCCCCGCCCCACCGCGCAGCGTGCGCCCTCTCAGGAAACGACGCGGGTTCTCACTGACCGCGGCAAGCGGGATCGCCGTGCCGATGCTCAGGAAGCAGCGAAGATTGAGGACAAAGACGACGCCAATAAGCTCATCTACACGATCCTCGGGGGTGCCGCCGCCGGTGCCATCGCAGCCAAGATCGCGACGAAAGATCGCCCTGCCGGTTACCCGGCTCAAGGATACCGCCCGCCGGTCGAGGAAGTCGGCCGCACCCAGATGGATCGTGATCGCAACGTCGGCAACATCGTGCAGCGATTCCAGGGCAATGCCCCCGCGCAGATGTCGCCTCCCGGCTTCGCACCGACAGGCTTCTACCGGGATGACCGTGGCTACGAGATCCGTCAGGATCAGAGAGTTCCACAGTTCTACGACGGAAACCGCCGGGTCGTGCGCTACTCCTCGGTCAACGAGATCCCGCCTGTCATTGTGGCCTCGCGCCAGTTGGACCGCGTCGAGCTGACGCCCCTGTCCAACAGTCCCTATGCCTATGCCCCGGCAACACAAGGCTCGCGGGACAATCGCTACTACAATGAGGTTCCGCCGACCTACACGGGCGGCGATGCCTACGCAGTCTCCTACGAAGTCGACCCGAACTCGGCGGTCAGCCAGGATGACATCCTCTTCCGCCAGGGTTCGACTGACTTCGCCGACGCATACTCCTACGACCTCGTCATCGACGTGGCCGAGGCGATGAATGCGCCCTCCTTGCTCAGCGAGACGTTCGTCATCGAAGGTCACGCCTCGTCCGAGGGCGATTACGGCCGCAATCTACTGCTCTCGCAAGAGCGGGCCGAGCGCATCGCCCGAGACCTCGTCTACTACGGCGTCAATCCGGAGCGACTCATGCCGGTGGGCTACGGCGAGGCGGAGGCCGCTTATCCGACCGATGCGCCGGACGAATACCGCAGTCTGGACCGACGCGTGATGGTCTTCCGACTGCGCTGAGCGAAAGGAATTCCATCGGTCACGGGGAAGCCCTGCAAAAATTTATAAAAAACACGATAAATTTTAAAATTTCAGTTTTGCTTTTTATAAACTGATCTTAAATTTATCGCTATGCAGTTTCCGAACAAAACCTTAGGCCTCTTTTCCGCCATCCTCCTTTCGGGCGGAGTCTTTGTTGACGTTCAGGCGGAACCGAAACCGAAAGCCCGTTCCTTTCGTCCCATCGTGCCGATCAAGCAAAATGTGCGGGGCGGGATGGACCAGATGAAAACCCAGACGGTTTCCGTGAAGATCCCGCCGCCGCCGATCCCGGAGCATCCGCCTATCGTTGATCTCTCTTCTTCGGGGCCTGTCCCCTCCGTTCCCGGACCGGCGCTGACCGATGGTGGTGGCCCCTCGCCTGAGTTTGTCGGTCCGCCGGCGGAGCTAATTGGAGGGAGCCTGCCACCCGAAGCGGTGAAGGAGACCAGCCCGCTCGTCCTTGAGGAAAAGAAGGAACAAACCGTCGAAGCCGACAGCCCGCCGGAACCGGCTGCGGCGACTGGGGAGAAGGAAAAAAAGAAGCCGGTCGATGGTCCTACGCTCGAACGTCTCCATGCCGAAGCACACGCTCTTGCGGAGAAGAAACTCACCTACGTCTTCGGCGCCGACGATCCGGACTCGGGCGGTCTCGACTGCTCCTCAACGATTCAGTTTCTGCTCAACAAGATCGGGGTGGAGGATGTGCCGCGCACCTCCTACGACCAGTATGCCTGGCTCAAAAAGAACAAGATGCTCGATGACGTTTACGGGAAATCGGCCCACGACAAGCTCTTCAAAAAGCTCTCCCCCGGCGATCTCATCTTCTGGGGCGGCACCTACAACTCGGGCCATCGCGTCTCCCACGTCATGCTCTACATGGGCTACGATAAGACCAGAGACAAACATTACATCTTCGGCGCCCGCGGCAAATCGGTTAAAGGTCTCACCGGGAGCGGAGTGGATATCTTCGAATTGAGCCAGCAAAAGGGCCGACTCATCGCGCACGGAAAAATCCCCGGTCTCATTTACTGAGCACGCGATTCACTTCATTGGGGCAAGGAGATCGTCGAGCTCCTCTTCCGAGAACGAAAGCTTCTGCGGGGTGCCTTCAAGAATCCCTTCAAAGAGAGCCCGCTTTTTCTGCTGCAGCATGAGGATCTTTTCCTCGATCGTCCCTGCAGTGATGAGCTTATAGACAAAGACGGGGTTTTTCTGCCCGATGCGGTAGGCCCGGTCCGTCGCCTGGGCTTCCAGTGCCGGATTCCACCACGGGTCAAAATGGATCACGGTATCGGCCGCAGTCAGGTTGAGCCCCGTCCCTCCGGCGCGGAGACTGATGAGAAAGACGGGCGCTTTGCCCGCCTGGAAATCATCACAGAGCTGGCCGCGATCCTTTGACTGACCAGTGAGAGTGAGAAAGCGAACCCCCTCTTTCGTCAGCGCCTGCTCGATGATGGAGAGCATGCCGGTGAACTGGGAAAAAATGAGGATGCGTCGCCCCTCTTTCACCATCGAGGGGATCCAGTCCATGATGAGGTCCATCTTTGCCGAACTCTTCACTTTCTGAGCCGACGGGAGCTTGAGTAATTGCGGATGATTGCAGACCTGCCGCAACTTCAGGAGCGCGTCGAGGACGAGGAGCTTGCTCTTCTCGGCACCGAGACGGGCGATCTCCTCGTGCACCTCGCGGCTCACTGCCGCCCGGACGGCCTCGTAAAGCTCGACCTGCTTCGGGTGCAGCTCGACAGACCTCACGATCTCTGTCTTCGGGGGCAGGTCGTGGGCGACGAGTGCCTTGGTGCGCCGCAGCATGAGAGGCGCGACGCGCTCGACGAGGCGCTTGCGGAGGCCCTCGTCGCGATGTTTTTCAATCGGACCGCGGAAACATCGGGTGAAACTCTCCTCACTACCGAGGAAGCCGGGAGTGAGGAAATGGAAAAGGGACCAAAGTTCGCCGAGGTGGTTCTCGATCGGCGTTCCCGAGAGGCAGAGCCGGTGTCGCGCATCGATCTTGTAGGCGACTTTGGTGATCTGTGATGCCGTGTTCTTGATCGTGTGCGCCTCGTCGAGGACGACATAGTGAAAGGGCTGGCTGAGGAGCTCCTCGGCATCGCGGAAGAGGACCGGATACGAAGTCACGACGAGGTCGCAGTACTTCAGGATGGGGTAATACTTCTTTCGAAGCGGCCCCTGGAGAACGATAACCTTGAGCGATGGGGCGAACTTTTTGGCCTCCTTCTCCCAGTTCGGCACAACGCTCTTGGGCGCGAGAATGAGGCTGGGCAGGTCGCCCCGCCCGTTCATTTTCTCGCAATGAAGGTGGCAGAGGGTCTGGATCGTTTTTCCCAGTCCCATGTCATCGGCAAGGATGCCGCCCAGCTTCTGCTCACGCAGAAACTGGAGCCACTCGAAGCCATCCTGCTGGTAGGGGCGAAGCGAGGCGAGAAATCCCTGCGGAGCCTCGGGGTTCTCCCGGGGCCGTAGCGACTCGATCTCTTCGGCGCGTTTCTTGAGATCTTCGGGCGCGACGTCGACGAGGGCGTCATCGCCTTTGAAGCGGGTCAACTGTGCCGCCCGCACATGGTGGAGGCGGACGGTACCCTGGTCCGAAATGGGATGCAGGTCAAAGAGCTCGGTGAGGATGCCGAGGATAGTCTGGAGCTTCTTCGCCGGGATCGCGACGAAGTTCCCCGTGTCTCCGATCTGGATGGGGATCTTTTTCGAGTCGGGCCATTTCTCAAGGTTCGCGAGGCTGAACCCGGCCGGCTTGCTCTCGAGATAGCGAACGATACAAGGCAGCAAATTGACCTTTTCCTCGCCACGGCGCATCCCGTACTCGAAGCCGAACCAGTCGACGGCCTCCTCTTCGGCATGGATCTCGCCATAAAAATCGAGCGGTTCGATGACCTTGAGTCCGAAGTCCGGATCGATCGTGATCTCACAATCGAGGGCCTCGAGTTCACCACGACGATTGGAGAGAAAGTCGGCCCAAAAGACCTCCTGCATCCCGCGGCGGATCGCCGAGTAGGCGTAGCACTGACGATACTCGGGCACGATCTCGTCCCAGGGATAGAGCTCGACGAGGCGCTTGAGCCCCATGGCACGGAGACGCGTCTCGACCTTCGGGTTGTCCCCGTCAAGGCGGGCGAGCGGCATGTTCTCGAGCACAGCGCGGGCGTCCGAGTCATCCCAGTGCAGGATCCCGGCCCGAACATCGACGGAGAGGAGGTAAATCCCGCTGCGCAGCTTGCCGAGGCCGAAGGAGAGATCCTCGACGACGCCCTTTTCCAGCATCGCCGCCATGAGGAGTGCGGCGACGTGCTCGTCGTTGGACCGGGACGACTGATCGCTGCGGCCATCGACTTTCCAGCCCTCGTCACTGCGGTGAATGACGATACTCACCTCCGCCTTGGGACTGCCCTCGTCTCCCGTGATCTGACCAAAGACGCCGGCGAAACGGCCCTGCACATTTGCCGTGACAACACGGACGGCCCCGTTCTCGACCAGCCAGCGCCCTTTTTGCAGGATCTCGCGGGAGAAAATCTCACCGCAAAAAGGCGGCTCGTGGAGGCAAATTTGCCTCAGCACCCCTCCACCACCGGTATCGGTGGTGTCAAACCTGGGCTTAGGCTCAGTGGACGGATTGTTCAAAACGTGCGGTTAGGCGGAGGTCGAGGGAAAGGGGCACCTTCACCAATCCTCCTAAGTTTTCAACCTTTACGAAAGAAAATTGCACTGCAAGAACATTCCTCTCCGAACCTTCTCCCGGAACGCAAAAGAGCCGAACGCAAAAGAGCCAGGCGAATTTCTCCGCCTGGCTCCCCAGTATTACGTCCACGACCAAACACAGTCCGGCCGAAATGAATGTTATCGCGTCAGCTCAACCTTCAGTTGCGAGATGACACGACGGTTTTTTTCCAGAATTCCCTCGAGCACCGATCTCTCGGCAGCGTCTTTGGACATTCCGCTGATAACCTCAGACAAATCTTTCTGCAAACCGTTCAAATCAGAGAGAAGTTGCAGGTCAGCCTCTTCATTGACGACGGGATTCCCGCTAATGGAAACGGGGCGGAACCCGGCTAGAACCCTGCTGCTCTCTTCCTGAGGGGCGCCCCCCATGGTCACATAGCCGCTCACGAGAACACTGTCTCCCCAACGAGCGTCCGCCTTGGCGAGAGGACCGGCGTTTAGCCGCTTCTCAATCATCCCGGTCTTGAGAGAACGACCGAAACGATATTCGGAGAGAGGCGGCAGATAGGAATCGACCCGCTCAAGGTCTCCGCGATCCGAAACCACGCGCAGTTGGCCTGAGCCCGGAACAAACGAGGCCGGAATGACCTGGCCGGCATCGAGATAACTCGCGTCGATAGGCGATGAGACCGTGCTCTCATCCGCAAGATCGAGAAGGGAGATATCCCCGATCTCTTCGGCAAGGAACAACTGGGGCACGTGAACCGAGGGAGCATCCCCGGGCGAAGCGAGAGACATCACAGCCGGGACATTCGGTTCTCCTGCGACTTCCCGCCCTTTCTGGGTGGTGACGACCATGCCGCCCACAAACATCATTCCCGCGACCGCAGCAGCTGCGGCAAAATGGCGACGTACCGGCCGGAAATTCCCTTCTACAACAACGGTGCGGTCGGAAGAAATGGGATCAAGGAGTTTGAGCTCGGGACGCTGCGATCCTCCCTGCCATTCCCC
The DNA here is from genome assembly GCA_041688355.1 of Verrucomicrobiales bacterium. Classification (GTDB taxonomy): domain Bacteria; phylum Verrucomicrobiota; class Verrucomicrobiia; order Verrucomicrobiales; family DEV007; genus Arctic95D-9. Next base: position 11,577 of record JBDNIL010000125.1, on the reverse strand, counting down.
GCGCAGGCCGTCGTTGAGGAGATCCATGATTTCCCGCATTGAGGAAAGTTCCGCCTGAGCCATCGGCGAAGACTGCAACCGGACCTCGAACTCCGCTGCTTCAGCCACGCTGAGTTCACCCAGCGCGTAGGCCGTCATCTGCGGATCATCCGGATTGATTAGTTCACGATTCATTCAATTTGGCAGTTGTTGTAAAGTTCAGTTCGGGTCGACTTCCACCCCCATGAGGCTGCGTAGTCTTTTAATCCCCGTGTGGATCAGGAAACCCACGTTGCTAACACTCAGTCCGGTGACATCGGAGATCTCTTTGTAGCTGAGATCACCCTGAAACTTCAGCCGGATGACTTCCCGCTGATTCTCCGGCAGGCGATCCAGAAAGGTCATCACCTCCGCATGGCGCTCGCGCTCCTCCATCGCCCGGGAGGGGTCGAGAGCAGAGTCGTTGAGATTCTCAAATGCCTCCCCGGCCGAAGAAAGCATGGGATTCTCTTTCCGGAGAACGTCAATGGAGCGATTGCGGCATACCGTGTAAAGCCAGCTCTTCAGCCGCCCCTGAATCATTTCGGGATCCTGCCGATGGAGCTTTATAAACGTGTCCTGCACCACATCGCGGGCGCGATCCCAGTCACCGCCGAGCAGTCCGGCAGCATAGCCCGTCAAAGGACCTTCGAAATCCGCCTGGGCAGATTCTACGAGTTCGCGAGGCGAAACTTCCATGATATGGAGCGATACGGCGGACATGAGTGCGATGACTACATCGCTTAAAACGACCCGCCGGGAGACTTCTTAGAAAAAAAACTTCTCCTGACTATAATTCCACTTTGAGCATTTCTCAATCACGAGCTTTCCCTTCTCCGGGGAAATGAGCGGCGGAAGAAGGAGATGTGAATCCACCGATGAGAATCATTTTTTTCAAATATGAGATTTTTGTGTTGCAATGTTTAAGATATCCGTAGTATTTGACTTGCTTAACTAAAAGCAATTCGATCTCTCATTCATTCCACACTCCGCTGCTATGGCTAAAATTCTAGTAATCGACGACGAGGCTTCCATCCTGAAACTGATGGCGAAATCCTGCACCCAACAGGGACACGATGTCACCGCCGTGCAAACGGGCAAAGAAGGCCTCCAGGCCTTGGATCGCCTTAAACCCGATCTCATGATCGTCGATCTCCTCATCGGCGACATGAACGGTCTCGACATCATCCGCTACAGCAACGATACCCACCCAGACACTCAGGTGATCATGGTGACCGGGCACGGATCCATCGAGACCGCCGTGGAAGCGATGCGCCTCGGGGCCTTTGATTACCTCACCAAGCCCTTTGAGCTCGCCGATCTGCAGCGCACCGTGGAGCTCGGTCTGCAGACCCGGAATCCCTCCGCCGCGATTGCCGGCGATTCGTTCCAGCTTTCCGCGATCGCCCAGGCCTCGGGTGGATTGATAGGTGAGAGCCCCAAGGTTCAAGAGATCCTGAAGATCATCGACAAGATCGTCGACAACGACTCGCCCGTCCTCCTCGAGGGAGAGTTTGGCTCCGGCAAACAGATGGTCGCCCGTAACATCCATAACTCGAGCCAGCGGAACAACGCCCCCTTCAAGGTTCTCCAGTGCTCGGCACTGCCCGAAGACCTCCTCGAAGCGGAGCTTTTCGGCACCGCCGGAACCCGCACTGAGACGATCTTCTCCCGGGCCGCCGGCGGCACCGTCCTCCTCGAAGAAATCCACATGCTCCCCGTCAGGCTCCAGTCGAAACTGGAGTCTTACCTGGAGGAGGTCAACACCCGCCGGATCATGAATGATCTCCCGGTGAAAATGAACGTGCGCTTCATCGCCTCGTCCGCGAAGCCTCTGCAGGAGTGCGTCGAAGCGGGGACTTTCCGCGAAGACCTCTACTACAAGCTCTCGGTTATCCCGATCGAAGTCCCGCCGCTCCGCAGCCGCGTCGAAGACATCGAGCTGCTCGCCGATCATTTCCTGAAAAAATATGCAGAGAGAACCGGCTCGAAGATCCCCGAGGTGGACAAGTATGCCAAGCGCCTCCTCGAGGGCTACAGCTGGCCGGGCAATGTCGGCGAATTGCAGAACGCGATGGAGCGTGCCTGCGCCTTTGCCGAAGCCGGCCGCATCCGCCCCGTCGATCTACCGCCCAAAGTGACCCAGAAAGTCGAGATCACCGACGACGACGAGAAGACTACTCACCACCTCCCCATCGGCGTGGGTCTCTCGGATTACGTAAGAAAGCAGGAAAAACTCTTCATTCGCGAGACCCTGAAATACAACGGCGGTTCCCGCGAAAAGACCGCCAGCATGCTCGGGGTCAGCATCGCGACGCTCTATCGCAAGATGGGCCTCAAGCTCGAGAAGGACAAAATCATGTCCCATTGAGGTTCTGAGGTTCTGAGCTCCGCGAGCAGGGCATTGCCCCTGACCTTTCGGCGACAGCAATAAAACAGCCCCGCTTGAAAAAGAGCGGGGCGTTTTTGCGGGGCTCGCTCCCCTCGAGCGAAAGAACAAAACTCAGAGGCACGGGTCGAGCAGTTCGCGCTGCCATTTCAGAAGAAGCTCGGCCTTCTCCTCCCCGGGAATATTGTTCGCAGCGAGACGCTCCATCACCGTGCGGGTGGCGATAACCGTGGACTCAATCCCGAGCTTCGCGGCCTGCTGATCCCGAAAACGCCGAATTTTCTCAAAGCGATTCTCATCAATATCGAGGCGCAGGCCTTCGCCGCGACGATGCTTGACCGGGTAAGCAGAGGATTTCACCGCGATCGCCACATCAATCGCTTCGTGAAGTCGTTTGACGGGGCCGGGGCGAAGGTAGTGCGGGGGCCGCACGCTGCGCCCCGCCTCGAGATGTTCCGCCATTGTCACGATTTCCTGGTTGCCCAGAAACTTGAAGGCAGGTCGGTCGAGGCGGCGACACTCGTCGTCTCTCCATAGCCATAGGTGCCGCAGAAAGTGAAGACCCTTCGACGATAGTTTGCCCCATCCCGAGATACGCCAGACCTCGTCTTCAGATTTGCCGCTGCGGCAGAGAACCGATTCCTGCGCAGCCTGACAACTTTCGTAAAACCACTCGAGACGACCGATAGCCTCGAGGCGCTCGAGGTATTTGCCACCGAGGTCGAGGAGATAGCGCACATCGTTGTAGGCGTACTCGAGCATCTTGTCGCTGAGCGGCCGACGGCTCCAGTCCGCTTTCTGGGAAGCCTTGGAGAGCTTCACGTCATACTCGTCCTCCAGTAAATTGGCGAGACCGAACTTGTCCTTGCCGAGGAATCTCGCCGCCACCTGGGTATCAAAAATGGTTTTCGGAACCCAGTTGAAAGTACTGTTGAAAAGGGAGATATCGTAGTCAGCCCCATGCATCCAGACCACTTCGAAGCGGTCGACGAATGTGATGAAATCGGTCAATCCGGCAATCCCGACGGCGAGCGGATCGATGATAGCAAGAGCCCCAGGGATGGAAAACTGGATGAGACAGAGCTTTGTCTCGTAGGAATGCATGCTGTCGGCTTCCGTGTCGATCGAACACGCACGGAAGTCGCCTTTCTCTTCCGCTCTTGCGACAAAAGCATGAAGATCCTCGATCCGGTCAATATAGCTTTCAGATGCCGAGGCGAGAGATTCCATGAGAGCCTGACTCATCCGGATTTTTTTCCTACTGAATCCCGCGAAGAAGAAGTTCAGCATTAGATCTGGTGGATTTGATTAGTTTTAGGAGAACGACCATGGCCTCGGAGGCGGGCCGCTGCGACATCTGCTTCCGAAGCGAACTGATTCGCTGATACTCCTCGGGATGATAGAGCAACTCATCTTTACGGGTGCCGCTCTTTAGAAGATGAATGGCCGGGAAAATCCTCGACTCAGCCATCTCCCGATCCAGGGTGATCTCCATATTCCCCGTACCCTTGAATTCCTCGAAAATCACGTCATCCATCCGACTGTCAGTCTCGATCAGACAGGTCGCCAAAATCGTAAGGCTGCCTCCTTCTTCGACATTGCGTGCGGCACCGAAGAAGCGGCGTGAACGCTCAAGCGCTTTCGGCGAGATACCGCCGCTCCCGATCGGTCCGCCTCCCCCACTACCACCTCCGCCACGCTGGTGGCGACCTCCGCCGCCCCCTCCTCCTTCATTGCCTCCCCCGCCCTGCCGGGCGGAGTTGTGGGCACGCGCGAGTCGCGTAAGGCTGTCGAGGAGTATGACGACGTCTTTCCCGATCTCGACGAGACGCTTCGCCCGGTTCAGAACCATGTCAGCCACTTCGATATGCCTATTTGAAGACTCGTCGAAAGTGGAGCTGTAGACCGACGCATTCACCGTCTCCCGGAAATCGGTGACCTCTTCGGGACGCTCGTCGAGCAGGAGTACGATCAACTCCACCTCCGGGTTGTTATCGCGAATCGAGACCGCGATGCTCTTCAGGAGGATTGTCTTTCCACCGCGCGGCGGAGCGAGGATGAGCCCTCGTTGCCCTTTCCCCAGGGGCGCAACCAGGTCGATGACGCGGGGTGAAGGCGACTGCGAGCTCGTCGACTCGAGGATCATCCGCTCCGAAGGGAACATCGCGGTGAGATTGTCGAAATTTGGAGGCGACTTCCATTCGTCGGCGGGAAGCCCCTCCACCTCTAGGACCTCTTCAACGGAGAGGAACTTCTCCCTTTCTCTTGGCGGGCGCACGATGCACTTCAACTTCTGGCCGCTGCGGAGTTCGTGCTTCTTCACGAAATTCGCGGCGAGATAGACGTCATCGGCATTAGAAGCAAAACTGAACGCAGGCCAGCGCAGGAAACCGAAGCTTTCGCCGGTGTAATCGAGAAAACCCTCAGCCTCCATTACGGTCCCGCGGCTACCATAAAATTTCAGGATCTCAAAGACCAGTTGGTGCTTTGAGCGAACCCCGGCAACGCGCAATCCGAGATCCTGCGCAATTTCGTGCAGAGTGATCAGCGAGCTCTGCTGGAAGTCATTCACATTGATCCGCTCAGGGACGCTTACGGTCACCTCTTCCACCGCTTCGACAAGCGGCTCGGTCTCGGGATTCGACTCTTCCGAGTCCACAGGGGAGTTATCAGTCATTCAGTTAAACAATTCTATCACAACGCGAAACAAGGTGATCAGTCTGGACCAGGAGAGTCTCGATTGCCCCGTCATTCCAAACTACTATGTTTGCCTTTCGCATTTTATCTTCAATTGGGATCTGCGTCCCGATGATCTTCTCGGCCACCGAGGGCTCCAACCCCCGATCGATACACAAACGTTTCATCTGTGTTGACCGGCAGCAAGCGACCACCAGATCAATATCCCGATCGAGCGGGAAGTCGACCTCGTACAGAAGCGGCACTTCAACTATCGAAATCCGAACCAGGTCGGACCATGTCTTTGATTGTGCAATCACACGATCCAAAACGAGGGGGTGCAGAACCCCTTCCACCCTTCCACGGAAATCAGAATTTTCAAATAAGAGTTCACGCAACTCCTTGCGATGAATGCCGGTGCCTGAGAGTAGCTTCTTCCCGAAATCCAGCCCAATCGAATCGATCTCCTGCCTTACATCCTCCCTTTCGAGTAATACCCCTACCTCCTCATCGCAACTAATAAAAGCGGAGCTCCCGCCCGGAAGACGCTCGATCAACCGGCGGCACACCGATGTCTTCCCGCAAGCTACTCCGCCAGTCACCGCAATCTGTAGGTAATCTCTCAAGAAAACAAAAAACGCGGCTCAGCAAGCCGCGTCTCCGTTGAAGTGTTAACCCTTCACAGTCACCCTAACTCACTTCTGATAAGGGATTGGGCCGGGTGCAAAGGCTGCCGGGGTCGTGATGGGGGGGCGGGGAACCGGCTCAGGGAGGGGCTCATCGGTGAGACGACCGTTGACCGGCATACCGGCGGGATCCATCAACTGGGCCTTTACGAAGATCGTCAAGTTACGCTTAAGGTGAAGCTCTACACTTGAGCGGAAAAGACGGCCAATCGCAGGCAGGTCACCGAGGAATGGGATCTTGTCTTCCACATCCTGGATGTCTTCCCGAATAAGCCCACCAAGAGCAACCGTCTGACCATCCCAGATCGTCACCTGTGTGGTGACCTTCCGGGTGTTGAAGATCGGCATCTCAATACGGTTCTCGGTAATAACGACGGGAGTCACGATTCCAAGCGCATTCACTGAAGATGTTTGGATCGGGCTGCCATAGTTAATGAAACCGTCGAACTCAACGACCTCGGGAGCGAGATTCAAATCGATCGTGAATTCGTCGGCTCCGAGCACCGGATCGACTTCCAACGTAACGCCTGTGTTTCGGGTTTCGAAGGCCGTCGGCGTTGCCGGGGTGACCGGGAAGGCGCCACCGGTACCGCCATCACCACTGATGTTACCAATACCACCGAACTGGTTCGGAATCTCCGGTGGATCATACTCGGTAGGATAGATAAATTCGCGAATCACCTCGATCTTCGCACGCTGACCACTGCGAGCCATGACCGAGGGAGCGGAGAGTAGATCGACCCCCTTCTTCTGGCTAAGCGCCCGAATCATGACCTGGAACTGCGGGTCAGTGAAGACACCGGCAATACCAAACACCGCTGGAGCCATTGCAGAGAGCCCCTGACCGCCGCCGGCAGCTTCGGCGATGAGAGCGTCAATCGAGTTGCCATCGATCGCCCGTGAACCCGAACGGTTGCCCGCCGTGACATTGTTAAAGCCGACCGGCAGCTGGGTGGCCGGGTTGACAAAACTGAAGTCTGATGCATTACCCGCCCCAACCTGGTTGCCGGTTGTACCGCCGGAACCGAAGACACGGGGGCTGGAACCAAGATTGAACGGGCCGAGGAGCCAGTCAAATCCAAGCTCTTCGCCATCTTCCTCACTGATCTCCACAAAGCGCGAGGTGATGTAGATCTGCTTTTCGACCCCGCTATTAATCGATTCGATGTAGGCCTCAATCAACTCCATCTGATCCTGCGTATTTCTCACGATCAGCTGAGATGTCGATTTGTTGTAGATCGCGCTGGCACCACCGGCAAAGGAGATACCGGCACTCTCAAGAATCTCCTTCGCGTTCCGACGACCTGCCGGGCCGGCTCCACCACCCGCGGCGACCGGATCAGCAAACGGGTCGGCTGCCGCCGCACCACCGCCGCCACCGCCGCCGCCGTCGGTAGAAAGGAAGGTCGGGGGAACGACATAGACGTTTGTGAAGAGGTCCGCGTCGGGGGTCGAAATCGGAATCACTTTCACAGCGAAAGGCTCCACCTTGTATTTCAGCTGAGCCAGCGAAGTCACGTAACGGAGCGCCTCTGCCAGCGGAACGTTTGAGAGGCGCAGGGAGATACGGGTATCTCCCACCCCGCCACCTCCACCGCCGCCAACAGCAGGTGCACCACCGCCTTCGAAACCGAATCCACCATCAGCGGCCGGGGCAGTCGCTGCGGCAGGAGCCCCGCCACCGCCGCCGCCGCCACCGGCATCAATGAGAATGTTAATCCCCTTGCGCGCCGGATTGGACTCGGTGACATCCAACTCAACACTGCGCTGCTGCAGGAAGTCGATTGCGTCACGGAGAGGAGTATCAGCAAACTCGACACTGGGAAGGACAATGGTCTTAAGCTTCTCCTCGATCCGGCGGATCTCAGTCGTCGCCGTGTCTTGAGGGATCGCAATGTCCGGACCGCCTTCAAGAATTGCGGGCACGGGAGTCTCCCAGCCTTCGGCGACCTGGCGAAGCATGCGGGAACGAGTGTGGTCGTAGGCGACATCGTAGTAATTCATACGATGGCGCTCATTGTCCTCCATGCCGCGGCGGGCGGCGGAATTGTAAGGATCGTCATTGAGAGCCTTGTTGAACTCGCGGTCCGCACGGTCATAGTCGCCGAGGTCGATGTAACCCTGAGCAGTTTTGAGGGCCAACTTGACCCGACGGACACGCTCAAGATGGGAGGGAGTGAGGGCAGGCGAATAGTAGTCAGGGTCATTGAGGCGCTCGAGCAGTCTCTTCGCATCGATGTTGTCCGGATCGACGCTTGGCTGGAGCACTTCTTCCACAAGGGCGATGGACTCGGGATAACGGCCTTCTTCGGCACGCTGAGTCGCGAGGAGAACGCTTGCACGGGAGAACTGCTTGATGTAAGCCCGGCGCCGGAGCTCGGTCATCGGTGCGTCAGGCAAGAGATCAAGAGCGGCGCGATACTGATCGATCGCCCCCTGGTAATCACCGTCAGCCATCAACTGGGACCCGCGAAGGGCGGCCTCATCGGCCTTCTTCACGTTCTCCTGAAGTCGGATGACATAATTGGTGGCAATGCCGGGGACTCCACTCCCACTCCCACTGCCGCCGTATCCGCCGGGACCGGCAAGCGAATCAGTGGTGGGGAAAAGGGCTGTTGCAACCAGCACTCCACCCAGAAAATGCGCCGTGTAAGATTTTTTCGTTCCTCTCATCTTCATAAAATCGTCAGCTATAGCGGTTTATCCAAACCTTGATGCTGTAATCCACATCAAAAACAGAATTTCGTTCCACTGTCAACAGTTAGTTCTTTGTAATCTCCACGGTTTGTTCAGGTTCTGTCCCCGTCTGGTAGGTGATGACCACGGAGTCCTCGTTCACTTTGGTGACGCGATACTTGGTGTCGGGGTCAATCGTGAGATTAAAAGTCTCGCCTTCCTTAACGTACTGCTTGAACTGGGGGTCCAGCTCAAACTTCATTTCCGCAAAATGTGTGGGGATGGGGGTGTCGATGCCTTTCACGAGGACCGCAGTCTCCTGCTTCGGCAGATACGTGATCGTCACCTCCGTGGCGTCCGCCTCAATTCCGTTATTCACGGCCCGCTTTTCCTCGAATGACTCGATTCTGAACTGCTGATCCTTCGAAATTTCACCGACTTTCATCATCTCACTGTCCCGTTGGGGCCATTTTGCCGTGGGAATGCGCATAATCTGGAAGCGCTCTGCGTCCGGCTTCGCCGAGAAGCGGAGCATATAGACCTCCTGCTGACGGGAGGCGAAGATCAGTTTCCCGGCATAAGGGGGGTGGGACTTCGGATCGACCGGGCCCGTCTTGGCTTCCCATTCCTCAAGACTGGTGAAACCGTCCCCGTCGGGGTCCTGACTCAGGACGCTGGAGTTCAGGAAATCAAGATTATTGCTCGTGAGCCAGGTGTTGGTGACCGGAGACCGCAACTGCGGAGCCTCGGGGTCCGACATATCGATGAGCTTGCCGCCCGCTTCGACAATGGGTACCGAGACAAACAGCGGAACCTGCTTGAGCCTGGTCCCCTCGCCTTTTGATGGCGTCGCCCAGGTCTGCGCCTTCTCCACGAAGGCCGTAGCCCCGGTAGCTCTGCCTTCCAGAGTGACGGGAAGCTCGTCACTCTTCGCACCTCTCTCAATCCCGAAAAGCTCACCAAAGGCGAGCGCCTTCATCGCAAAGAGGGCGGAAAGCCCGGTCACAACGACCGCTACTGCCAATAACAAAAATTTATCCCACTGCTTGCTGTTCATCGTTTTGCACCTTTCTTGGCTTCGGTTTTAGGCTCGGGTTTCTCCACTTCATCAGGACCGAGGAAGCGTGTGATGTCGATGACAACGAACACCGAAATTTTCTCCTGCCCCATGAGGACCCGCGCATCCTGATCCGCTTTTACGAATCCCGCCTCTTTTGCTTTCGCTGCAATATCCGCCTCGGACGCCCCGTCAGCGCCCCAATCGGCAAGCATCTCGGGCGTCGCCATCTCTTTGGTAGTGGGGTTCTCGAAACGGTCGAAGGACGGAATCCCATCGCCCGTCTCTTTGAGCGCCCCGGTGGGAGCCTCGTTCTTTACCTTCAGGACACGGAGGATGTAGAAGAACTCCTTATCGTTCGCTAATGCGTTGACGAACTGTTGAAAAGTTTCGAAGGAACCGTCGAAACGGAATCGCACCGGGTATTTATGCACCACTCCGCTGCCGTGTTTTTCCGAACCACCGGCTTCACCGGGGATTGCATCCCTCTGGAAAGCGGAAATGGTCTCGGCACCGCAATCCACCAGGGTGCGCAGGAGATGGTCGATTGCCTCCAGTTCGTAGTCGAGCACGGGGACAAGTTCCGGTGGCGGCAAGGTATTGGCGTAGCTGTCAAAACCAAGCTGGAACTCGGCCGTCGAGTCGATTTCGAGCCCTCCGGTGCGGGCGAACTGGCGGAACTCTTCCACGCGCACTTTGACCCGCTGCTGGAACTCGGTGTTTGCCAGTTCCTTGTTCAGCGGTCGCTGAAAGGTGTTGAGCGTGTCTGAAAGCTGCCGCACGGCTGCTTTGTATTTGTCCAAGTTCGCCTTTACCTCCCCGGAATTCCCCTCATTAGGATAGGGCACTTTGCGCTCGAGGGTCTGGATGGAGCCGACCTTGGCATCCCATCCCTCCATTGCCGCTTTGTAGCTGCCGTAACTCGAAAAGGCGTAAAAAACCGTACCACCGATCAAAAGGGCAGCAACCACACCAAACATTGTTAACCAAGTCTTTGAATTCATTCTTCCTACTTCCCCTTATTTGGTGAATCGCACTCTGTTCTCTTCCGGCAGCGGCAATGTCATCTTGAACGGATAGGCATAGCGGTCGTCGTTCGTGCCGGCATCCACTTCGATCACCTCGCTGATATCGACGCCTTCCAGGGCAAAAAAGGTCGCACCGGATTCGGCGTCACCCTTGAGCCCTTTAAAATAGTCGTAAACAACCTCTGAGCCACGGGGATTTTCCCGCCAGAGCCCCTGAATCGAGAAGGAGTCCACGATGGACTCAGCCCCGGGAGCCGTCGCCATCGCAGCCACCATCGCACCACCCTCATCATCGATGATAGGCCGTCCGCCTGAGAGCGGCTCGAGCACCGTCATGTAGAGGAGGTCGTTCTGCATCTTCTGACTCAGGTAATTGAAGACTCTGACCCAGTAGACACGGTGGAGAACCGCATCGACATAGGGCTCCTGCTGGCTGTCAACAAAGGCGATCTCATCCTTATAGCCGTCAATCTCTTTGCTGTATTTTGAGAGATCAGACTCGACAACCTTGATCGCCTCGGCCCTGGTATTCGCTATCTCGTTTCCCTTCGAGAAATAGAAGCCAAGAGCTCCGAGAAATACCGCCAGCGCCGCCACGGCGAGAATAAGGGCGGGCTTACGACGATCGAGCTCACGAATCTTCTGAACCGATTCGGGCAGCAGATCGATGCGCAGCGGCACTTCACCGACCTGAGCCAGGGCACTCCCGACCAACTCGCCGAACTGATGGGCATTGGCACCGACGAGTTCCGCCGTGGCGCCTTTCGCGACCGTTACATTGCGGAAGGGGTTGAAATGATCGACCGGGAGGTTGAGCTTCTCGGCAAAGAATTCGCGAATGAAGGGTAAGCCCGCCGTCGCGCCGCTCAGCAGCACAAAGGCCGGAGCCGAACCGCCCTGCTGGCTGCGATAAAAGTTGATCGTCCTCATGATCTCCGAATGGAGACGGGTTAGCGAATTCCTCACCACCTTGGAGATGCCGGCGATTTCAGGATCTTCGTGGTCGGCATAGGGTCCTCCAAGAGCGACAAAACCATCGACAATCTT
>JBDNIL010000124.1:0-6953 GCA_041688355.1 Verrucomicrobiales bacterium | reverse complement strand
GGTGAATTCCCCGGTCTTAGCGAGGATTGCAAGTTGTTGTCTCTGTTCCATTTGGGTCTCAGTTTTCCAGGGCATATCCCGCCCCTGTAACTGTTACCCATGTCCCCGGTCAAACTGTTACCCTTGTCGCCGGTCCGAACCACTGACCCCGACCCCAAATTGGATATTGGTTCCCTGACCCCGTTTCCTGACCCCGTTTCCTGACTTTTGAGGCGAGCGCAGGACGCCACCGGCACGCAGCGCCTCACCGAGCCGAACGGGGGCCGGTTGCCTGCAGCGCCTCACTATGCGGCCCCGGTCACGCCACGCCCCCCCCCACCACAAGCCCCCACCGGAGCGACTGACTCCCGATCCGCAAAACGCCCAGCCGCATAGTGCCAAGCTCAGGCTCCGGCTCCGGCGGGGGGGGGAGAGACGTTGCAGGCCGGAGCAGCGTTGCCGCATGCCCCATGCTCACGAACGCCGCTTCAGCAGCAACCAAAGCAGGCCCAGCGCCGCCAGCGCCGCCACGATCAAGATGACGATTATACTCCACGGGGTTGATGGTGTCGGCTCCTCGCTTGGTGTCGATATAGTGGGCTTTGCCTCTGCAGTGACAGCTTGGTTTTGTTCAGTGGTTGCCACTACGCTTGGCGTGTTAGACTGAGGATCAGCGACCTTCTCAACGGCAACTCGCAAGTCAGATTTTTCGACCTGCTCAAAGACATGCCTCATGCTTTCAAAAAGCTTCTGCACTAAGTTGTCGCCACCATCATTGATGAGGCGCTGATAGGCTTCTGCATCTGCATTTTCGGGCAACCCATCACCGGGCACGGAGATTGAAAGTTGAAGATCGATCCCTCTCTCAGGCCATGTAGCCACGATTCGCTCACTCGATCCACCAGGGCCAAGCATTCCAAGACCCGTGTAGCCATACGCACCTGTACCAAAATCAACTTTAGATACCCTATTCTCGGGAGACTTGCCCATCTTTGCTGCTTCCTCGCACTCAGACTCAAGTTGTGGAGTCAAAATGTTGCCTCGTTTTGCGACCCCGATCGCCAGCGTTCCAAAAGTCCCATCTTTTGACTCAAACAGTAGCCCCAGCACGCCACCCCTTGCCTTTGCCTTTGGGCTGTCGCTCATGTCAGTAACAGAGATTCGGCTAGCTGGATATTTGAGAGTTTCCGATATTGAGACGACGAGAGCTTGGGTATCCACGGTGGCTGCCGGAATCGCCTGAGGCTGCACCATCCACAACATTATCAAGATATGCCGCACTTGTTTTGCTAGTAGGTGCCACTCCATGTGTTTGCAAAGCCTCCTGTGTTAAATTCCACTCTGGTGAAGAAGATTTTGCCACTATCTGGCTCTGCACCCGGAGCAAGCGTCGCATGCCCAGCTTGAACCATAGAAGCGTTTTTTGCCTTTTCTTCCTTCTGATACTGAAAGTCATACAGATCATCGAATGTCCCGATGACTTCGACGTCACCGACTTCGATGCTTGCTGCACCAGTTTTCTTGTAGCTGACACGAAGTTTGCCTTTTAAGGTGACCTTGCCGAAGGCAAAACCAAGTTCGCTTAGTCCCCATGGATCTGGATCGGTTTTACCAAGTTCTTTGCTCTCAGAGAAGTCATAGTAGGGGCTGACTGGCCACTCAGGCGTTCCTGTGTAGGCGGCGATCATCGAAGCCTTGTTGTCGGCGATGACCTTCTGCACGATTTGCTTTAATGCGTTCGATGATTCGGTGTTATTCGATGCCGGGCTGCCGTCAGCGAAGGTGAACCGATATGTGGAGTCTTGGTTCGAGGCGTTCCATTTGGCACCCACGGGGTGAGATAAGCCGGGTTCCCTTGACGAAATGGTGATCTGGTAGGCAATCGTCGAGTTCGGCACGGTTTTTGAGCCTTTGCCGAATGCCCCAATCAGGTCACCAGCATATTCAGATCCCGGCGCGTTGCTGTATGTGTTAAGCGTGCTCTTGGAACTGCTAAACTGATCCTGATCCACGATGATCACTTTATCTAAAATACCATCAGGGTCACTCCCGGCAGCACCTTTTGAGGTGGTCAATGGTGTCTTTTTGAATACGACCACAGCCTCGCTGTCGTCGAGCTTTGAGTTGGCATTTGCGTCGTAACCAGCAACGATGTCATACTTGTCATGGCTGTTGGCGGGAATATCGAACTCGAGTGGAACAATGTTGGCGGTGACTGATGCTGAACCAAGAACGGTTTGAGTACCCGTTTTTCTTCCGCCGACATACACCTTGGGATCGCTTGCACTCGCCATCTTCACTCGAAGCTTGGCTTTCTGACCGCTTCCTGTGGCCATAAGCATGGGATTATTTGGTTCCCCATTGAAGAATAGAGTTGGTAGCTTATTGCACTCATTTCCGGCGATCTGATCTGAAATGACTTCCTCTATGTCAACCGGCAGGAGGATCACCTCATACTCCCAGTCCTTCTCCATCTTCGGCTCGAACGCGTTTCCCGGCAGCGGGTGCTGATTGTCAGCGACCGATTTTGACTGGTTCACCGGAATCGTCAGCTCAAGCTTCTCTGCTTTCACTACAGTCCAGTCGCCTCCGTTCGACCCTGTTGGCGGGACTGGTCTCTTCCGCGTCACTTTGAGAAACTGGCGCTTCACCGCTACCTGGACGTTCGCGTAGCTTTCCGGACTGGCGGCATTGGCTTTCCGGACGAGTCGGACTTCCGTCGCGACAGTGCTGTAGTGACGCCCTTTTCCAGAAACGGAAGCGGTCGCCAGTGGTTCCGCCTCGTCCTTTTGCCAATCGGTTTCGTGATCAATCTTTGCCTGGTCGAGAAAGTTCCTAGCGGGTGGCTCGTCCTTTGTTTTGGCGGATTCGTTCGCTTCGTTGATTCCTTTGATGTCTTGTCTTGTGATTCCGAACCAGTCATCCCCATCGGGATCCCCGGGGTTGGGCCCACCGCCGCCGGCAAGCTCCCATATTTGCAAGTCCTCGTTCCAAACCGGATCTCCTCCACCCTCCAACTCCGCCATAGGACCGAATAGGCTCTTGTCCATCGTTCGGAACTCGAGATACAGCTCGCCGGAAGGCGGTGGCGACGGCCTATCTTGGGCAGCAGCACCAGGATTTGACGGTAGCGGCCCGGCAATCGGAGTAGAGGCTACGGGCACTTGCGCACCGGGTCCGCCGGGCGCGCGACCGCCCCGCCCGGAAAGGGTTGGGGCGCGCCGAGGAACCAATGTGCCGCCGGGTGTCGGGCTGGGCTGAACAGAAAGTATCTCGACTCGAGTCGCTACCGGTCGCACTGGTATGAGCGGCGGAGTCGCTCCGCCGGCAGTGCCCGGGTCCATCGGATCAAGCGGATTGCTCAGGCTTACATTTACCTCGTGTCCATCATTCAACAAATCGCCGTCGGTATCGGCACGCCAAGGGTGAGTCCCTGCAGTGAATTCAGCGGAGTTGATCAGCCCATCATTATCGGGATTCTCTCCAGCGTCCGCGGTCCGGTCCGGGTTCAGCCAATGCGAGTATTCCCATCCGTCGGGAAGCCCATCTTCATCGGTATCACCGGAGAGCGGATCGGTCACCACCCACCACCAAGTCGATATTTGCTCCGGTGTCTGGTGAACCCCGACCCATAGCCGCAGATTCTCGTCATATTCTACGGTCCATCGGGTGATTTGGTTGGGACGAGTCAGGGTGTTCTTGACGGTGTCATGCACCCAGCCATCCTGCGGTTCTACGATTGTGCCGTCGTTAAGCCGGGTCTGGGTGCGGTACAACGTTTCCTGAACCGGAAAGGTGCTGTTGTAGTACCAATCATACTGGAACACGGTTCTCTCCCATGCTTGATGGATGGGAGTCGAATCGACGGTAGGCTCCAGTTCTACCGAAGACATTAGATTCCATTCGCCGTAGGTATGATTCCTGACGATCGGCTCGCCCGGTTGAAATTGATGACCAAAATGCATGATCAAACCGGCAATCTCCCACCCGTCCGGAAGCCCATCGCCGTCCGTATCCGGATTCAGCGGATCGGTCAGATAGGTATGGATCTCGTCGCCGTCTTTTAGGTCATCTCCATCGCTATCAGGATTGAGCGGATCGGTGCCCGCGGCCAATTCATCGGTATTCAGGAGTCCATCTTCGTCGGAATCGGTTATCCGATCGTCATACAGCGGATCAAAGCCGTTCGCCACCTCCCATCCGTCCTCGAAGCCATCGCCGTCCGAGTCCTTCACGTTCGGATTCGTGCCAAGAGTGTACTCTTCTCCATTCGTCAGCCCATCCTCGTCGGCATCGACACCGGGATCGAGCGCCGCGAGCGGATTCAAATTCCACCGTTGCCGCCACGCGTCGGAAAACCCGTCAAGAGCCGTTGAGATGCGATCCGGTCGTGATCCAAAATCATACTCTGCGCGATTGGAAAGTCCGTCGCCGTCGAGATCGGCGGCAGGTGTTCCGTCTGGATTGAGAGTCTCGGTGCCATCTGTCGGGTTCTTGGGATTCAATCCATAGGCTACCTCCCAGCCGTCGGGCATGCCGTCGCCGTCAGTGTCTGGGTTTGTCGGATCGGTGCCGCGATTGTATTCCTCAATGTTGGTTAACGTGTCATTGTCGGAATCGCCGCCAGGGAAAACTTCCTCAACCGTGGTGAACTGGGGGTAGAAATCAACGATGCGTTGCTCCCACCGGTCCGCCATTTGATCCTCGTCGCGGTCAGGATCGTAAATCCCGCGGTAGCGCAGGTTGTGGACGGTGTTACTGCCTGCTCCGAGTCGAGTCACCACCGCGAGCGGATTGGTCTCGAGATCGAAGCTCAGGAAGCCGGGTGGAAGGTCGACGGTGACGAGGGCTTGCTGATTTTTCTCCACATGCAGCTTCTGCGCCGCACCCGTCAATTCGAGTCGCAGTTCGAGCAGATCGGTCGGGGTGACGGTAAAAGGCGAGGTATTCGGCGCCGGGCTATCCAGGAAATAGAGCCGTGCCTCGCCCGCGCCGACCGGCCGGATCGAGACCGCGTAGTTCGGGAAATCGCCCGCCTCGTCGGCATCCATGCCCCGATGGGAAAAGCCGACTGCGATCTGATCGGCTAGACTGGAATTGGCAAGGAGATTCGAAAATTGAAACCGCACCCGCGTTCCGTCAATGGCCTCGTGATGGCTCACGGCACCGGCAGGCGTATCACCCGGCGCGTTGCGCGCAAGGCGCGAAGAATTCACCCCATCGATTTGGTCAATCGTCCAATCGGCCCCTTCGAAATCACCGAATAGCCGGTCGAAAACGACTGGCCGGAACCAGTCGTTACGATCAATGGCCGAGGTGCCGTCGGCGCTCTCGTGGCGGTTGTTGACGCCGTCGAGGTCAAAATCGGCGCCCGCGAGGACGTCGGCAAGTTCCGAAAATTCGTCGTTCGGATCGAACTCGAGGATTTCCCAGCGAGTAAAGTCCGAGACGCCGTCATTGATCGTAAATCGCTTCGTAGGATCGAAACCGTAAACTGAGTGAACCTCAAACCCATCTTCAAGCCCGTCATTGTCCGTATCGGGATTCGTCGGATTCGTGCCGTGAGTGTTGACTTCAGCTCCGTCCGACAAGCCATCACCGTCGGTGTCGGGATTCTCCGGAAGGGTGCCGTTGGCGACCTCCTGCGCATTGGTGAGACCATCGAGATCCAGATCCTCACTGAGATTTACATCGAAAATAGATTGGAGCGAGTCCTCGGCGTCGGCATCGATGACGGGTCGTTCGGTGCTGTCGGTAAACGCGTCGTAATCAATGTTGGTCGACCAGGCCGGATGAATCCAATGCCCGGAAATCCGCGCTCCGAAGAGGCGCGCATTTTCCTCCAGCAGAGAAGCATCGACATGTAAGTACGCCGGCGCACTTGGCGCAAGCGCGATAGCATGCAGAAAGGTCGAATTCCTCCGGAAGATCATCTGGCGCCCGACTCGCTCGATCTCCATCCAATCGCCGTTGACGTAGTTGAACTCTGCCGACGTGCCGCCGAGGGCCTGCACTTTTCCGCTATTTTTATTAGTAAAACGATAGGTGATGTGTGCCGGGTCGCTGCTCGCGGCGCTCAGGGTAAGCCCCGCCTGCATCTGCAACCCGTCGCCGATGAAGCGAAAGCGAAGCTTCCCGTCACCGAGCAGGGCGTTCGTGCTGAAGGCGCCGGCATTCCAATTTCCATTGAGATCATGTTGAGAGCGCTTCAGTTCATTGGAAGCGCCGGAACCCGCGAAAGTGATGCGATTCGTCCCCGCGGGAGTTTTCGTCCAACCGGGGTAACCGGTCACGCCAACCTCAGAGTTCGGAACCAGAACGGCGCGGGCGGCGTCGGCATAGAGCGCGGTGCCCTGAGTGCCGGGATGCAGGAGCCTCACGGAAACGGTCGCATTCGCCGCAAGAGGGGCCGAATCAACGAACAGCCATGAACTCCGTCCGGAAGGAGTATTGTCGGGAGTGAAGACCGCTTGCCGCACGCCGCCCACGACGAGGGCCGCGCGGATTGAGGCAGGGTTACCCGAAGGAATATGCACAAAAAACCGGTAAGTTCCCGGAGCCCGAACCTGAATCGGGAAATCGACAAAATTGACGTCGGCCGGGGTTCCGCTGCCGACAAGGGACAATAAACTCGATGATTCGCTCGTCTGGGCGGGAGTAGGCTGCGTCGCCGTCCACGCCCCCGTAGGAACCGCAGTCGTGATCCTGGTCGTCCGCTCTGACCAGAGAAGATGTTCGGACTGATAGACGTCAGCTACAATCGCAGGTCCCCTGCTGACGAATAAACCGCCGAGATCGCTGCGCCGTGTCGAGGGCTCGACACCGGTCAGCTCGATCTTCACCGCCGTGAGGTAACTCCAGGCCCCCGGAGTCGCCGAACTCAGGGAGCCGGCGGCGTAGGCATAGACGGTGTCGCGTCCGACGACAAGCCGGAACCACGGACTGGCCCCGACCGGTCCAAAATCAATCGACTG
>JBDNIL010000523.1:0-6133 GCA_041688355.1 Verrucomicrobiales bacterium | reverse complement strand
TAAGATGATAAGTCAACAGTTTCTTTTATTTTTTTTGATTTGCAGGGACAGGTTATTTATTGGGATGCAAATTATCTAATTACCATAGCTTCCATGTTATATTGAATAAATTGAAAAATAGTGGATCTGACTATTTACCGTCCCCGAGAATTTTGGTGAAGTGGTTGCGGAATCAATCCATCAATCTCAGAATCGTCTGCATCACAAGGAAGAGGGTGATCCCGCCGGGCATGCCATAGAGGAGAAATCCGTAGGCGGTCTGGAGTCGTTTGAATTTGCGCTTCAGCACGATGCCCAGGTCGTAGAGATCCGCCGCCATGGCCGGGTGGATCGTCTCGGGATCGCTCGCCATCGCGGTGAGGGATTCGATGTAGGACTCTCTCGAGAGTCCCGAAAAGCCACCGAAGAAGAGAAGGTTCGCGTTCGTGACGACCTCGTTCCCACTCCCTTTGTCGCGGGTGACCCGGGGACGCGCCACGAGCACGGCGTAAACCATCGAACCGAGGCACGAACCAACGATGATGGCGGCAGGAAGGAGGAGGAGGGGATGCGTCACTACGTCCTGGGCATGAGCGGTCGCAAGAATCAGGATGATGCTGTTCACCGAGATGAGCAGATTCGCTTTGTTGTCGGCCATCGCGCTCACTTCCACATGAACACGATAGATGTTGCGGAAGAGGGTCTCGACGCTGCGGCCCGATCCTGATTTTTTCGGCTTCTCCTCTTTCTCGGGTTCCGACTCCGGAGTGGCGGTGATCTCTTCGCTCATTTGATTTTCATTCCGTATCGCTTCGATTGCCAGGCTGCGCCGTCGTCAAACCGCGTCATTCGATCCACAAAACCCGAAGGATAGTGGATGTCCCTGAGGATACCGGAGATGACCGACTCCGCATAGGGAAGGATCGTTCCCTTTTCGACGATTGTGTCGAGGAACGGCTCCGGCGTGGCGGCGGTGCGATCCGCCGCGGGGAGATGGCCGGTCCGGACGAGGTCGTTTTCGATTTCCGCTAGAGCAATGTGATACCTCGCCGCCGCCGCCTTGCGATCTTCACGGGTCGTGAGCGGGACCACAAAATCCGGGGCTTCGCCGGCCTTCGCATCGGGCAGGGCGAGGCCGTAGAATTCCGCGATGAGGTCCCGTCGTTTCATCAATTTCCAAACGAGGCACCCCTTGAAAAAATCGGGCATCATCGAGGCATCGACGGCACCGGCGATGTCGGCCCGGGAAAGCCTCGTGATGTGCCGCGCTCCTGAAAGTTGATCCGCATAGGTGACATGGTCGAACGGACCCGGTCGATAGACGGCGAAGGCATCCGAGTAGAGCACATTGCCGCCAGACGCGAGCCAGAGAAAGTCTGCCGTGCCCGAGCCGTAGCTCATCCGATTGACTTCGCCGGCCCGCCGTGCCCCGCCGAGCGAGGAACCGGGGTCGTGGAAGTATTCCAAATACTGCGCCCCGCCCTTTCCGCCGAATCCCTCGATCCAGAGGGATCGGAAATTGTCCTCCTTCACATCCGTCTGCCCGAGCCAGAAGGAAACGATCATGGACTGGCGCATCGCCCGGTCTCCGAGGCAGCCCTCGCTGTGGGTCGTGACCGGCCCGCCGGTGGTCAGAACGTCGTGTTTCACCTCGACCATCGATTCGCGGAAGGAGATCCAGGTCCGCCCGATGAGGTTCTTTTTCCGCCAGGGCTTTTTGGCCTCTTTTGGAAGGTCAGCAAGAATCGTATCGGCATTGCCCTCCGTGATCGTTCCCGAAGCAAGGATGAAGGGCTCGACATTAAAATCATAATCCGACTCCCTCATCACCCTGACAAACGCCTCACGCGACTGCGGCATCTCTTTGTCGGGATTCATCGACTTCTCGAGCTCGGAGGGAAGAATGAGGAGGTGCGCGGAGCCCCCGACATCGGTGTAGGTCAAATCCGCGAACTTGGCCCCGAGGAGGAGGCGCAGTCGGTTTGCCATCGGCCCGATCGTGGCCTCTTCGCCCCACTTCAGCTTCCATTTCTGCCCGAAGGCATCGACCGTGTCGATCTTCGGCGAGGTCGCAGTGTCCTTCACTTTGTCCCAAAAGAGGATCTGCCGGGCGGCCCGGAGGTCGTAGCGAAAATCAGGGAACTCTTTGCGGAACTTCTTCGAGTCGAGGAGCTCCTCCGGCACTTGCCCGGAGATCCAGCCCTCGATCTCACCCCAGGTATCGACCGTTCCCGAGTCCATCTGTTCATGGGTGTGCCACATCGGATCGTCGGGGGAGAGGTCAAGTCGGGAGACATCCTCGTGCGAGAGCTTCGCCAACTGCGCGGCGGAAACAAACCGGTCCGGTGCGGTCGACGAGATTCGTCGCCTCTTTCGTCGCCCCGAGCCGGCCGACCGGACAGTTCCTCGTGTGGGGAGTGAAATAGCGGGTCGCGTTCAGGTCCGCACGACACACGAAGTGTTTTACGAGCTGCCGCTTCTCTCGAGGCGAACGTTGCAGCGGGTCGTCGTCGGAGTCCGAAAGATATTGGTCGGCGAATAGAGAATAGAGGATGCGCGCAGCCATGTCGGAGGCCTCCTTGCGGAGGCGCGAATCCTGCGGCGAAGCCTTCGCCCTACCGATCTTCTCCAGGAGCGGTTTTTCAAAATCGACGTAGGACCGCAGGAGCTTCCGCCCGGACTTCAGCGCATCCGCCTCGGCTTTGAGATCGAGATAGGCTCCCAGATCCGCCTTTTTGTCCCGGTCGAGGAGATCGTCTTCGCGTTTTTCCAGATCTTCCTTGAGTGCATCGTATTGTTCGTCTAGGGCCGACTCCCGCGCCTTCGCCAGGCCGTAGTCGCGGAGGACGAGGGCCTCGATTCGATCCAGACTCTCGGGACTGGACATGGCCGGGATGCCCTGCGCTTCGAGGAATTCGTCGTAGAGCGAGAGGATCTCCCCGAGGGCCTCGTCCGATTTTTCACCCTCGGGAGGATTGAAAGTTTTGAAATCGAGCGCGAAGGCAAATGGCTTTGTCAGGATTCCGAGAGGCTCGGTGACCGGCTTCAACTCCTCTGCCCGGCAGGTCCATGCCGGTATCAGGGCGAAGAGGGCGAGGCAGAGTCGAATCGGATTCATTTCCCGACGAGATCCTGTTTTGCGTTGATCGTCGATCCCGGGATGGGCGGCAGGCCGAGGAGACTGAGGCAGAAATTCCCCGCGTCGGCATTGCGAATCGGGGGCAGATCGGTCGTGTCCGCCGGAGGATTCAGGATTCCCGGGTCCCTGCGGGAGATGGCGTTGAGCTGATACAAATCGGCCCCGGCCGGGATGCCGGGACCCCATACGTAGAACGGAATGGTGAAGTTCTCCCGCTCCTGAAACAAATCATGCTGCCTGGCGCCGGTGAGGCCGCCGTGATCAGCCGTTACGACGAGGTAAGTCCGGCCCTTCCAGGCGGGCCGCGAGTCCACTTTCTGAAAGATGTCCCCGAGCAACTCATCCGCCTTTCTCACCGCCGCCATGTAGAGGGACGGTTGTGCGATCGTCCAGCTGGCGGCATGCCCTGCGGTATCGGGATTCCGAATGTGAACCATCAAAAAGTCAAAGACCCCGTCTTTCATCGTGTCCTCGAGTTCATCGATGACGGATTCCGAGACGGATTTCATCTCATAGACGTCGATTTTGTCGCGCCCGTTGTCCTCACCGATCGCGTCGGCCCGGCCGTTCTTCTCATCGTAGCTCAGATCGTAGATCGAGAACTTCGACTTGCTCGCGAAGAGCGCGGTGCGCAGACCATAATCATGCGCGACCGAGAAAACACTCTCGAGGTAGGCCCCTT
This sequence comes from Verrucomicrobiales bacterium, assembly GCA_041688355.1. Lineage (GTDB taxonomy): Bacteria > Verrucomicrobiota > Verrucomicrobiia > Verrucomicrobiales > DEV007 > Arctic95D-9. Next base: position 2,333 of record JBDNIL010000523.1, on the reverse strand, counting down.
TGTTGCGGTGGAGATTCGCTCCGAGAGGCGGGCGTCGTTCCAGGTCCACCCGTGTCCTTCGGGACCCGAGACGAGGCGGCTCGTGATCATCGCGGTGTGGTTCGGCAGGGTGATGGTGAAGTCGGTCGCGGTCCTCGCATTGTCGGTGAAGGCGCCCTCCCTCCGCAGTCGGTAGAAATTCGGAAGATGCTCCGCTCCATGCGCCGTCACGGCATCGGGTCGCAGCCCGTCCATGCTAATGAGAATGACGGAGAAACCGGACGCCACGACAGGAGCCGGCTGCACGGGGGCTTGTCCCGCCTCGTCCTTCGGATCGTCCTTCGGATTGGCATGCAGGAGAACGGCCACCGGGATCGCCGCAAGGAAGGGGAGAAGAAAGAAGAACGAGCGCATGATCCCTGGACGACTCTCGATACGACGCTCAGAATGGGATGCCTTGCAAGGGGAAACCGTATCCGGTTGAGGGGAAACGGGGTTAAGCGGAATTGGTTCGGCCTTTTCCGCAGCCAGATCGTTGGCAACCGGAATGTTCAGGTAGGGACGCACTGCCGGGCGTCCTTGGTCGGCTGCCACCCGGGCTTCGGGGGACGGTTCGCGGGGGCGGCCTTGCGCCGAACCGTCCCGAGTCCACCCATTTCACCCGACCCTCTGCTCCCACCTCCCTATCATCATCCCGTCAGGCTGCTAGCCCCGATAAACATCTTTCCGATGTCCCACCTTCACCACAAAAACGACGAGACGCTGATCCCGGATTTCGTAAATCACCCGATAGTTTCCAATCCGAATCCGAAAAAGCTGGTCGCCTTTCAGTTTTTTCGAGGCAGGAGGGAACGGCTCTTCCGAGAGGTCTCGAATCTTCGCCAAAATCAACTCGACTTCCTTTTTCGGAATCCCCCGGAGATCCTTGGCGACTCGTTTTGAAAACTCAACGCTATATCGTGCCATCTTGCTTCAGCATTTCAATAAAGGCCTCATAGCCCACGGCCTCGTCATCCTTCCGATCCCGCCAGTCGATGATATCCTCAAGATCCTCCTGCAAACTTGCCTTGAGAGCATCATTCACCAGTTCCGACATCGATTGATTCGTTTCTGCGGCTTTCAGCCGAAGGGCTCGGTGGATCGGCTCCTCCAAATAAAGTGTCGCCTTGCTCATGTTGCACTCTACCGCTTTGACGCTTTGACGTCAAGGCGGCACAAATTACGACTCCAATATCTTCTCCACGACATGCCCGTGCACATCGGTCAGGCGGAAGTCTCGGCCCTGGTAGCGGAAGGTCAGCTTGGTGTGGTCGAGTCCGAGGAGGTGCAGCATCGTCGCATGGAGATCGTGGATGTGGACCGGATCCTCGACGACATTAAAACCGAGTTCGTCCGTCGCCCCGACAGTGATCCCGGGCTTGATCCCGCCGCCGGCCATCCACATCGTGAAGGCCTGGGGATGGTGGTCGCGGCCCATGCTGCGACCGAGCGCGGCGCTGGCCTCGACCATGGGGGTGCGGCCGAATTCCCCGCCCCAGATCACGAGAGTGTCCCCGAGGAGCCCGCGAGCTTTGAGATCCTTCACCAGCGCGACGGAGGCCTGGTCGACCAGCTTCGCCTGGGCGGTGACCCCGGCCTCGACCTGAGAATGGTGATCCCATCCCGAATGATAGACCTGGACAAAGCGCGAGCCTTTCTCAATGAGGCGGCGGGCGAGCAGGCAGTTGTTGGCGTAGGCCGCCTTCGGATCACCCGGCTTTGCTCCGTAAAGATCGAGGGTCGCCTGGGATTCACTGGCGAAGTCCATCAGCTCGGGGGCAGCCGACTGCATGCGCCAGGCCATCTCGTAGGCATCGATGCGGGTCTGGATCTCGGGATCGCCGACTGTGGCGAGCTGGCGCTCGTTCATTTTGCGGATCAGGTCGAGCGAATCGCGCTGAGCCCGCTGGTCAAATCCGGCCGGACTCGAGACGTGGAGAATGGGATCGCCGCCCTCGCGGAAGGGCACTCCGGCATGGCTCCCGGGGAGAAAGCCGGCGCTCCACATCGCGGCGCCACCGCTGAGGACTCCCCCGCTTTTCAGCACGACGAATGAGGGCAGGTCATCGGCCTCGCTCCCGATCCCGTAGCTGAGCCACGAGCCCATCGCAGGGCGGCCGGGGAGACCGTGTCCGGTATTGAGAAAGAGCTGCGCCGGGGCGTGGTTGAACTGATCGGTCTTCATCGACTTCACGATCGCGATCTCATCGACGATGGTCGCGAGATGCGGGAGACGATCAGAGAGCTCGGCCCCGCTCTGGCCGTGCCGGGCGAAGGGGAAACGCGGTGCGAGGACTGCGGCATCGGGCTGGATG
>JBDNIL010000522.1:0-1651 GCA_041688355.1 Verrucomicrobiales bacterium | reverse complement strand
CGACTACTACCAGCGCGCCTTCGGCCCGGCCGCCCAGACCATGACTCGCTATTGGGAACTGATCGCCCGGGCCGCGGAGCAGATCGGCTTCGAGGGCAAGGATGAGCGGAAAGTGTGGACCGAAGCGTTCATGAGTGATGCATACGCCTTGCTGGATCAGGCGGCGAAAGAGGCTGGTCCGGGAGCGGAGGTTTATGCCAAACGTGTCGCCTTTGTGCGTGTCGGGCTGGATTACCTGCGCTTGATGCTGGAAATGGAGCCCCTCATCGACCGGTTGAACGAGACCAAAGCTCGGGACCCCGAGGCCATGAAGGCTGCGCAAGCCCGGTGGAAGGCGGCATGGGTGGAGCTTGAGCAAATAAAGAAGGAGCACCCCTTCGCGATCAATGCCGGGTATGTCACTCCTGCCAATCGCTATTTGCAGAAATACAACCCTGAATATCGATCCCCGGAACAACAAGGTGACGGACTTGAGTAAGCGCCGCAAGACCGGAGCTCACCCATTGCGGCTCGGCGCGAGGCAGGGGTTCTGCAGCCTGCGGGATCTGCGCATGTTAAATAGGGGACTGTTAAGTAGGGGCGATAAACATTTTTCAAAATTCAGGGGGACAGGTTATCTATTTGGAGAAAACCCTCTTTAAACACCATAACATTCAGACATGAGGGGTAAAACTCCAAATGCTGGACCTGATTATTCACCTGTCTCTGCGAATTAGTCCCTGCGAATTTTGTCTGTCCCCGCGAATTCTCATGTCCCTGCGAATTCCTGCGAATTTGCGAATTTTTGTCCCTGCGAATTTTCACGTGGAACAGGAAATGAACGGTGCCAGAATCGACATACCAGCCGCTCCCGCCGCGAGAGTGATCCGGCAGAAATTGCGTCGACTCTGATTAGCCTTGCGAAGATTCACAATAACCACCTATTCAGCGCCCAAGGGGCCGACGTATTGGTGAATCAATTCAATGCGCTTTCCGGCATCCGATTCCCCGGCGGCTTCACGCGCAGCGGAAAGCAGTTGACGCATTTGGCGGACCGTCGCCACGTCCCTTTCCGGTCCTGCCATATCAGGCCATTTCCGTTCGCAATACTCGATAAAGGCCCGCATCTCCTTCGCGGCGGGGCCGTAGAATTTTTCGTAGTAGTCAGCCAGCAGGGCATCCACATCCTGAGTGACATCCCAATAGAGGCGGGACGTGATATAGAGATTAAAATGGCTGAAGCCGGGGGCGTAAAGTTCACCGCGCGGTCCCCACGGAGCACTGGTGATAGGCAGTTTTGTTTGCGGATCGTTGCGGGACACTTCCACAAATTCTCCGCGCATTCCGGGAGTCGCTTTCAGCGAACGCAAATCTTCCGCGATACCATGGGGGAAATAGACCGGCACACCGTGTAAACCGCCCTCTTTCGGCCTCGGGTAAAGATAGTATTCCCAGTTGTAAAGCTCGCCGGAGGTGACCTTTTCCGCCCAGGCTTTACGAATCCCATCCATGTCACGCTTTTCCGCTCTCGTTCGTTCGGGAAAGAGCCGCTCGTGTCGCCAGACCGTGGCGAAGACAACCACGAGATTGCGATGCAGTTTCTCGATGTTTTCCAGAGGAAGCAGCGTATTCTGGTAGGCGTAGGCGAAGACTTTTTTATCCGGATGCGTTT
>JBDNIL010000521.1:0-3202 GCA_041688355.1 Verrucomicrobiales bacterium | reverse complement strand
ATCACGGAAGACGGCACGCTCTGCGGAGGCAGTTGGGTAAGTCCACCCGACTACTGCCGCGCCGACGCTCCGAAGATCGCCACCACCATCAAGAAAGCCAACCTCTACCCAAGCGACTTCATCGGCTTCAGAATGGTTATTCGCCCAATTGCACTCAGACGGAAGTGACCCTGATTCACCACGTCAGCATTCATCCATGAAAGCAAGTCTCGCACTCCTCACCGCACTGAACCCCCTCCTTCCCCGGCCCAAGGGTGACAAGGATGCGGAAGGGATGAAAAGCAAATTCCTCGCAATATGAAAAAGCAAATTCCTAGCAATCATTCCAGACCGGCGGCAATTGCGCGGTGTGCTGCCTTTGCGTTCTCGGTCTTCGTTTTCGCCGGGTTTGCCGTTGCGGGAGATAAGCCGGACAAGGACGAAGGCGCCGAGAAAGACCTCGAGCCTAAGATACGCGCGGTTAACCAATTGTTTGCGCAGTGGGATAATACGAATTCACCGGGAATGTCAGTCGTGATCGTCGAGGCCGGCAAAACTGTCTTTCGACGCGGCTTCGGCATGGCGGATATTGAGGCCGGCCGCGCCATCACCCCGGAAACCGTGTTTGACGCCGCCTCGATAGCCAAGCAGTTCAACGGTTTTGCAATCTCGACGCTGATCGAGCAAAAGAAACTGGCGGCTGATGACGATGTCCGCAAGTACCTGCCGGAGCTGCCCGACTTCGGCCACACGATCACAATCAACCACCTGCTTCGCCATACGAGCGGGCTGCGTAATTGGGGCGGGAATTATCGTCCCGCCTCGCTCACCGTGACCGGCATTGTGGAGCTGGTGGCGCGCGAGAAAGTTGTCGACTTTGCCCCGGGGGATGAGCACAGGTACTGCAACACTGGTTACAATCTCCTGGCGGCCGTCGTGGAACGCGTTACCAAGCAGCCATTGCGCACATGGATGAACGAAAATGTCTTCCGGCCATTGTCGATGACCCGCACTCAGCTCCGCGATGACCTCGATGTTCCAGTTGCGGATTTTGCCTGCGCCTACCAGACCAACAAGGCCGGAGTTTATGTGAAACAGGGAGTCAGCCTGGCCCCTCTTGGCTCAAGCTCGCTTTACACAACAGCCGATGACTTAGCAAAGTGGCTGGTAAACTATGATACCGCCATGGTGGGGGGAGCGGCGGTCTTGGCTCGGATGCAGGAGCCGGACGTTCTGAACAGCGGCAAGGCGGTTAAATATGGTTACGGATTATTTTTGGACGAACAACGAGGAAAGAGGATTTTGTTCCATGTCGGGTCCTGGGGGTATAAAAGCCATTTCTATTATCATTCCGGAGACAAGCTTGGCATTGTAATTTTGAGCAACGACGTGAATGCGAATCCGGGCGCCCTGGCCTCGCAAATCGCCAAATTATGGTTAACTGAAAATAATAATGCTGCACCGTCTGAAACAAAAGACTGATAAGAAATCGCTTTTTCTTTGGCGGCACCAACACGCTCGACGGCATGCGACGTGGCAACGAGGAAGAACAGCGGGAGCATTCGGAGGATGAGGTTCGGTTGTGGGAGTGTGGGAGCATGGATAGTACTATGGTTACTGATGCGACAGAGATGCGAGCAAAAGAGGCGGCGGCGTGAAATGATCCAAACCTCACGGCAGCAGGACCGCCGCTTTACAGGTTTCCCGGGGCCAAACCTCTCACTCCCCACCCGCAAAAGCAATATCATCAAACCCGACCGTGGCGCCCTGGACTACAAACCGGTAGCCGGTCTTTTCTTTGGCGAGGTTCTCGTGTGTGCCTGTCAGGGTGACATCGCCACAGGTGACTTTGGCGGTAGTCCCCTCTACCGAGCAGCTCATCTCGACCCACTCGCCCGGTTTGGCGGTGAAACTTTCCTTGCCGAGGACTTCAGCTTTGGAAGCCGGATCTTTTTTGTCCTTGTCCATCGTCAGCGTGACGGTCCCGCCTACCACGGCGACACGGAAGAGATGCCCCTTCGCATGATTGTAGCTGAGGTGAAAGCCCTTCGCCCCGTCGAGGCGGAATCGGAAACGCAGGTTCGAATCCATGTGCGGATCGGGAATTGAAAAGACAGCGGCGTGTTTGTCACTCTCGAGTTCCGCTCCCATGAGGGCACCATCGACGACTTTCCACTCGCCCTTGATCCCCTTCCAGGCTTCCGGCAGGGCCTCCGTGCTGAAATCGGCTTTCATGACGGGTTCCGCTCCGGTGAGAGGCGGGAGTGTGAGAAAGAGGACGGCGGCGAGGACAAGGGCGGTTTTCATATGGTCTGGTTTTATCAAACGCGGGGCGATGGCGCAAGGGCTGTGTTCCACAGGGTATGGAGCGGCTTTTTCCTGTGTGATCCTTCGTCGGACCGCGGGCGTCCCGCCCGCTCCCGGCAATGCAGCGGCTCGTGCGGCGCCCTCAAACAAACTCTTCCATAAATGCCGCCGTGGGGCGGACCGCACTCCCCCATCACTTCTCAGCTCGGGAGACGATCATCGCCGGGGTGAGGATGATCCCCCAGCCGTGCCATTCGTTGCCGGTCTCGGAACGAAACCAGTGGCTGCCCTCCCCCGCCGGGGCGGGGAGGTTCACCTTGTCCCACTCAGGGGTCATCTGCGGATCGTTTCCGCCTTGCCCGACGCCGCCGGGCGCGGTGGATTTGACCATTTCGAGAGTGAGGGCCGATGGATCCTTCCCGACGCCGAGATATCGAAGGTGCTCGACACGGATGGGGATGCAGGCGGCACCGTCGTCGGCAATGACGGCGAGGATGACGCCCCTGAAGCTCGCGCTACTGCGGCTCCGAACGACGAGAAGATCGTCGGCGTGGAAGACCTCGGACCCTTTGGTCTCTCCAGTGATGCGATCCCCGGTGTCGCTGCCGTCGTAACTGTTCCGATACGAAAGGGATTTCCCGTTGAGGTAAAGCTCAAGCTCTCCTTTGGTGACAAAACGTATCTTACCGTGAATAGCGCTGGCGGCGGCACCGGAGACGCCGAAGAGGGAAGCGAAGCGGGGGTCGGCTCGCAAGGCCTCCTGGACCTTCCTCGCGTCGAGGGCGGAGTTCAATTGCCCGACCTTCGTCAGCTCGGTCTGGAGTTTACCGAGTCCCGCGTCGAACTGGTTCAGAAGCTCTTTCCGGCGGGGGTCGATCTCGCGGCCGAGAGTGTTTCGCTGGGTCAGGTAGGTATT
>JBDNIL010000520.1:0-7222 GCA_041688355.1 Verrucomicrobiales bacterium | reverse complement strand
TCCACGGTCTCGGCACCGTGAAGACCGAAAAATGCCTCTGCGTCTTCCCGCGCAACGACTACGAGCCGGACATCGTTTTTTTCGGAAAGGAGAAGTCCGCCTCGCTCCAACCCGACACGATGAAGTTCCCCATCCCCGACTTTATCGTCGAGATCCTCTCGGAATCGACTGAAGCTCGCGACCGTGGGGTGAAATTCGAGGACTACGCCGCCCACGGAGTCGGCGAATACTGGATCATCGACGCCGAGAGCGAGACGGTCGAGCAATACCTGCTCGGACCGAACGGGTATGATTTGAAGGCAAAAGCCGCGACCGGCACGATCACGAGCGAGGTCATCGCGGGTCTCACCCTGCCGGTTCGGGCGATCTTCGACGAGGCGGAAAACCTCGCGGCGCTGCGGGTCTGGATGTGATCGCGTCCCCTCTCCGTCCCGCCTTTTTACTGGCCAAAACGGGCACTTGGGCTGTATCGTCAGGACGAACCGTTCCACCCAAAACCAACCTGACCCCAGAACTGATACCTACACCATGACACCTGATTCCACTTTCTCGCGCCGCCAGTTTGCGGTAACCGGAGCGCTTGCCGCCGGCGCAGCGCTGATCCCCTCGCGCTCCGCCCACGCCGCCGCCTCCTACGAACAGGCCCCTCTGCCTTACGCCTTCGACGCCCTCGCCCCGCACATCGACGCGATGACGATGGAGATCCACTACGGCAAACACCACGCCGGCTACATCAAGAATCTCAACACCGCCCTCGAGGGCAAGGCCGACCTCGCGGCGCACTCGCTCGGCGATCTCATGGGCGCACTCGCCCCGGTCGAAGACAAGGCGATCCAGACCACTCTCCGCAACAACGGCGGCGGTCATTGGAACCACGCCTTCTTCTGGGAGACCCTCGCCCCCGCCGACAAGTCGGGCAAGCCGTCGCCCGAGCTTGCAAAGGCGATCGATGCGGCCTTCGGTTCGATGGACGATTTCAAAAAGACCTTCGGCGAAGCGGCTGGCAAGCGATTCGGATCGGGCTGGGCCTGGCTCAATCTCAGCGAGGGCAAACTCGCGGTGACGAGCACGCCGAACCAGGACAACCCGCTCATGAAAGGTCTCGTCGTAGACGCCGAACTAGGCACGCCCCTGCTCGGACTCGATGTCTGGGAGCACGCATACTACCTGAACTATCAGAACCGCCGCCCCGACTATGTCTCCGCCTGGTGGAACATCGTGAACTGGGACAAGGTCTCGGCCCGCTTCGCTGACGCGAAGTGAGGGAGAGCTTTTTAGCGGGTAGCTCTTTGGCGGTTTAGCCGGGAGCTGCCCTTTTTTGTGGCCGCTTTCCAATCCCTTCGTTCGCGCGTATCTTTCCCCGTGCCCAGTGACGCCAAGCCGGATCTTCAGAAAAAAATGCGGGAAGTGCCCCACAAGCCGGGGGTCTACCTGCATAAGGACAGGCTCGGGTCCGTCATCTACGTAGGCAAAGCGCGGGATCTGCGCAAGCGGCTCGCCTCCTACTTCACCCCCTCGCGCCAGCGCATGGCCGAGCACAAGACGCGGGCGCTCATCGAGAGCATCTGGGACTTCGACTACCACGAGGTCCGCAACGAGCCCGAGGCGCTCCTGCTCGAGGGCAAGCTGATCAAGGAGTACCGGCCAAAGTACAATATAGCCTTCCGCGACGACAAACGTTTCCTCCTCGTGAAGATGCACCCGGAAGAGCCGTGGCCGCGCTTCCATCTGACGCGCCTGAAGAAGGAGGACGGGGCGCGCTACTTCGGGCCCTTCGCCCACTCGGGAGCGCTGCGGCGCACGATCTCGTGGATGAACCGCGAGTTCGGCCTGCGAAACTGCCGCCCCATGAATCCCGGCGAAAAGGACTACCAGCACTGCCACGACGACGTCATCAAGAACTGCACCGCGCCCTGCATCGGCCGCATCACCCGCGAAGACTACATGGGCCGCATCGAGCAGGCCTGTGACTTCCTCAAGGGGCATTCGAAAGACCTGATCCGCTCGATCGAGGAGGAAATGCTGGAAGCCGCCGCCTCCCTCGACTTCGAACGCGCCGCCGAGCTGCGCGACATGATCGGGAACCTGCGCCAGACGCTCAAACCGACGCGCCAGTTCACCCGCCGCGGGGTGCCGGGCAAGGCGATCAATCCAGAGGCCGATGTCATCGAGCTGCAGGAGTATCTGCGTCTCGACCGGCCCCCGCTGGTGATGGAGTGCTTCGACATTTCCAATATTTCCTCCAATCATATAGTCGCCTCGATGGTGAGATTCCGAAACGGCGTCGCCGACAACAGCCACTACCGTCGCTACCGCATCCGCACGGTCGAGGGGCAGGATGACTTCGCGAGCATGGCCGAAGTAATCCGGCGACGGTATTCACGCGTCCTCCTCGAAGCCCGCGAGTTGATCGGCGACGAGGACGCCGATGAGAGTCAGGAAAATCCCCTCGATGCAATGCGACGGCTCGAGGAAAAGGTCGAAACCGCCACCGTCGGGGAAGGGGTAAAACGCAAACCCTTCGTCCGCCTCCCCGATCTCGTCATCGTCGACGGCGGCAAAGGCCAGCTCGGCATGGCCGTGCGCGAGTTGAACCGACTCGGCCTGCACGAGCTGCCCGTCATCGGGCTCGCGAAACAGCGCGAGGAAGTCTTCCGCCCCGGAGAATCGGACCCGCTCGTGATCCCGCACGACAAGGGCGCCCTGCGACTGCTGCAGCGCATCCGCGACGAGGCGCACCGTTTTGCGAACGGCTACCATCAGTTGCTGATGAAGCGGCGCGTCGAGGAGAGCATCCTCGATGACTGCCCCGGGATCAGCCGGGCGAGGAAAGAGCGGCTCCTCGAGAAGTTCGGGTCCGTCTCGCGTCTGCGGAAGACCAGTCCGGAGGAAATGACCGCAGTTTCAGGGATAAATGAGAAGCTGGCCCTGGAAATCGCGCATTTTTTGAAAACTCACTGAGCGGCGAGCCGTATTCGGAGGGTGACCTCCCGTCAATTCGTGCTACAATGGACCGAATCGTCACCGCCTCTTTATGACTTGTAAGGAAATGAGAATCAAGCCATGCACTCGTATTTCCCCGGGATTCGGAATCGTCCCGGTTGCTCTTTTTCTGACGGTGTTTCTCGTTGGCACGAAAATTCACGCTCAGGAAGGCAACGGTTCTCCCGGTGGATTTGTCATCGAGGGGCTTCAGGCCGAGCCGGTAGCAGAGCCGGTCGATCCGGAGGCGATCCCGCGCTTCGAGGACGCGCCCGCTCTGCCGCAAGCCGCCGCTCCCTTGCGGGCCATGCCGATCGATGACGCCGGAGCCGTCGAGATCCCCGAAGAACTCCTCGGCGACGAGCCGACCATCCCGCGCCCCGAGGCCGAGCCTCTCGCGGCGGATGCCGATGTCGAGGAAAAGGTCGATGAGAAGGACTCCACCGTGAAGAAGATGGAAGACATCGCCCCCGACCAGACCCCGGTGATGGCCGAGGATCTACGCGCCCAGTCCCCGCCCGAGAGGCCCGGCCAGGTCGGTTCCTCCGTGCTGACGAGGACAGAGGCACGGACTTTCACCTTTTCGATCCCGGCTCCCCGGGGCCAGATCCTCGACCGGAACGGCTATCCTCTCGCCCAGAGCAAGGTCGCCTACTATGCGGCGATCACGTTTCCCTTCCTCGGGAGCACCGTATCCGACGGCGAGGTGCTGCGCTATGCGGGGGAACGCATGGTCCATGTTAACAACATTCTCGGGACCGACTGGGACTTGTCGGGCAAAGTCGTCATCGATCACTACCGCGACCGCCGCTGGATCCCCCTCACCTTTTCCTCCGTCCTCTCCGACAGCGAAGTGGACGAGCTCAATCGCCAGAAGATGGAGGGACTCACCCTGCAACCGGTCTATCTGCGTCATTACCCGCAGGGGAAAACACTATCCCATGTGATCGGCTACGTCGGCAAGCGTCCGCCGCGGATAAAGGGCCCCATCGTTAACGACGAGTCACTCTGGGGCCTGCCCATCGGTGTGGACGGCCTCGAGCAGTCCTTCGAACCCGATCTGCGCGGCACCCCCGGCCGGGTCAATGTCGTCTTCGAAGCCGACGGCACGAAGGTCAAAGAAGAGGTCCTCTCGCGCCCCCGGCCCGGTTTTAATGTCGTGACTTCGATCGACCTTGAGATGCAGCAGATCTGTGAACGGCTCCTCGAAGAGAAAGTGAAGCGCGGCGCGATGGTCATCATGGATGTGCGCAACGGGGACATCATGGCGATGGCGAGCAACCCGCAATTTGATCCGAACGACTTCATCCCCGCAATCACACAAGCGAAATACACCGCCCTCGCCGAAGACCCCGCCAAGCCGCTCTTCCCGCGCGCCTACCGGGCCTCCTACCCGCCCGCCTCGACCTTCAAGGCAGCCGTCGCCCTCGGCTTCCTCGAGAGCGGCTACATCTCCCCCAACGACCTGTATCCCTGTCCCAATGCCTGGAAAGTCGGCGATCTCTTGATGCGCAACTGGAATGTTAAGGGAGAAGGCTCGATGAATGTCGTCGGGGCCCTGACCCGCTCGTGCAATACGTGGTTCTACGAAGTCGCGAGCCGGGCCGGTGCCGACTCGATGAGCTACATGGCGACTCGTCTCGGGCTCGGCCAGAAGACCGGCATCCCTCTGAACGAAGCCGAGGGGTTCATCCCCAGCAATCGCTTCTGGCTCGACAAACACGGCTACATGATGTCGGACGGGGAAGAGGCCGTCATGAGTATCGGCCAGGGCACCGTCGAAGTCACTCCCCTCCAGGTCGCCCGCATGATGGCCGCGATCGGGAACGGCCAGCAAGTCGTGAAGCCCCGCCTCGTCCTCCAAATTCAGGATCCGAATCACGAACTCGAGCGCACCTTCCCCGTCGAGGTGGCGAACTCGCTCAATGTCGATGCCTACTCCCTGCGCGCCGTCCAGCGAGGACTCTACGACGTCGTCAACGCGGGCAACGGGACCGGCAAAGCCGCTTATCACAAGATCACGGTCTCGGGTAAGACGGGGACCGGCCAATGGAAGCCTGCGCAAAAGCAGAACCTTTCGTGGTTCGCCGGGTATTTTCCCTCCAAGAATCCGGTCTACTCTTTCGCCGTGGTTTACGAAGGCGATCCCGGCGAGGTCGTCAGCGGTGGCAAGCAGACTGCTCCGGTGGTCGGCGCTTTCCTCGAGGAATACCTCAATGAAGAGAACTACAACACTGTCCGGGCCCGCGCCAACCTGCTCGAAGAGGAGACCTCTGCCGCCGAACCCGAAGAATACACCTCGCGCGAGCCGGTCCAGTCCATCTTCCAGGATGGCGAGGCCGAGGCCGCTCTGGAAGAGATCGCCCCCGCCCAGCCCGAGCCCACCGCCCAGCAAAGGCCCGAAGGCGGAGGCCTCTTTCAGCGGATCTTCAAGCGCAAACGCCAGTAGCAAGAGCCCGCACTTTTTGATTCCCGCGTGCGGCGGATTGCGATACAATCGCGGTCATGAATCGCATGATCTCCCTGCTCCTCGTCGGTGTTTTTTCTCTGCTCGCCACCTCCTGCGTCCGCACTTCCGCGGTTGTGAAGGTCAAAAAGGACGGCACCGGCTCGATCATCTCCCGCTATTATTTCTCGCCGCAGATGCTGGCGATGATCAAGCAGCTGGAGGGCCTCGGCGGGGGCCTCGAAGGAGTGGTCGGCGCGGGCGGCCCCAACCTCGGGCTCATCGGCGAGATGGCCACGCCCGATGAGGAATCGCTCCGCAAAGATGCCGCGAGCTACGGCGAAGGGGTCCGCTACACCAAACACGAGCCCGGAAAAGACGACGAGGGCTGGGAAGGATACCTCGTCACCTATGACTTCGACGACATCCGCAAGGTGCGCATTGATCAGAACTCCGTCCCCGGCAAGGCGAGGGAATTCGTGGAATCTTCGGGCGAAGAGATCAAGGCCGACACGGGTGGCTCGCTCACCTTTGCCCTCGAGGGGGATGTTCTCACGGTGAAGACCTCTTTTGCCAAAGCCGGGCTCGAGGGCATGATGGACGACGAGCAGCTAGCGCAGGCGAAGGCGATGGGCATGACTCCCTCGCAGTCCATGAAGATGGCGGCGGGCATGGCCGAGGGGATGCGCGCGGGCGTCTTTCTGCGGGCCGAGGGGGGCATCGCCGAGACGACGGCGGCTCACGTCACCGGCGATCTCATCACCCTCAGCGACGCCGATGTCGCAAAGATCCTCAATGATCCCGACTTCGGCGCGTTCCTCGACAAGGCGGCTCTCGATCCCAAGATCGTCACGGTCGAGTCGGTCAAGGAACTCTTCGGCACACTAGAAGGCATGACTGTCGAGACCGCCGACGAGATCACGGTGAAGCTGAAGTGAGGCGAGGCGACAACAAAAAGCCCGAAGCCTCTCGCGGGACTTCGGGCTTTTTTTGAGGAAGAGTTCAGCTCTTAGAGCGACGCCTTCACGATCTCGCCGAAGCTCGTCGCATCGAGACTGGCGCCACCGACGAGGAAGCCGTCGATATCGGGCTGGCCGATGAGTTCGGCGGCGTTGCCGGGCTTCACGCTGCCGCCGTACTGGATCCGGGTCGCCCCGGCGACGTCGGTTCCGAAGAGGGTCGTGAGGACACTGCGGACGTAGGCCTGGGTCTCCTGCGCCTGCTCGGGCGAGGCGGTGCGACCGGTGCCGATCGCCCAGACGGGTTCGTAGGCGATGACGATCTCGGCCATCTGTGCCGTGCTAATATCAGCGAGGCTGCCCTCGAGCTGCTGGGAAAGGACGAACTCGAGCTGACCGCCGTCGCGCTCTTCGAGTGACTCCCCGATGCAGAGGATGGGCTTGAGCCCGGCCGCGAGAGTGGCGTGGACCTTTTTGTTGATGACCATGTCATCTTCCCCGTAGAGCGCCCGGCGCTCGCTGTGGCCGAGGATGACGTATTCGCACCCCACCTCTTTGAGCATCGCGGCACTGGTCTCGCCGGTAAAAGCGCCGGAGGCCTCGTGCGACATGTTCTGCGCCGAGAGAGCCACGGCGGCACTCGGGGTGAGGAACTCGGCCGCTTTCGCGAGAGAGACGAACGACGGCGCGATGACGATGTCGACGGAGGTGGCCTCGGGGAAAGTCTCGAGGAAAGGATCGAGGAACGCGGCCGTCTCGGACGGGGTCATGTTCATCTTCCAGTTGGCGGCGATAATGTTTTTACGACTCATATTCTGGCTGTTTAGCTTTTAGC
>JBDNIL010000123.1:0-8680 GCA_041688355.1 Verrucomicrobiales bacterium | reverse complement strand
GCGGAGATCGACTGGCGGATGAAAGCGCTGAACTGCTACGCCTGCCACGAGCGCGACGGCATCGGCGGAGCGGAGACCTCGCGCGAGGTCTATTTTGGTTTTGCCAGTGAAAAGGCGCAGCTCCTCGGTCGCCGCGGTCACCTCCCGCCGACTCTCGACGGAATCGGGGCGAGGTTGACGCCGGATTGGCTTGAGCGGGTTCTCCACCCCGAGCCGGGCAGTCAGGATGGCAGCGCGGCGCGTCCCTACCTCGCGTCGCGCATGCCGATCTTCCGTCAGGAGATCGTCGATCCTCTGCGGAAACTTTTTCTCGAGATCGATGCCGCCGACGATGAAGAGGAAGCGCCCTCCACCGGCGACAGCGAAGCGGGCAAGGCGATCTTTCACGGGAAAGGCGAGTGTGTGCGCTGTCACGCCGTCGGCGGAGTAACGTCTACGGAATGGCCCGGGATCGATCTCGCGACGAGCCCGGCGCGCTTGCAGCGGGACTACTTTGACGAGATCACCCGCGCCCGGCAGTGGCAACACCCCGGAGTGCTCGAGCCTGTGGCAGCCCTGAGTCAGGCGGACCTCGACGATCTCTGGAGCTGGTTGAAGTCGCTCGCGAAAGAATAAGCGGCGGCGCTCAGTGTGCGTCGAGCCAGTTTTTCCCTGTGCCCGATTCCACCCTGACAGGGACAGAAAGAGGCAGCGCATTTTTCATCGCCTCTTCGATTTTTGGAATGAGCGCGTCTTTCTCTTCGATGTGCAGGTCGAAGACCAGTTCATCGTGGACTTGCAGGAGCATGCGGGTGCGGTAACCGCCCTCGTCGAGGAGCGCGGCAACGCGGACCATCGCGATCTTGATCATGTCGGCGGCGGTTCCCTGGATGGGCGTGTTGATCGCGGTGCGCTCGGCGGCGGATCGGATCATGCCATTTTTCGAATTGATGTCCCGCAAGGTGCGGCGGCGGCCGGTGAGGGTCTCGACGTAGCCGTCCTCCTGCGCCCGGGCGATCGTCTTATCCTGGAAATTTTTCACCCCCGGGTACTGGCGGAAGTATTCCTCGATGATCTGCTGGGCCTCGGTGCGCGAGACTTCGCCGTTGAGACGCTGGGAGAGGCCGAAGGAGGAAATGCCGTAGATGATGCCGAAGTTCACCATCTTCGCGGTGCGGCGCATGTCGGAGGTGACGCCGTCGAGCGGCACGCCGAAGACCCGCGCGGCGGTGGCGGTGTGGATGTCCTCGTCGGCGCGGAAGGCTTCGATCATGGCCGGGTCTTCGCAGAGCGAGGCCATCACGCGCAGCTCGATCTGCGAGTAATCGGCCGAGAGCAGGGTGTAGTCCCCGTTGCGGGGGACAAAGGCGCGCCGGATCTCGCGTCCCTGTTCGGAGCGGATCGGGATGTTTTGCAGGTTCGGATTGTTCGACGCGAGCCGACCCGTCGCGGTCATGAGCTGGTGAAAGGTCGTGTGGATGCGTCCCGTCCCCGGAAAGATCGAGGTCGGGAGGGCGTCGACGTAGGTGCTCTTCAGCTTGGCCGCCTCGCGGTAGGAGAGCAGGTCGCGCACGATGGCGTGCTCGGCGGCGAGGGAGGTCAGGGCCTGCTCGTCCGTTTTATACTGGCCGGTCTTGGTTTTTTTCGGCTTCTCGATGAGGCGGAGTTTATCGAAGAGGATCTCCCCGACCTGGCGCGGGGAGTTGAGATTGAACTCGGTCCCGGCCGCCGCGTAGACTGCCTTTTCGAATCCGGCGATGCGCTCGCCGAGGAGGATCCCGGTCTCCTTCAGCGTCGCGGGATCGACGCGGATGCCTTCGCGCTCCATCGCGACGAGCACGGGGACGAGGGGACACTCGATCCCGATGAGGACACGTTCCTCGTTCGACTCGCGCACCTTTTCCCGCAGGATCGCGGCGAGCTGCCAGGTCACGTCGGCATCCTCGCAGGCATACTGCGCGATCGCCTCGAAGGCGGGCCCGGCCGCCTCGGTATTGCCCGACATCTCGAGGTCGTCAAAGAGACTGAGCTGCCCGGTTTTTTCCACCTTCTTCCCGAAGACCGCATCGTAGGGGATCGGCGTGTAACCGAGGAGCGACTCGGCGAGATAGTCCATCTTGTGCCGCTGGTCGGGCTCGACGAGGCTGTGGGCGAGCATCGTGTCGAAGATGGGAGTGGCCACGGTATAGCCCTGCCATTGCAACACGCCAATGTCGAACTTCAGATTGTGGCCGATCTTTTCGGTCGTGGTGTTGCCAAAGAGCGTGCGGAACTCTTCGAGGATGGCTTTGCCTTCCTTTCCCGGCGGCACCTCGACATAGGTGGCGTGATGATCCTGCCACGAAAACGCGATCCCGATGACAGTGGTCGTCTTTTGATCGAGCGAGGTCGTCTCGAGGTCGAAACAATAGACGGGCAGGGCGGTGAGCTCGGCGATTAGGGTGGTCCGCCCTGCTTTGTCGTGCGTGCGGACGGAGCGGTAGTGCTTCGTGAAATCGGCGATCGTCTTCAGGTCTGGCGCGAAGCCGGCCTCGGTCTCCGTCGTGGTGTGGCCGCGTCCGCTCTGGAACTGATCGCCGAAGAGACGCTTGCCGAGGGAGCCGAACTCGAACTCGACGAAGAGCGACTTCAGCGCCTCGTCGTTGCGCGGGGTGATCGCGATCTCGTCAAAGCCGACCGTGACGGGCGCGTCGGTCATGATCGTGACGAGCTGCTTCGAGAGCAGCGCCTGCTCACGATGGGACTCGACGTTGTCCTTTTGTTTCCCCTTGAGCTGATCGGTGTGGGCGAGGAGCCCCTCGATGCTGCCGAACTCGGCGATGAGCTTTTTCGCGGTCTTTTCTCCGATCCCGGGGACGCCGGGGATGTTGTCCGACGCGTCGCCCCAGAGTCCGAGCACGTCGATGGTCTGGAGCGGATCACTGACTTCCCAGTTTTCGCAGATCTTCGCCCTGTCGAGGATCTCGGCGGCGCTGCCCTGCCGGCCCGGTTTGTAGATCAGCGTCGTCTCGGTCACGAGCTGGGCGAAGTCCTTGTCCGGCGTGACCATGTAGGTCTCGAAATTCCCGAGGGCCTCGGCCTTTTTTGCGAGGGTGCCGATGACGTCATCGGCCTCCCAGCCGGGGCACTCGATCACGGGGATGTTGAAGGCCTCGACGAGTCGCTTCACGTGGGGGAGCTGGAGACTGAGATCCTCGGGCATCTCGTCGCGGTTCCCCTTGTAGGCCGGGTAGAGCACGTGACGCGGCGTCGGATGACTCGTATCAAAGACGACCGCGAGGTGACTTGGTGCCTGCCTCTCGAGCAGGTCGAGGAGCGTGTTCGTGAAGCCGAAGAGCGCCGAAGTATTGACCCTCGCCGAGGTGTAGATGGGGCTGCGGATCAGCGCAAAATGGGCCCGGTAAATGAGCGCCATGCCATCGAGGAGAAAAAGTCGGTTGGGGGCATCAGCCATGCCGCAAGAGAAAGGCGGGGAGAGGATAAGTCAAGGGGCGGCGGTCAGCGGTCAGCGGTCAGCGGTCAGGAGACAGGAGACAGGAGACAGGAGACAGGCGCGGAGCGGGTGGCGCGGTCACTGACCCGAATGGGGATACGCGAAATTTGCCGCCGCCCAATCGTTGGCCACCGAATTGTTCCGGTAGGGACGCCCCGGCGGGGCGTCCGTGT
The DNA here is from genome assembly GCA_041688355.1 of Verrucomicrobiales bacterium. Taxonomy (GTDB): domain Bacteria; phylum Verrucomicrobiota; class Verrucomicrobiia; order Verrucomicrobiales; family DEV007; genus Arctic95D-9. Next base: position 5,035 of record JBDNIL010000123.1, on the reverse strand, counting down.
TCGACGGATTCACTGACTTCAGCGGACGGTTCGGCGATCCGTCCCTACCACTGTCTCTGGGAAGCCACTTGACATCGAAGAACCGCCCTATTCCCGTGCCATTCTTCCCGACCCCGTTGCACGGAAGGTGAAGAAGGCTTTGCTAATTCAGGAAAGGGCTGGACACTAGTATTTATGCTCTGACTCCTCCTGGATGCAGCGAAGAGTAAATCCGGTCGGGTTGTTCTCGTTATCCTTTTTCTCGTAATCATAGGTGCCGTCCTGTGGTCGTGGAGGTAGAGTCTTTGGCATCCTCGCCATTGTAGCGATGGTTTTCCAGACAAGGGCCCAGTTGTGGAATTTAGATTTCCCGCTGGCGGTATTGCCGGATCCTCTGGCTCAGGTTGCCGGTTTGCGTTGTGGAGGGGTGGGTTTGCGGGGGTTTTTGGGAGAGAGATATTGAGAGTCGGTTCTCCGTCTCCGACCACCGTTCCTGACCCCGTCTCCCGTTCGGCCGCGACGCCCACAGAACCACCCGTCTTCAAATTCTAAAGGACGAGCTCATCTCATCTCATCTCATCTCATCTCATCATGGAAAACTCAGAGCACTGCTGCACCGGTTCAGCAAACATCCCGATGGTCGGTTCACTTTGGTGTGATCGGAGCGGCAGGATCCGTCGGAGCTTCGATGAGCTTGAGTATCTCATCGAGTCGCTTCGACGCCTCTTCAAACTTTTTCGCCCGAACCATTTCCTGAAACTCCGGCATCAACGGAGCAACGATTTGCCGGGTTCGTTCCCCTCCATTCTGCAGATACTGCCTCAATCGAGGCATCTTTGTCTGGAGTTCGCTATGGTGATCGACTACACCGGATCCCGCGGTCGTTGAGGTCTGTTCCTCCCCGGCGGGTTCACCGATGATTCCAAACCGGACCGGGCCGGACCATTGAATAGGTCTCCCCCCTAGTAGAGACGACACCTCCGGCGGACGCGCCGCCCCGAGATTCATTCCTTCGGGCCTTCCGGCTCCCCATCGCAGGGACTCCTCACCCTCAGCCACGAGCACCAATGATGTCAGTCGGCGATCTTCCAATTTTGCGTATCCCCGCCATTCTAGTTGGACGCTATTGCCCATCTTCATGCGGCCCTCGCCCTTTACGGGATCACCCACCACAACGTCGGTGCGCCCTTGCAGGCGGAACCAGGCGGGTCTCTCACTGTCGGCCAAGGCGGTGAATTCGACCATCTTGCGCTCCGTCTTCAACCCCATGGGGTTGTCGAGAGGGCGAACATCGAGCATTCCCATGTAGGCATAGGCGGTCCAGCGCTCCGCAATCTCGACCGGAATCGGGACAGTTCCGCTTCCCGCCTGATCGAGCGCGGTTGCGAAGGCCTCTTGGAGCGCGGGTTCAATCAAAAACTTGTCCTGAGAATAGTCTTCCTGATTAATCTCTCCGGACAAGACGGAGCCATCGGCATTCAGGCGGCGGCCCGAAACCCTTGCGATCATTGTGCCGGGCAGGTAGACATCGCTCGCCGGGCAGTGGTCATCCGAGCCGTGCCTTGCATTATCAGACACCTTAAAATTATGCGCCGGAACCGGGTCGCTAGGCTGCCCCGGAAACTGCTGATAGCGCTCCGTCGCGAAGGGCTTGCTGCTGTCCGGGTTTTCGCCGAAACGCTTCAATGTGTGATCGAGAAACTCGATGACGGCGGGATCGTCGCGGAAGGTGAGGACCCAGTCCAGCACTTGCCCGTCGGTGTTAAGCACGGCGATACCCTGCGGGGCCGGACCCGACTCTCCGATACGTTGAAGCAGCTGGTTCTCAATCCCGGAAGCGGGACGATGCATGTCCGCTGCGGCGACCGATACGGCAATAAATTCGTTCTGAACACGGCGGATCACTTCGGGATTGGCAAAGACCGCCTCACGGGCGGCACCGGCGAAGACTCAACATCGCTCCTCGGCCGGATCCGAATTGATGAAGGCCCAGAGGAGGATGGGTTTCTTTTCTTCCCGGGATTTGGCGATCCCGTCAAGGAGACAGTAGTTCCAATCGATCTCGCGCCAGACTAAAGCAGGTGGCTGAAGAGCGGTGATCTCCTCGCGCAGAGATTCGGGTGAATCCGCGGCAAAAAGCGGGGCGATCCCCGATGCGATACCAACGAGGACAAGGCTCGCGGCGAAGCGTCGCGAGCGTGACAAAGAGGAGATTGATAGCTTCATTTTTGATATGTAGACAAAGAGAATTTCGAACGGTAAGCAAAATTTTGAAGGGAGGTTCTGACAAATTGAGGCGTTGATAGATCCGGTCGGACTGAGCCCGCCCTCCGAAAAATCCGGGCAACTTCACATTTAGTCACTCGTTGATAGAAATCGCGTTTTCATCCTTTCCTTATCATTCTCACTCTTGGGACGGGGAAGGAGGAAGTTCATTTAGTTCATTTGGTTGGTTGGAATAGAATCTGATTTCCCACCTGACATGATGATTGACGCAGCCGGTGCGCATCAGGTTACAAAAATTAGTGGCCGCCAGGCTGATCAAACGCGAGAAAATACTGATCAGTTCGAGAATTTAGAATTTCCGCCACTTCTGCTTCCACTTTCGTTCCTGGCTCGACTTCTCTCCATCGGACTTCAAGCGGTATTTCCGGACCCTCTGGCTCACGCTGCTGGCGCTCTTGAGCTTGAGGCGCCCGGCGATCCAGTCCTGCCGTACGGCGGTTCACTCGCTGATCGCCCAGGCGATCGCCACCTTTCTCCAGTCGGCCTTCGCCGTTTCGGCGACGGAGCTCTCGTCGGTGTGCACTGGGACCGATCGTGAAGATCCATTCTCAACCAAATCCCGAATCGTGAATTTCGTTCCATTCGTGGTTCCCTTTGCTGTCATCACTTGAACGATAGCAAGCACCGGCCTTTCACCAACTACAGCTAAAAAGCTAAAAAGCTAAAAAGCTAAAAAGCCTACGCCTCGAGCCCCTCGATCTTGCCGCTGAGATCCTCCCACTTGGAATAGCGGACCTGGAGGATCGTTTCGATCTCGGAAAAGCGTTTCATCGCGGTGGCGGACTGGTCGCCTTTGGAGAAAAAGTCGGGATCGGCGAGGTTGGCGTTGAGCTGCTCTTTCTCGGCCTCGAGATTGGCGATCTCAGCTTCGAGAGCGGCGAACTCGGTTTTGAGCGGCTTCAGCCTGGCCGCTTTGTCCTCGCGAGATTTGGCCTCGAGGCGGCGCTGCTCTTTACGGTTCGCCCCGGAATCGGACTCGGCAGAGGCGGCAGAGGCGGATGACTTGCCCCCCTTGGCCGGACCACCGGACAGGGTGGCTTTGGCCGGGAGCGCCTTCACGGCGGCGGCGTCCATGTCGGCGCGCTTTTTCTCGAGGTAGTCGGAGATATTGCCGTAGTAAACCCTGGGCGCCTCGCCGGGGATGAACTCGAGGACCTTCGTCACGATGGGATCGAGGAACGAGCGGTTGTGCGAGACGATCGCGAAGGCCCCGGTGTAGTCGCCGAGGGCGCGCTGGAGGACCTCCTGCGAATGCAGATCGAGGTGGTTCGTCGGCTCATCGAGGATGAGGAAGTTTGCCGGTTGCAGCAGCATTTTCGCGAGAGCGAGACGACCGCGCTCGCCGCCCGAGAGGACGCTGACGGACTTGAAGACATCGTCTCCGCGGAAGAGGAAGGCCCCGAGGATGCTGCGGAGATTGACCGTCGGCACGCGGGTGCCGCTTGTCTCGAGGGTCTCGAGGACGGTCTTTTTCGGATCGAGTTCGTCGGCGTGGGTCTGGGAAAAGTAGGCGATGCCGACCTTGTGTCCTTCAGTGATCGCGCCCGAGGTGGGCTCCTCGATGCGGGCGATGAGACGGGAAAAGGTCGATTTGCCCGCGCCGTTGACGCCGACGACGGCGATCTTGTCCCCGCGCTCGACGGCGAAGTCGAGACCGTCGATGACGTGATTGGCCCCGTAGTGGCGGCTCACTTTCTCCATTTTCAGGACGGTCTGGCCGCTGCGCTCGGGCTGGGGGAAGCGGAAGTCCATCGTCGCGGCATCCTGCTCGAGCTCGATGCGCTCGACCTTGTCGAGTTGCTTGATGCGCGACTGCACCATCTTCGCCTTCGAGGCCTTGGCGCGGAAGCGGTTGATCAGCTTCTCCGCCTTGTCGATCTCGCGGGCCTGGTTTTTAAAAGCACGCTCGGCCTGCTCGCGGCGGGCGACCCGTTCGGTGAGGTAAAAGGTGTAGTTACCCGAGTACTGCTGCACGCCGCCGTTCTCGAAGGCGAGGGTGCGGTTCGTGAGGTTGTCGAGCATGCTGCGGTCGTGCGAGATCAGGACGATGGCCCCGTCATACTGGCGCAGCCACTGCTCGACCCACTGGACCGACTCGATGTCGAGGTGGTTGGTCGGTTCGTCGAGAAGAAGGACAGAGGGCTCCTGCAGGAGCAGTTTTGCCATCGCGATCCGCATCTGCCAGCCGCCGCTGAATTCGCCGGTCTGGCGGTCGAAATCCTTTTTCGCGAAGCCGAGTCCTCCCAGCACCGTGGCGATGCGGGGTTTCATCTTGCTGACGTCGTGATGCTCGAGCCGCAACTGGAGATCGCCGTAGACCTCGAGGAGATCGCCGTAGGCGTCGGTCATGGGATCGGCTTCCTCGAGATCCTGTTCGACCTCTTTGATCTCGTTCTGCAACTGCATGACGTCGTCAAAGGCCTTCTCGACCTCTTCGAAGACGGTCGTGCCCTTGTGGTGGACGCCCTCCTGCGGGAGGTAGCCGACCGTGGTCTGCTTTGCCTTGATGATCCCGCCGCTGTCGGCGCGCTCGATCCCCGCGATGATTTTCATCAGGGTAGACTTTCCCGCCCCGTTCGGACCCGCGAGCGACCAGCGCTCTTTCGGACGAATCGTGAAGGATAGGTCCCGGAACAAACTCCGGGCCCCGTATTGGACGGATACTCGATCTACTGCCAGCATGAAGGCCGCGACTATAACCCCGATTTCGCGGCGTGCCAGCGGGAAGCGAGGGGGAAGTTCTTCGTTCTTCGTTCTTCGTTCTTCGTTC
>JBDNIL010000519.1:0-5160 GCA_041688355.1 Verrucomicrobiales bacterium | reverse complement strand
GAATCAACAGGGACAGGTTATCTATTGAGAAACCGTGGGTCAATCTCCGTTTTCGCATTCATCCGGTTTGGTCTTCCGAGTCAGTTGCCCTTCGGTTAACGCTTTCGACAGGGCTCAGGAACCGTGGAACGGCCTGCTCCAGTTGCGTTCCGCGGTGGAGACGCCCTTCACCATGGGCCTCCACGCACTTCTCCAATCCCACCGACTTTGGCGGGACTTTAGCAAAGGCTCAACACCCTCCTACCTGCCACGCCTTACTCGGGATACTCAGTCCGACCCGGATGCTCTCCCATCAGGTCATTTTTCAGGTCGCGTAAGACACAGAGCCCTTCCCAATCGGCTTCACGCATGGGTCGCGCCCCGGTGGTGCGCTTCAGTCCGAATCGTTCGCGGTGGCGCGAAAAGACACTCTCGACAAAGGCGGCGCTGCCGAACACTCCACCGTCGATGAGGTAGCGCAACCGACAGCGGAGGATCTGTTTCAACGGCAGCCTTCCGCCCCGCTCCACTTCGGCTTCAACATCCTCCGGCGTAAATCCCCGCCCCGGCTGCGTCGAACTCTCCGAGTTTTCCGGATCTGGCAGCACCCTGACTTCGCCCTGATTATAGAGCCAGAGACGATAGATCGGAGCCGTCGCTTTCCAATCCTCCTCGAAATCCTCTCCGCTCACCAAGGGCGAGTGCCGGAGAATCCGACCCAGGCCCATCCTCGCCCAGCGGTTCCCGCCCACGGCCGAGGCATACCCGCACCAGCGGTAATCCTCGACTCGTTTCGCCATACCGGCACGAATAGGATTCAGGTCAATGTAGGCTGCCACGGTCATTAGGGCCTTTTCATCCCCTTCGACGAGGAGACTTTTGTAGCGCTCCTCCCACAAGGTTCCTTTGCGGCCTTTGCGGCGGTTGTACCATTGCGAAAAACGCTGCTTCAGCTCTTTCATGAAAATGGAGACATCCCCCATTCGTCGCTCGTATCGCCCGATGATTTGTTGTTCCCATAGCAGATCCCCTCTGCCAGCAGCCCGATCCAGCTCCTCGCGCACCGTATCGACGGTGGATTGGTCGTAAAGATAGCCGAGTCGCTGAAGGAGGGTATCGCGATCCATCGCGGGGAGTTGCTCCCTGTCCGGTTCCTCGACGAGGAGATGGAAGTGGTTGGACATCACTACATAAGTGACGACACGAAGACCCAGAAAAGCCTCGAGCTTGCGCATGAGGACAACAAAGTGTTCCCGCTCCTCGTCACCGAGGATGAACCTCCGGTCAACGATGCGCGATATCACATGGTAATAGCTGAGGCCGGTTCCCCGGATGCGAGATTGTCTCATGAGATTGCTGGAAATTGTTCGGGTGAACATTGATCGAGAGAACACTTTTCGGCAAGGGAAAACTTCAAATAATTAACCTGTCCCCAAGAATTACGGGATGCCTCACGCCGCCCGCCTCTGACCCACCCGCCGACAATCGGCGGGTGGACCATGGCTTTAAGATGCTGCGTCCCGGCCCGGAAGGACGAGGACGAGGACGAGTTACCAGGGTGCCCGGATAGGGGAAATCCGGGCGACGTGCCAGCGCAAACCGCTCCCGCTCCCATCTGCATCTCCTCATTCAAAGGAGCGGCTAAAGAGCTTTCGCTTAAGACTAACAAAACACCATTATCCCGGAGGGGATCTCGGTGACGTACCGCTATGCTCAAATCACTTCGCCAAAAAAGAGTTACTATTTTCCCTTGAAATTATCTGATGCTTCTGACCCCATTCCCCGTCTTAACTTTGACGCCGGCGGCGTCCAGGACGTGGACGACGCTATAGCGCTTGTGGTAATCGATGCCTGCGAATAACATGGAAGTGGAGCTGGATGGGGTGTTGGTTTTCATCGACTCAAGGGTAAATCCGCCCTCGAAGCGCAATCCAGCTTTCTTTCATGCTTCTGACCCCTTCTCCCTGACCCCTTCTCCGCAGCTTTCTTTCATGTTATCTGACCCTGATTCCCGTTTGAGCGTCACGACCTGAGGCAGGAGCCTTGTGCGGTAGTTCCGCTCGCAGGGATCTGTGCGGGGGCTGCTGGGTAACCAGCAGTCCTACCGCGACCTTATCTGACCCCTTTTCTGCGCCTGACTCCTTTTCTGCGCTTAAAGAGAACTAGGAGGACTGCGAGCATAACGATTGCACCAAGCATGATGAGAATTTTTGGAAAGATTGGCATTCTCTTTTGCGCTTCCATCGGCGAGGGTGGAGATTGGGAATCCAATTCATTAGTGATTGAATCCACGCCCTTCTCTTTCGAGACTCTTTCGTCTTTATTGTCTCGTATTTCCTCCATTTTTTTAATCCTCTGTAAATAGGATTCTGCGATCTTACGATCACCTGAGTCTAACAATTCAATGTGATTTCTCAAACCTTTCAATGTCTCGCTCTTAAACTCTTCATCAAGTTCGTCATTTCTCTCGATAATAACGTGCGTGATCAGTCCAATCATTCGCAACCGTGATCGCGATGAAGTTCCGTTTCTATCCAATTCAGATAAAACTACCGCTATAGCTTTATCCTTCAGATCAAAAAGTAGATCGCCATCCTGCTTTGTTCCATGAGACGAGACGAGAAAATAGTCCACAATTCCTTCGGGTGTTGAATTCAGGTATCTTGACGCATCTTCGTTTCCCCCGCTTCTGTTTATGACCTCGATCGCGATCCGCACAAGCGCAGCAGACCGAACGCCCTCCATCTGGCTTAGCAATGGCGGTACATCTTCCCGAGGAAATGTCCCAAGAGAATATGCAAACACCCTGCCGGCACGCTCCCTTTCTTCCGGGCTCAGGCGGTACGCCTCCTTTCGCATGAACGCTCCAAACTCAATCACTTGGCTTTGTGAAGGATTTGCGCCGAGTTCATTAGTCCTTCTGAGAAACTCCACAGAAATCTCAGCATTAACTGAAAGAGTGCAAAAAGTAAATGCGCACAGTGCATATGAAATCGGTGAAAAATAACCTTTCATTCTAAGGATTCTTTAGCAGGGAGTTTTGAAGCATTATTTCACCCAGATCAGGGATACGTGTACCAAAATGCTCCCCTAGGTCAGATTCCTTTCCAATTCGCTTCCCTTTGTCCAGATTTCGTAAATCGTAATTTTGCGGGCCTGGATCATGCTCTGCTAAAATCCCTGTGGCCATGCCTAAATTGGGATGCCACGCAGCCTGCAAAAGGATGTGGGCGAGCTCGTGAGAAAGAACCATCCCAGTCGGATTGTGAGGCTCAAAAATAAAGACGTTGTTGAGATATTGCGAATATCCACCATTCGCGTAAATGTAATCTGAATTATTGAAACCCCCAGTCCACTCTGCCCATCCTGCCGCCAACCCATCTTTACACGGACCTACAAAAAAGATTTGCAAATCACCAGAGTCAGAGGTTGATAGAGCTTCTAGAAGTGTGCGTTTCTCTACTGACGGAGCAAGTGCACCCATTGGCGTATCATCGATCCCATCAGATAAATCGACCCCTGCGGGAACCGGCTCTGTCACCGTGCTCTTTAAAACCACATCAACACCGATTTGAGCATATCTTTCTTTAGCTATCCTAGTGAAGTCATCAACGTCGCCTTCACTCATGCTTGTGCCTTCCAGAATAACACAGGAAACTTCGAGCACTTTCTTGACCGGAACGGGTAAAGCTAGGTCATGCGCCTGTTCGTGGCCATTGATGATGATCGAGGTGATTTTCAGTTCTCCGCCCAATTCAACAATATGAGTTCGATCATTCAGTTGGTCGTCGCTTCCGTACTGTTCGCCATCAAACCTATCATCAATTTCGTCGGAAACGAGGCACATCGATTTTGATTTGAATCCTTTTAGTTCCTGGTCCCATTCCAACTCAACCTCAGTTGGGTTGTCTTTGTATCGCGAATCCTCGGATCTGCCTTTAGTTTCAATCATCACCGAAACAAAGTCTTCCTCGGATAATCCCTTAATCCTCACAACGAATTGATCACGATCCTTGTTGAAATCGGGGAACGCAAAATGTTGCATGTCTGCATTCCCCATATCCCAAACATCGTAAGGATCCCACTGAGCAACTTTAAGTTCCGAAGCAACTTTCCATTGTATTTTACCATCTCCCGTCCTTTGTATTTCCCGGTCCTTTGAAAGCTCTGGCACGACTATCTCCACAGGCAGGAGACTCCTCTCCACCCCCCGCTCCACCGGGGGCTTCACCAAAAGGGTTCCGTCCGCCGTTGCCTCAAACCACGACCTCGCCTGTCCGAAGCCCTCAATTACTGGCACTCCGTCTGAAAGATCGCTCCCTCCCGGGATCGTGAAAGTAATTGTTCCCGCTTCTGCGAATCCCAACTCACCGGCTGCATTTCGCTCGGTCGCCAGGAAAGTAAGGGAGTGTTTCGCTTCCTTCCCCGCAGGCACGAGACCGTTGGCCTGTACCCAATACTCGCTCCATTGCACCCCGGGTAGGATCCCCGTAAGGAATTTCGCGGAGTTCACCAGTTCTGGTGCTCCGATGTGCGGCGACTGACCATAGGCACGCCGATTGGCTTCTGTCCAGCCTCCTGGAAATCCCATAGGCGAGACGTTTCCAGTCCAGTAGGCCGATGGATCATTGAATTGTTCCGAGCCTTCGTAGAAGTCACGAATGATGCCCTCGGCGGCAAGCTCATCGACCGCACCCCGGTGAAAGTCCGGTGGCACCGGACCTTTGACCCAAAACGGCGATCCCGTCGCGTCTTCCCAAATAGCCGGACTACCTGGGATGACCTCAATGTGTTCGTAGGAAGCGAGTCCCCGGGGGGCTTCCTCAGGGTTCGCCTTTCGCCAATTTTCGTTGAATTTCTGTGCGAGTTCCGCAGGAAAGTCATCGACAGGCGCGATCAGGTCCATGGTCTCCTCGCCCATCTTGAGATTGTCGACGTCGTAGACATCGCGGACCAACGAGAGGTAAAGGCTTCGGTAGCGGGTCTCAATGAGAACCTGATCCTCGATCCCCCCGTGGTATCCAGCGAAGGTGCCGGATCCACCTTGGGTCTCGTGATTGCGCCCCTGAAGGGTCGTTTTGGGGAGGGGCAGATCGGGGCTGGTCTGTTGATTGTTTTGATTGTTCCCCGGCAAGCCACCCGTGCTGCCGCCCGTGGAAGTCCCGGGATTCGGGCCGCCGT
>JBDNIL010000518.1:0-1741 GCA_041688355.1 Verrucomicrobiales bacterium | reverse complement strand
TTGACTCCGGCGCCGTCGTTGCCGACAGCAGCGACCACGGTGATGCCTCGCCGGACCGCTTCCGCGACAGCCGCAGCCACCGGTGGGGCGTCCCCGTAGGTCCCCATGCTGATATTGATGACATCGGCCCCCTGCTCCATCGCGGTCTCGATGCCCCGGGCGAGGAGAAAACTATCGCTGGCACCATCGGCTCCGGCGATACGGATATCGAGGATGTTGGCTCCGGGGGCGACCCCTTCGGCACCTGCGTGATTGCCCGCGACGAGCGAGGCGATGGCCGTGCCGTGGCCGTGAAAGGCACTGCCGTCTGTGGTGAGATCGACGTGGGTGACCTGCCCCTCGCGAAAGGCGGGATGAGGAGACACTCCCGAGTCGATCACGGCCACGAGAACCCCCGCCCCCCAGGAGGATCGATCCGTGCCGGCTTCAATCCCGATGGAGGGGAGCATCGCGGCCCCGAACGGGGCTGTCCCGGTCCCCCCGGCATCGGGAGGCGCGACGGCGAAATCGGGGATGCTGACCGCGAAGTTCGCGCTCACCGCTGGGCGCTCGCCCCTCGTAGCGGCGAGGGCATCGTGTAGCTGATCGAGTGAATCGAAGCAAACCCGGATCGTCGTTCCGCCGGGAAATGGTCCCGTCACGACGAGGCCCGCCGCCTTTGCCCGGCTCACGAAGTCTTCGAAGCTGGCTTGATCGGAAAAAGTGAGGAGCGCCTCATTCTCCCAAGCTCCCGGCCGCACGATCTGTTCGCTCAGGGCATCGCGGTAGGCCCGGGAAAGGTCGGGCGACGCAGCGGAATCGGCGGCGGATGAGGGGATAACCTCGTGAGGCAGGAAGGTCCGGGCAGAACGCCGCTCCCCGGTATCGCCAGTCCGCAGCCCGTCGAGGGAACGCTGCATCAGCCATCCGCCAAATCCCAGACCGCATCCGGTCAGGAGAATCACGAGGAAGAAGTGGCTGCGACGCTGGGGTCTCATTCTCACGGTAAGGATACGGGACTCCGGCCCGGATCGCAACGATGGGTTGACAGTAGCCTCTCAGCTCCGCTGCCTTTGCCGGATCGCGATGAGATCTTTCATCACATTGGCGAGCGAACCGTGCCATTCGGCCACTCCGAAGGCGTCGTGGATTTTTTTATAAAGGGTGTAAATTTCCCGGTAAACCAATTGATTTTCAGTGATCGGCGAATAGATACGGTCACGTATCCGGCAGCAATTCCGCTGGACCTCGTCAAGACTCACGCTCCCGCCGCTGATCGCACCGAAGAGAGCCGCCCCGAGGGCGCAAGTCTGCTCGCTCGCGGCGACCTTGAGGGGACGCCCGAGGATGTCGGCGTAGATCTGCATCAGCGTCGCGTTCTTTACCGCGAGACCGCCGGTATTGACGACCTCGTCGATGGCGATGCCGTGCTCTTCCATCCGCTCAATGATGCGCAGCGCCCCGAAGGCGGTCGCCTCGATGAGGGCGCGATAGATTTCGTGTGCCTCGGTATGCAAGGTCTGTCCGAGGATGAGCCCGGTGAGCCGCGTGTCGACGAGGATGGTTCGGTTGCCGTTGTTCCAATCCAGGGCGAGCAGGCCCGTCTCGCCCGGTTTCAACCAGGAAAGGCGGCGCTCCATCTCGACAAATTTTTCATTTACGGTCGCCCCGTAGGAATCGGGCACGAGGTGATTCACGAACCACAGGAAGATGTCCCCCACCGCCGACTGGCCTGCCTCGATCCCGTAATAACCGGGCAGGA
>JBDNIL010000122.1:0-7334 GCA_041688355.1 Verrucomicrobiales bacterium | reverse complement strand
CTCGGCAGCCGACCGGCCTGGGCCGAATCGCTCATCGCCGCCCTGCAATCGGGCGCCCTCCCGCTCTCGCTCGTGCCGGGCGATGTCGCCGATCAGTTGCGTTCGCATTCCGGGGAAAGCGTCCGCGTCGCTGCGGCAAAACTCTTCCCGAAGGCGGAGACTGCGGGCATGGATTTCAACGCGAAGATCGCGGCGCTGGAGGTGGCTCTGAAGAAGGCCCCGGGCAGTCCCTACGCCGGCGAGGTCATCTACGACCAGCGTTGCGCGAGTTGCCACAAGCTCTTCTTCAAAGGCGGCAACATCGGACCCGAACTCACCGGTTACCAGCGAGACAATCTCGGGACCATGCTCATCAGCATCGTCAATCCCAATGCCGAGATCCGCGAGGGTTTCCAGTTCATCACCGTGAAAACGAAGGATGGACGCACCCTCGGCGGTTTCCAGATTGATCGCGACAATCAGGTCACCGTCTTGCGCGGACTCGACGGGCAGGACCTGACCCTCTCCGCCGCCGAGATTGACACGGTCGAGCCGATGGGGCGCAGTCTCATGCCCGAGGGCTTGCTCGAAGGACTCGACGAGCAGCAGTGGCGCGATCTTTTTGCCTATCTCCGCATTTCACAACCAATCAGCAAATGAATCACTCATCCATTCGAATTCCAGCCTCAAGCCGGGTAGGGACGTCCCGCCGGGGTGTCCGCGTCGGGTCTCAGGTTATCATCGGCGGACGCTTCGGCGAGGCGTCCCTACCAGTTGTCCTGAGCCTCGTCGCAGGACTGATGATGGCATTTTCTCACCTCCCCGCCGCCGACCTCGAAGTGAAACTCGTGGACCTCGGCGACGACGTTACTCTCGAACTCGTCGAGCTGCCGCCCGGTGAATTCCTCATGGGCAGCACGCCGGAAGAAAAAGCCTGGGCCACGGGGATCGAGGGCGGAGCCAACCCCGGGACGAGTCGGGAGTCGTTCGAGGGCGAAGCGCCGCGCCCGATGCGGATAAAAGACGCCTTTGCAATGGGGCGCACCGAGGTGAGCGTCGCGCAGTTCCGCCGTTTCGTCGATGAGAGCGGTTATATCAGTGACGCCGAAAAGCCGGGCGGTCGCACCCAGTGTTTCGATCCCGAGTGGCAAGGCTACCGATTCGGCTCGACCGTGGTGCAGCCGTGGAAGGAGATGGAGGGCAAGAGCTGGCGCGATCCGAATTTCCCCTTGCCCCTGCGCGAGGATTTCCCCGTCGTCTGCGTGAGCTGGAACGACGCCCGCGCTTTCTGCGAATGGCTCACCGCGCGCGAGCGGGCCGCTGCTCGGCTACCCGACGGTCTCGAGTACCGCCTCCCGACCGAGGCCGAGTGGGAATATGCCTGCCGCGGCGGCAGCAAAGAGAGCCACTATTTCTGGTGGGGCAATGAGTTCGAGGAAGGGGAGGACCGGCTCAATATCTCCGCGATCGACCCGCTTCCCGGCCGCACGAGGACCTGGCCGCTCGCGAAGGCCCCGTGGAGCGACGGTTTTGCCTTCGTCTCGCCGGTCGATCACTACGGAGAAAAGGGACGCAACGGCTTCGGTCTCGCTGACATGTGCGGCGGAGTCTGGGAGATCGTGCTCGATCATTTTGATCCGACCGGCGGCCACGAAGAGCTCAACCCCGCCGTAGAAAATCCGCGTCCGGTCTGTCGCGGCGGCAATTACTATGACGTCCCCGGCAACGCCCGCTGCGCCGTGCGTCTGGGGCTGCGCGGTCCGGCCTACTCCGACTCCCGCGATGGCTTCCGCATCGCCCTCGGCAAATCTCGCGAACCAAAACCCTGACACTCTGACACTATTCTGCACATGAACCAAAATCTCCCTCGCCGCTCTTTCGTCCGCCACTCCCTCGCCGGGCTCGCCGCCGCCTCACCCGTGGTTTCCGCCCTCGCCCAGGATGCCCTGACAAAGCCACTCCGCATCGGGCTCGTCTCGGCCGCGAGCTACAGTCCCGCTTACGGACCCGATCCCCATCCGCGCACGCCCGGTTCGAATCACGGCACCGCCTTTGCCACGACGTTCAACGGCTACGACGAGGAAAAAGCCAAGGCCTTTCAGGGAACTTTCGTGAAGGCGACCAAGCGGATCGAGGGAGGCAAAGTCGTGAAGATATGGGACCCTGACAAAACCGCCGCGACCGCCATTGCCGACATTTGCGGGATCGAGACCGTCGCCGATTCGCCCGGGCAGTGCATCGAGGACGTGGATCTCGCCCTGCTCATCGACGACGGCAGCGGCGCCCAGTGGAAGTATGCCGAAGCAGCTCTGCGGGCGGGCGTTCCCACCTTCTGCGACAAACCCCTCGCGATGACCGCGAAAGAGGCCGCCGCGATCGCGAAGATCGCCCGCGAGACCGGGACCAAATTCATGTCCGCGAGCAGCCTGCGGTTTGTCCCTGACATCGTGAAGCTGCGCGAGGACGCCGCCGCGATCGGACCCATCCGCCTCTGCACCGTGACCGGCCCCGGCGACCTGATCTATTACGGCGTCCACGCCCTCTCGATGGCCTACGCCGTGCTCGGGGCGGGAGTCGTCAGCGCCCACAACACCGGTCGCGAGGGCGGCCACATCGTGCGGCTCCGTCACGAGAAAGATCTCGACATCGTGATGCTCGTCGGCGCGCGCGAGCGGATGCGGTCGGGATTCTCGATCCAGCTCTTTGGAGAAAAGGGCAACCTGCGCGTCGAGCCGGATTTGAAAGATCTCTACGCTTACCTTCTCGAAGCCTTCCTCGATCTAGTCCTCCGCGATAAGGTGAGCGTGCCCCTCGAGGAAGAGGTCGAACTCATCGCTGCGCTCGAGGCCGGGCAAAAATCCCTTGAGCTCGGGCGCGAGGTGCCTTTGAGCGAGGTGATGTGAGTCTCGGGCGCAGGCTTGACCGGCATCGCCGGCAAGGCGAAAGAAACCCTCACCGATGGCCCGTGGTCGTCAGGTCAGCACCTCGAGGACTGGTTTCCCTTTGGCGGCCACGGTGAAGGGACGTTTGCTGGGAGAGTAGAGAACCTGGTCGAGCGGCAGCCCCAGTGCGTAGGCGACGGTCGCGTTGAAGTCCGGGATCTTGATCGGACTTTCCTCGACCTCTTCGCCTCCGGCACTGGTCTTGCCGTGGACGTAGCCGCCTTTCACCCCGCCCCCGGCGAGCATGCAGGAAAAGGCCTTGGGATAGTGGTCGCGACCTTCATTCTGATTGATCCGGGGCGTGCGCCCGAACTCTGTCGCGAGGACCACGAGGGTCTGGTCGAGGAGTCCGCGTTGCTCGAGATCGTCCAACAGAGCCGAGATCCCCTGGTCGAGGATCTCCGCTTTTTCCGGAGCGGCGAGGAAGTTGTTGTTGTGGGTGTCCCATCCGCCCAGCGTCACTTCGACTGCGCGGACATCCCGTTCGACGAGGCGCCGTGCGAGGAGACAGCCCTGGCCGAACGAGGAGTCGCCATACGCGGCGCGAGTCTCCGCGCTCTCCTGCGCGAGTTCGAAGACCTCGAGGTCTTTGCTGTTCATGATGCGGACCGCGTCGTCGTACATCGAGGCATAGGCGCGGACTCGTTTGAGGTCATAGCGCGCCCGGAACTCCTGATCGAGGTCATTCGCGAGCGAGAGGCGCGAGTCGAATCGCTCGCCCGTGATTCCCGGAGTTATCTTGCTGTTGCGGAGACCGGACTCGGGATCACCGATCGCGAGGGGCTCAAAGGCGCTTTCAAAAAATCCGGCTCCGCCGACGACACGGCTCCCCCCGGCGATACAGACACTGCCCGGGAGATTCTCATTGAGGCGCCCCTTGTATTTCAGGAGCCAGGCACCGATCCCGGGGTGACGAATCGTCGAGCGCATCTCGTAGCTCGTGTGCATGAAGTAGTTGCCCTGCGCATGGGCGCCTGCCGTCGAGGTCATCGATCGGATCACCGCCGCCTTGTCCATGTGGTTGGCGAGGCGTGGAAGATATTCACTGATCTCGACGCCGTCCGCTTTCGTGCGGATCGCCTTGACCGGCCCCTGATTCTCGTGGCCGGGCTTGGGGTCAAAGGTGTCCATGTGGGTCATGCCGCCGGCCATGTAGAGATAGATCACGCTTTTCGCGGGTTTCACCCGTTCCGGGAGTCCGAGATCGGGACCGAGGGCCGCGCGTGCCGACCCGGGGATGCCCTGAAGAAAGGCGGGTGCCGCCCCGACTCCGAGGAGCGTTTTGGCGGCGTTGGCGAGGAAGAGGCGACGATTGGTATCCTGAAGGAGGAGCGGGTTCATGGCTTAGAGAGAGGTGGAGTTGAGTCGGAGCAGTGGAGATCGCGTGCGATTATTGAATGTAGAGAAACTGTTGGCTGTTGAGCAGGGCCCAGACGGCGTCTTCGTAGGCCTCGTCACCCCGCGCGGCGATCTCCTCGAGGAGGCGCGATGTCTCTTTTTCCACGGGAGCCCGCGACAACATCGCGGTGTAGAGAGTCGTGATTTTCGCCTCGGGGGAGGGGGATTCAAGGAGCGCTTTGCCGAGGACGGAGCCCGAACTGGCGAGGGCCGCCGCAACGGGACCATTGAGCAACTCCAATGCCTGCGGCACGGTCGCCTCGTCACTGGCATTTTCGATAACTTCACGATCTGACTGCCCGAAGGTCCGCAGAAAACTGCCCGGCCGGGCCGTGATCTCTGAAGCTCTCGCGAGGGTGCCCAGGTCACCTTCCTTCGCCTCACCCTTTGCTCCTCTCCTTTTTTTCGCGTCGGTACTCTTTTTCCCCTGCCTGGATTTGAGGAGGGCGCGACGTTCTTTCTTCGAGAGTTCCTCCGTCATCTCTTCTTTCGAGGCTCCGAGCTGGCCGGGTTCGAGAACGGAATCGCGCAGGACCTCCTCTGTGATTCCGAAAACAGCGTAGAGGTCCTGTTGATCCGCGCCCGGGTCGACCAGGGCAAAGGCTTCTCTCCTCATCGTCTTCTCGACTTCATTCTGGGAGGCGCGAACTTCCCGCGAGAGTTCTTTTGCCTTCTCTTCCTCACCGGCAGCTCGGGCGGCGACGGCTTCTTTGCGCTTTTCTTCGGCGACTTTCGAGCGATCGCCGATCGAGACGGTGAGTCGGTCGATCATGGCACGGTAGTCTTCAAGGGGGATGCCCTCGAGACTGTCGAAGATCTGCTTTTGTTCCTCGATGCGGGCGATGTCGTGATTCAGCGACGGTTTGTATTGATCGGGATTGTCGATCAGGAGGGTGAGCGCACTGTCCCAGACCTGCTCGGCGCTGAGGCGGCGCAGGAGCGGGCCCTGGAAGTAATAGGGAGTGCCCGGCTCCAGTTCTCCGGCCGTAGCCGATCTCTGATAGGTCCGGGTGTTGGCGAGGACACGTGTAAAGGCGCGCATGTCAAACTTCAGGTCCTTCATCAGTACCTCGAGGTAGGCGAGCAACTCGGGATTGGTTGCGACCGATTGCTCGGTGAGCTCGTCGAGCGGCTCGATGATGGCGTGACCGAAGAGCCGTTTCCAGAGCCGGTTGACGATCACCCGGGTGAAGGTGGGATTCTCGGTCGAGGTCATCCACGCCGCGTAGGTCTCGATCTTGCTGTGGTCATTCTCCGCCACGGCGAGTGCCCCGAACATCGTCGATGCCGGCACGATATCGCCGGGCTTCGCGTCATCATACTGGTAATCGTGCGGCAGCTTGAGCGGTTTGTCGTTCTCGGCGACGGCCGTGTAACGCAGCGGCTTGTAGAGTTCGTTCATGACGAGCTTCAGTGACTCGTCGCCCTGTTCCTTCTTTTTCGGCTTCTCGTCACTCTCTCTCAGCTTCTTCAGCTCTTCCTTGACGGCGGCGCGGAGGGCCACCTTGTCAGTCCCGATCTCTGCCTGTAGGCGGGTGCGGATTTCTAACAGTTGCTCATTCCGGAAACGTCCCTTGCCCTCTCTCTGGCTCTCAGTCAAAGCGGACCGGTTCGGAAAGCTATAGCGGTTGCCCTCCATTCCATTGCTGAATGCGGCCATGCTGAAAAAGTCGAGCTGAGTCCATTTGTCGAAGGGATGATTGTGGCACTGGGCGCACTCGAGACGGGTCCCGAGAAAAATCCGGGTGGTGTTGGCCATGTTATCGAGCGACATGCCCCGATCTCTCTGGTAGTAACCAATCGCGCCATTCTCCCAGACATGCCCTTTGGCAGAGACGAGTTGGGTCACAAATTGATCGTATGGCTTATTTTGTCGCAGGGCATCCTTGATCCAAAGGCGGTAGGCCGCCTCGTTGGCGATGTCGTTGTTCCCGAGTTTGTCATTCACACGGAGAATGTCGGCCCAATAATTGTAGGAATGGCTCACGTAGCCCTCGGACGCGAGAAGGGACTCTATGAGACGCTCACGCTTTGCCGCGTAGATGCTGTCGAGAAAATCACGGGTTTCCGAGATCGATGGCACCCGGCCCACGAGGTCCAGATAGATGCGCCGGACAAACACTTCGTCGTCGATCGGGGCGTTCATTTCGACCCCATTCGTCTCGCAGGACTTCGCGACGAAGGCGTCAATTTTTTCGGCCGCAGCGATGATCGCCTCGTCCGGGAGAGGGGCCCCCTGTGTCGTCTCAGCCCCGATGAGATGTCCGGAGGCGATGCCGCAAAGAGTGAGCAGAAAAATACGAGTCGAGAGGTTCATGCAGCAATGTCGGTAAGGTCGATCCATGAAAGTAAACCATGCCGCAGTCGGTTGGTTTCGTCGAACTCCGAGAAATCTTCGTGAGCCGCCTCCAGCGACTGTCGCCCCCGGGGCTTCCCCCTTCGACCCGATCTCGATCACGGCACCGCACTGTTCACAAAACCGGGGCGTTGCCGCGGGGGGTGTTCATTGAACTTCGGCAGATAGTCCGGAAAGAGGAAAAGACCGGGCCGCCCTGCCTTACCGCGAGACCAGAGGCACGTCCTCCGTCCCGCCCCCGGCGGGTGATTTGTGTAAAACGACCTGCTTTAGCGGGGTCGTCCAGTCTCTCACTTGAAAGCCTCCCTCGATGACGGTGACGTTGGCCTTGCCAGTGCGCATCGGTTCCTCGCTGAGGTAATGGGTGACGTTCACCTGCATCGACCCGTCTCCGTTGATGCCGACAAATGAGGAAATCCACGTCCCCTCCCATATCTCCGCTTCCGACCAGAGGAAGGTCCCGGAGCCGCTGGGACTTTCCATCAGGGCCGCCTGCTTCACCGGAGAAAAAGCCCCGCCTCTCCTCTTCGGCCGCGTCGGGGGAGGTCGACGGGCGCGAAAATGGGAGACAGGGTTGATTGCTCGACCTGACCCTCCTGGGTCATCGTCCGTTCGGAGTCGAATCGACCTTATTCTTCCTGCCGTCGCCGTCGATGTCG
>JBDNIL010000517.1:0-3511 GCA_041688355.1 Verrucomicrobiales bacterium | reverse complement strand
GGGGGAAGCAAGAGAAATTTTGAATATTTTTTCAAACTCTCGAATCAGGAAATAATTGCCTTCCCTACATCCGCTGCATCGGCCCGTTTGGCCTCCTTTCTTTCCCGCAAGACCGCAGCTGCTCGTGACGGTGGCTGAACCTTTCCGGGTGTTTCGTCGCGACCGAATCGAACCGCGAGAATCGTTTGACCCCTCGCGCCCAACCGGCTCACCGGGACGATTCGCCCTACCCCGGGAACACCATTAAGTCTTTTCCACGACTCCTTTGCGGAAGGGGCGTGAGTGGGGTAGTCTAAGCAGCGCCCTTCGAGCGTCTAAGGCTTGACCTCCCTCTCTACCATGTTCGTTTCTTCTCTAACGCCCCCTCTCCGACGACGGTCCGTCTTTGCCGTGATCGCTCTTGGTCTTGCGTTGCTTGCATCCCTCCCCAGCGAATCCGAGGCCGGGCTTTTCAAAAAGCTCAAAGAGAAGCGACAGGCTCGCGCCGCCGAGGCCGCGCGTGAAAGCGCGTTGTCCGAAGAGAAACCCACGCCCATCCCGCAACATCGCTCGCACTACACGGACTCGCACAAAGACGCCTACATCAATGAACGTCTCCTCGCCGGGGCGAGCGCGACGGCCCCGCGCAAAATCGTCATCGACATCGGGCGGCAGCGGGCCTTTCTCGTGATTCACGGGCTCGTCGCGATCGACACGGCGGTCTCGTCGGCCCGTCGTGGCAAGCGGACTCCGCGAGGGACTTTCAAGATCACCGAGAAGGTCAAGAGCGGCAAGGTCTCGACGATTTATCACGTTTACATGCCCTACTGGATGCGGATCGGTCAGACCACCGAAGGTCTCCATGTCGGGGATCTGCCCGGCTACCCGGCCTCGGCGGGATGCATCCGCCTGCCGCAGACGGTCGCGCCGATTCTTTTCGAACACACCAGTATCGGCGTCCCCGTCGAGGTGGTGGACTCGTGGGATGAAAGCGAGCTGATGATCCCCTACACTTTCCGAAAGCCGGCGGCTTATACGGACACGTGATTCTGTCGGGTGGACGACGATACCCTGTTGACTCTACAGGTAAAGCGGAGCCATGCGCCGCCAGGAATAGCCTTCGTGGGCGCGTCCGTCCCACTCGTGCAGCCCGTGGGAGATGCGTTTGTCCCATAGGGTCCGGCTGACGTGGTGGTTGTCTTCGAGGAAGGGATCTTCCCGGCCGACCACAAAGACGATTTCCATTTGGCGAAGCGCTTCGAGGGCATGGGGATCGCTCAGATTCGGGAGAAAGTGGGAGGGGTTGTGGAAGTAGATGTCCTCGTTGTAAAAGCCGCCGAAGAGATTCTCGAAGGACTCGACCTGGAGGGTGAGATCGTAGCGTCCCGAGAAGGCGCACAATTTTTGGAAAAGGTGCGGATGGCGGAAGGCGATGTTCGCGGCGTGGTAGGCCCCGAGCGAGAGGCCGTGGGAAATGGTACACTCGTGGCTGTTTTTCAAAGCCATCAGGGGCATGACCTCGTTGAGGATGTAGTCCTCGTATTGTATATGCCGGCGGATGCGGTCGTGGGGACTTATCCCGCCGGCGTAGAGGCTGTCTTTTGCGTAGCTGTCCACGCAGTAGAGCTGGAGTTGGCCTTTGCAGATCTTATCCGAGAGGCCGTGGTGCATACGGAGATTTTCATACTCGTGGAAGTCGCCGTCGCGGGTGGGGAAGACGAGCACTTTTGCCCCGGCGTGTCCGATGACGAGGAGGCCCATCTAGCGTTCGACACGGTGACTGTACCAGTGGTGGTATTCAAAGTGCATCCTTCAGAGCATCGTCTCTCTTCGAAGGGTAAACGCGAAAGCCTACGCCGGTAAGCTGCGGTGTGTTACAAAAAGGAAAAGAAGCGATCTCTTTCCTTTAGCAGGATTCGGTCCTGATTGGCCTCGTTTTCGTAATCGAAGTGACCGGCATCGAGGACGAAGAGTTCGCGAGGTCCCGCGAGGGTATTGTAGATCGCGAATTGACCGGGCGGAGCGACGTGCGGATCGAAGCGCGCCGCGGCCACGTGGACGGGGACGGTGATGTGCCCTGCTGCGGTAGCGGCGTCGTAGTAGCGCAGGGTCTCGAGGACGCCGCCCTTGTGTTTTTCGTAGGCGGTGACCGCCGCCCCGCTCCCGAGAGTCGGCAGGGTGAGGCGAAGGGGCTGGTGCCCGAAGGTGGGCACTTCGAGATGGGTGCGGGCGATGCGGGGATCCCACGCTGTGGCGAGGGCGGCGATGCCTCCGCCAAAGCTGATCCCGATGAGCCCGATGTGGCCGCTCACTCGAGGGAAGAGTTCGTGCATCGCGGAAACGGCGAGCCAGAGATCTTCGGTGCAACTGCCGATGATGTAGCGATCCCGATTGTCGATGTGGTGGAGGACATGCCAGTAGGGCTCGGGCGAGACGGACGGGCAGCGGCTCAGGGAGATCCCGCGGAGACAGGGGAAAAAGAGGACTGCGTTTTCATACGGCATGGAGAGGTCGGGACCGTCGAGCCCGCCGTAGCCGTGGGCGAAGACGAGCCCGCGGCGAATCTCTCCGTCGCGGGGAATGAGGGCCCAGCCACGGATGCGGAATCCGTCGGTTGACTCGTAGGTCAGGCTCGCGATTTTCCAACGGGGATGGGTGCCGGGGAGTTCGGTGAGCCGGGGGCGGGGAGCTACTGTTAGGGCGGCGGCGTAGCGAGCCCGCCAGAAGTCGGCGAAGTCGGGCGGACCATCGGGAGGCGTCACGGCGAGGAGTTCGTCGAGACTGTAACCGTATCCCGGGTCGAAGGAAAAGGGATGTGAGAAAGTGGGAGGCATGGATCTCGGGAGGGATCTTCCTGTGAAGGATTCGTAGGCGCGAGGCGGCGAAATCGCAACGTCAAAGTCGATCCGGGTCTGGGCCTGCCTGCCGGGGGCTACTCAAATTTGAGAAAAAACGACGATCGCAGGGAAGGGTGGCGGGACGATTGTCGCTCTGATTTAGAGGAGTGAAGCGCGGCCGGATGTCTTTTGTATCGAGGTTCGGCCGAGCTGGGCTGGAGGTGTCGAAACGGCTGGAGTTGCCGGGATCTTTCACAAGTCTTTAATTTTCAGGGTTTCAAGGTATCGGCATTCTCATATGTGACAGAATCGTGACGTGATCGTCACATGCCTTCACTTGAGAAAGGCATTCGCTGAGGGACTATGGCCACGAAGCTTCGCCTTCAATCAATGCACTTCTCATTTTCGCAGATCTTGGTTTCACGGACAGCAGGCGTCGCCCGATCAGGGTGCGCCCGCCTTGTCCTGTTGCTGTTATGTCTGGCGGGAAGGGGTTTTTCAGAAGACGCTCCGCAGCCCGAGGAGCCGCCCGCGCTGCCCTACCCGGCGGTCGAGCCCGGGACCGCAGCGGCGATGCCGGAGCGCGAGGTCACTTTCCCCGTTCGTCAGATCAGGGTGCGGGGAGCGAAGACCCTCACCGCCGACGAGATCGCATCGGCGATCTATCCCTATCTCGGGATGGGGCGCACTCTCGC
>JBDNIL010000516.1:0-4258 GCA_041688355.1 Verrucomicrobiales bacterium | reverse complement strand
GTCGAGATTCGGCAGCCAGCGGTTGAGGATCGCGAGCGGACGCACGAGCCGGCGCGAGACGAGGAAGGCGAGTCCACCCCCGAGGGCCGCGATGATGAGCGAGGGGAGCAGCCACGCCGACGGCGCGGGGAGGGCGCGGTCACCGCTCCGCACGAGCACGAGATGGGTGGTCCCGTCGGCGAGCGCCGCGACCGCGAGATCATGTCCGGCGATCCGGGCTGAGTCGGGCGCGGTGGAGACGAGCTTTTGCACCGCTGCTTCGAGAGCCGGATCGAGCCCCGCCGTGGGAGTCCCCTCGATCCGGAAGCCGACTCCGACCCCAAGGACGGTCGCGAGGTTTCGCGCCAGTTCGGGAGACTTCGGGAGGCGCAGTTGATCGACGATGCGCGCGGTGGCCGCCGCCGTTTCCCTGAAGTGACGCAGTGATTCACGGCGATACGACCAGTCGATCCAAGCCACCAGCGCGAAGGACGCGACGAGGACAAAGACGGAAAAGGGAATCGCCAGTCCGCGGAAAAGTCCGCCTCGGGCGATCACGGGGGAAGGGGCCATGGACGAATATGTCCCATTTCCCCCGGAAATGGAGCGAATTTAGCGGAGTGTGATCAGTTTTTGACCAGCTCAGTCAAGCTCGCCCACCTTCCACTTACGCAGGAAGACGCCACATCCGTCCTCGAGGAGATCGAGCACTTTTTCAAATCCCTCGGGTCCGCCGTAGTAAGGATCGGGGACCTCGGTCTCGGGGTGCGCTTCGCAAAAGTCGCAGAAGAGCAAGAGCCGGGCGGTCGGATCGCTGCATCGCTTCCGCACGGCGGCGAGGTCGTCGTAATTGCTGCGGTCCATCGCGAAAATCCAGTCAAACGCGGTGAAGTCCGACGGCTTCACCTGACGCGCCCGTCCGCACATGGTGATGCCACGATTCCGGATGGCCTTCGTCATGCGCAGGTCGGGAGCCTTGCCGATGTGGTAGCCTGCCGTGCCGGCGGAATCGACCTCAAACTGTGCCGCGAGGTCTTCGCGTTCGAGAAGGTGATTCATCACATTCTCACCCGCAGGCGAGCGGCAGATGTTGCCGAGACAGACGAAGAGGAGCCGGGTCATGGGGCGTCGGGACGACAGAATCAAAAAGCCATTTTCACCTCGGTCCCCTCGAGGAGCGGGGCGGCCTTTTCGAAGGCGAGCAGATTTTCCGTCGTGACCCGGGCGATCTCGGTGAGGGCCTCGGTCGTGAGAAATCCCTGGTGTGAGGTCACAAGGACGTTGGGGAAACTGACGAGGCGGGCGAGGTCGTCATCCTGAAGAACATCGTGGGAAAAATCTTCAAAAAAGACGCCCTCCTCGATCTCGTAGACATCGAGCGCGATACCGCCGGGCTTTTTCAGCTTCAGTGACTCGATCAGGGCTGTCGTATCGATGAGCTTTCCCCGGCTCGTGTTGACGAGGTAAAAGCCGTCTTTCATCAGGGCAATGGCCTCGCGATTGATGATGTGATGAGTCTCGGTCGTGAGCGGCGTGTGCAGGGAGATGACGTCGCTGCGGGAAAAGAGTTCTTCAAGCGGACAGTAGGTGACGCGGTTTTCCGCCGCCCAGTCCTCGTCGGGATAGAGGTCATAGGCGAGCACGTCCATCCCGAAGCCACGAAGAATCTCCGCAGTGATGCGACCGATTTTGCCCGTCCCGACGATGCCGGCGGTGCGACCGTGGAGGTCGAAGCCAACGAGCCCGTTGAGGGAGAAATTGTGCTCTCGGACCCGGTTGTAGGCGCGATGAATCTTGCGGTTCAGGGTCTGCAGCAGCGCGACGGCGTGCTCCGCAACCGCGTGCGGCGAGTAGGCGGGCACCCGCACGATACGAATCCCGAGCGAAGCGGCGGCTTTGAGATCGACATGGTTGAAGCCCGCGCTGCGCAGGGCAATAAGCTCGACGCCCTCCCGTGCGAGTCCCTCGAGGCAGGGCTTATCGATCTGATCATTCACAAAAACACAGATCGCCCGGCAGTCCGCGACGGTGGCAGTATTCGCGGTGGAGAGCCGGAACTGGTGAAACACGTAGGTGATTTCCGTATCGGCGGCGGCCTTCAGGAAAAATTCCTGATCGTAGGGTTTGGCATCGTAGAAAGCGACCTTCATCATCGGAATCTCTCCTGATCGGGAGTGATCAGGTTTTGACCGGCTTCGATGTCGCTCACGGCGCGGAGGAGACGATCCCGATTCGCCTGATGCCGCAGGAGATACCCGGTCTCGTCGTCCTCAACAACGGTGATCTCGATAGAGCGGCCCTTGAACGCTGCCTTGACGCTGGCTACAAAACTTTCATCCAGCTCGTCTGCCGTCGTATGAAAAACCGTTGTCACGGTAAAAATATGCCACAGGGCGAAAACGATGCCAAATAATAAATTTCCCCGGTTCTTCCGGGGCTGAAAATCTGCGGGCGAAATAACTTTTCCCGGCCTTGGCAAGCTGATTCAATTCCGTCATCATCGCGTTCACGTAGGTCGCACCCGACGGTCGGACGTGTAAAATTGCCTCACCGATGAATTCCCCCAACCGCCGCCACTTTCTCCACACCGCCGCCGGTGCCGCCGTCCTCACGGGCGGGGCTTTTTCACCCTGGCTTAAGGCCCAGGACTCGCCCGGTAAAAAATACCGCACCGCCCTGATCGGCTCGGGCTGGTGGGGGATGAACATCCTCCGCGTCGCGATCGAGGACGGGGCAGTCGATGTCGTCGCCCTCTGCGATGTCGATGCCGACGAGCTCGAGGTCTCCGCCGACGATGTCGAGAGCATCACCGGCAAGCTGCCCGCGATGTATAAGGACTACCGCGAGATGCTTGAAAAAGAGAAGATCGAGATCGCGATCATTTCCACGCCCGATCACTGGCACGCTCTCCAAGGCATCGCCTGCATCGAGGCGGGCGCCCACGTCTTTGTCGAGAAACCGACCGGCCACACCATCCAGGAAAGCCGGGCCATGGTGAAGGCGGCGCGCGCCCGCGACCGGGTCGTCCAGGTCGGGATGCACCGCCGCATCGGACCCCACCACATCAGCGGAATGAAATTTCTCAAAGAGGGCGGGGCCGGCGAGATCGGGATGATCCGCGCCTTTGCCCACAGCGCCGGCGGACCCGAGGAACCGACTCCGAACGAACCCGTGCCCGCCAATCTCGACTGGGATCTCTACTGCGGACCTGCACCGATGCGGCCTTTTAACAAACGCATCCACCCGGGCGGCTTCCGCAACTATCTCGACTTTGCCAACGGCATCCTCGGCGACTGGGGGGTGCATTGGCTCGATCAGATCCTCTGGTGGTCCGATGAGAAACATCCCCGCAAAATTTCGTCGATGGGCGGACGTCCCATCAAGGGGCCCGTCGTGCTCAATGAAAAAGAGCAGACCACGGACTCGCCCGATCATCAAATCGTGACTTACGAGTTCGACAAGTTCACCGCCGTCTGGGAGCATCGTCGCTTCGGCGGCAACGAGGCCGAGAAGTCGAAGGTTGGTTGTTATTTCTACGGCACCAAAGGCACTTTCCACATGGGCTGGCGCGATGGCTGGACCTTTTATTCGAATGACGGCAAAGAAGTGATCCACGAGGACCCCAAGTTTGACGACGAAAAAGACGGACACAACGTGCCGCCCCTCTGGCGTGACTTCATCGAGTGCATCGAGCAGAAACGCCTCCCCGTCGCCGATGTCGAGATCGGACACCTCGCTACGAATATGAGCCTGTTAGGGATGATCAGCCAGAAGCTCGGCCGCAGCGTCGAGTGGGATGGCGAGAGCGAGACTTTCCCCGGGGACGACGAGGCCAACAAGCTGCTGCGACGCGATTACCGTGCCCCGTGGGAGTATCCGGTGTAAATTACCGGCGTAGCAAAACTCGCGAATATCTTTCCGCGCTCGGCAATTTCCTCCTGTAGCTGGCCTTTGCGAGGCCGGTGAAGATGCCCGCAGAACAAGGGGTGTCCACGGACGATCAATGACGCCGTAAATCCAATGCGGCCTCACAGAGGCCACCTACAGGGCGTCTCAGGGCCTTCGCTACCTCTTGTCGTAGAGAAAGAACGGGAGAGACGCCCCTACCCTACAGCAGCTTCTTCAAATACGGCCCCGTAAGCGAGTGCTTTGACTTCGCGATCGTCGCGGGCGTGCCCTCGGCGACGATGCTGCCGCCGGCGTGGCCTCCCCCCGGACCCATGTCGATGACCCAGTCCGCGCACTTGATGACATCGAGATTGTGCTCGATGACGATGAG
>JBDNIL010000121.1:0-59617 GCA_041688355.1 Verrucomicrobiales bacterium | reverse complement strand
GTGACTGGCCGGAATTCGCTCTTTCAACCCTTCCGCATCCTGATCACCCTTGGCTCGGGGAAGGAGAGGGTTCAATTCCTTCCCCGGGCGTCTCTTGAAGGGATGCATCCGAAAAGGAAGCCACCCGGCAGAAGAAAAGGGCGCTGCGTCAAAAACCTCTGCGTCGGAGCCATGATCGAAGCGGTGCGGGACCAGGTTCGCGTGGTGGATGCCAAACAAATCAACGCCGTCCTGATGCGGCCGCACTGGTGTCACCACCGCGAAAACGAAAAGCATGAAGGCGTCAGTTTTTCCTCTGAAAAACCCAATAATGGGCCGGGCGGATTTTGAATAGAATACCCATGCTCACAGGAGGACAATTTGAGGGGATTTGGTGGCACGGAGGACGGCTCTGCCGGGCGTCGAGCGAAGGGAGAGAGACGGAACGAAGTGCAGCCCCGAAGGGGTGAGCAAAGCGAATCAAATAACCAAAGCCGAAGGCGACGGAGTAAATCCGACGGCTGAAACGAAGGAGGCGTGCTCGAGATCCGGGTGCGCCTCCACTGTGTTTGGAAGGCACGACCAGTCCGGTTACGTAAAAGAAGCCACCGGAGGAGCCCCCTCCGTCGTACTGCGAAAATCCACTACGACGAATTTGGATGCAAAAGTCGATGAGAGCGTGGAAAAAGAACCCCAATCGCTACGATATCAATTTGGTGAAACCGTACGATATCAATTCGGTCCGCAACACCTTGTGTCAAAGGGACAGGCATGGGCAGGATGCCCATGCTAGAGGGGGAACCCGGGCATTCATGGCAGGCGCTCGCGGGGTGGACGGGAGGATCATTGACGCCTCGTGCCGCATTGGCTATCCTGCATCTCACCTGCGCACATTTGACTCTCTAACCGAGATTCTGGCTCACATTTTCCATTCGGACCGCCGCCTCCGCGAGGAAATTCGCTTGGGTGAATCCGAGTTTTCGATTCGGGATAAAAAGGTGATCGCGATCCTCTTTTTTGCTTCTGATGATCGGCTTGGTCATCACCGTCTGGCTGAATCTGGAGTGAACCTTGCCCCCTTGATGGGGAATGGCAGACAGGAATGTCTGCCCCACATTGCGGTCGGCTCAATCTGCCGCCGGGGCGACGTGCTGATACGTGAAGTTGAGGAAAGCAGTTCCCTCTTTTGTGGGGATGAGCCACTCGGTTGCGTAGAACTCATCGTCTGCGGTGGTGGGATGAATGTCGAAGGTCCACGAGAGGATCCCGGAGATTTCGCTAAAATCTTGCGGTCCGGGCGGTTCCTGGGCGGAGAGGGGAGCGAGGGTGATTCCGAGGAGGAGAGGCGATTTCATGCAGGGGAGGGGAAATCCGGAGATTACCCGGTGGTTCGCAGTGGGGCAGTAGCTTCAATCTGGGCACCTTTCTCTCGCTGCGCTTTGCGGAAAAGGTAGTGGTTCTGAAGGCGCATCCAGTATTCCGCCTCGTTTCCGAAGTAGCGCCCCAGCTTCAGGCAATGTTCGGGGGTGAGCAAGCGACGGCTGGCGAGGATGTCGTTGAGAAGCTGCGGGCTGATCTGGAGCGCTCTTGCGAGCTGCGCCTGAGTCAGTTCGTAGTCGTCAAGAAAATCCCGCAGCATGGCGGCTGCGGTGTTGGTGAGCGGGATCACTTCGGGTTGTTTGGCTTTCCATCGTGTTCAGCGGTAATCAATTCTCGTTACATCGAGTGCATTGCCTTCAAGCCAGCGGAATCCCTCTCTTCACGCCCGCGTCTACAGTCCCAACTCCCCCAAACGCCGCCGCACAATCTCCCGCTCGGCCTCGTGAAAGCGATGAAAGGGCGCGGCCATGAAGTCGTCGCAGATGCCGAGAATCGAGAGGGAGCACTTGAGGCCCTTGATGATGGCGGATCCGTGTTTGCCGACCTGGTAGATCGCTTCACTGAGGGCCATGACTTTGTCGCTGAGCTCGCGGGTGCGGGCGAGGTCTCCGGCTTTGGCGGCCTTGTAAAGATCAACATACAAGGTCGGATGCAGGTTCGCTCCGCCGTTGATGCCGCCATGGCCGCCCATGAGCACGACTTCGCCGAGGAGCTCTTCGGGTCCGACGAGGAAAGACCAGTCGGGCCGGGCCGTCGCGGCGAGGTGGCGCATTTTGCGGAAGTAGACGAGATCGCCGGAGCTGTCTTTGAGGCCGATAATTTTCTCCTGCTCGAGCGCCCAGGCCACGACCTCGCGGGAGAATGAGGTCTTCGTCAGGGCCGGCATGTTGTAGAGCATGAGAGGGAGAGGGAGCTCGGGGAGGAGCTCCTCGATGAACTCGCGCAGCTCGGGTTGTCCGGCGGGAAAATAAAAGGGGGCCGAGGTCACGACGGCGTCGGCCCCGCAGTCGGCGGCGTGGCGCGCGAGATGCGCGGACTCGACGAGAGAGGTGTCGGTGATGCCGACGAGCACGGGAATGCGACGGTTCACGAGGCGGCAGGTGTGCTCGATGAGTTCACGGCGGAGACGGTAGCTGAGGCTGGGGGCCTCACCGGTGGTGCCGAGGATGAAGAGGCCCGAGACGCCGCCGGTGATGAGGCGCTCGACGAGCCGCTCGAGGCCGGCGAGATCGAGGGTGTCACGTCCGGTCAGCGGAGTGATCATGGGCGGGATGATGCCCTGGTAGCGCGGTGTCATGAGGTATGAAATCTCGCAGTCATAATCGTAATCTTAATCGTAATCGTAATCCCTTTCGACGGTCAAAGACACTTACGCGTTCATTCGCGCGGGGCTTTCTCAGGCGGATTAAGAGTAGGGATTAAGATTAAGATTAAGAGTAGGGATTAAGAGTCGGGATCGAAGGTATGATCGTCGCTTCTGGTTTGGTAGGGTTCGGTCTCTTCGAAGACCCGAGTTTTCGAGTTGGAGCGGATCAAGCCGACGGGGAGGGAGACGATGTCGACTAGGAGTTCCCGGCCTGCGGCGACTTCGCTTTTTGTTGCGCGCTTCTTTGCCACAATGATGTCGAGCGCCGCCGCGCACTCCAGTGCTGAGCCGCGAGCGATATCGAAAAAGCGGCAGCGGTCGGCGTCGGTAAACTTCCCGTTGCCCTCGGCGATGTTGAGGGGAATCGAAGTGGAGGAACGATCAAGCTGATTCGAGACGGAAAGGGTTCGGGGAAGGTTTTCGAGTAGTGAATCCGCCCACGCTACAAAATCGATGGAGCGTTGGTAGACGTGTAGCTTTTCGTGATCGAATTGGCGGCTCATGCAATGGGCGTCGTGAAAGTGAAGATCTTACTCTTACTCTTACTCTTAATCTCCGGTTGGATGAACGAGCGCGCAGTCATTGATCGGCGGAGAGGAGTAAGATTAGGGATTAAGATTAGGGATTAAGATTATGATTAAGAAGAATGCTTCGCCGTAAGTCTACTCACCCCCAATCCTACCAGGAAGATCGTCAGTGTCCCGACGACGATGGTGAGGTTGCTGTGGAGGAGTGGCTTCAGGTTTGCGGGAACCCAGGAAGAACTGATCCAGAAGATCACGAGCACGCCGACGATGACTCCGGTCGCTGCGGCGGCGTTGCCGGCTTTCCTGACAATGATACCAAGGAGGAAAAGGCCCAGCATTCCTCCGGCGAACATCCCTGAG
The DNA here is from genome assembly GCA_041688355.1 of Verrucomicrobiales bacterium. Classification (GTDB taxonomy): domain Bacteria; phylum Verrucomicrobiota; class Verrucomicrobiia; order Verrucomicrobiales; family DEV007; genus Arctic95D-9. Next base: position 56,005 of record JBDNIL010000121.1, on the reverse strand, counting down.
AGCTGCCACCAGATGTCGAGGATGTTTTTGGCATTGCCGGTCAGCAGCAAGGCGGCACCGGTGCCGATGAGCCCCCACATCACGGTCGAGACGCGGAGCACGGTCATGGCCTCGGCCTCGCTCACGGTCCGGCCTTTTCGCACGAGGCGGGTCCAGAGGTCTTTGAGGGTGATCGTGGCGGAGCTGTTGAGACTGGTGTCGATCGTGCTCATGGCGGCGGCGGCGAGGGCGGCGAGGATGAGGCCGCCGACTCCCGGCGGGAGGTGGTTGGCCATGAAGTGCGGGAGGATGGAGTCCTCGAACTTGCGGTCGCCGGCCATGGCCTGGATCGCGGCGACCTCCTGCGGCATGGCCTGGTAGTAGCTGAAGAGGAGCGAGCCGATGAGGAAGAAGAGCAGGGAGACGGGGATGTAGAGAATGGCCCCGATCCAGAGAGAACGCTTCGCGGCGGACTCTGACTCGGCGGTGTGGTAGCGCTGCACGTAGTTCTGATCGATCCCGAAGTTGCTGAGGTTGATGAAGAGCCCGTAGAGGAGCACGACCCAGACTGTCGAGCTGGTGAGATCGGTGAATGACCAGCTCCCGAGGGAGAATTTGCCGTGGTCCGCCGCAAGGGAGAAGGCGGCCCCGGCGCCCTCGGGATGGGTGAAAATGAGGATCCCGGCCATGAGGAAGGCCCCGAGAGTGAGGACGACACTTTGCACCGCATCGGTCCAGATGACGGCCTCGATGCCGCCGATGAGGGTGTAGGCAGTCACGAGGAGACCGGCCACGAGGATGATGCTGGAAAGGCCCCAGCCGGTGACCTGTTGCAAGCCGATCGCGACGCCGAGCATGATCGTGGCGCTGCGGGCGACCTGGGTGAGCAGGTAGCAGACGACGGCGTAGATCCGCGCCCATGTCCCGAAGCGGTGCTCGAGATGCTCGTAGGCCGAGATGGTCCCGGAGTCGCGGTAGAACTTCACGAAATAGCGCGTCGCGATGATAATCGCAAAGGGGATCGAGAGGGAGAAGACGAAGGAGTTCCAGTTCTCCGCATAGGCCTTGCCGGGCACGCCGATGAAGGTGTTCGAGGAGAGGTAGGTTCCGAAGAGGCTCAGACCGACGACCCAGCCGGGGAGGCGGCCACTCGCTTTCATGAAGCCGTCGGAGTCGCCGCTGCGCCGGGCGAACCAGAAGCCGACGGCGAGGACGATGGTGATGTAGCTCGCGAGGACGATGGTATCGAGGGTCTGCATGTTCGGGGGCGGCGCGAAGCGCCGGGGGGCTGTTCTTAATCTTAATCCTAATCTTAGTCATAATCCCCGGATGAGGGACGGCGCTCATGATAAGGAGAGAGTCGTGGATGGGTGGTTGTCGAACGGGATTAAGATTAAGGATTAAGAATAAAATTAAGAGGTTTGTGATGGTCACTTACCAAACTGTCGTGCGAGAATTTCGGCGTGCGCGGCTATGACGGTGGAGTTGTCTTCCCTGCCGGCTAGATTCCGAGTCTCCAGCGGATCCTTTTCGTGGTCGTAGAGTTCCCTTGCGATGACTTCCCCTCCTTCAATCGCCCGCCACTCCGTGTAGCGCCAGTTCTCCGTGCGCACGGAGTAGCCCCAGGCTTTCCAGTCCTTCGGGCTGCCGTAGAAGGGCTGCTGGTGCTGGGTGAAGGCGGCCTCTTTGACTGAGGCGGCGGGATCGTCGAGGACGGGGGTGAAGTCTTCGCCTTCGAGATTCGCGGGGAGGTCTTCGGAGATCCCGGCGAGGGAGGCGAGGGTGGGGTAGAGATCGACGAGTTCGGCGAGGGCTCCACTGCGCTGCCCGTGACCGGCGGGACGTCGCGGGTCGGCGACGATGAGGGGAACGCGGGCGTCGAGTTCGAAGTTGGTGGTTTTGCCCCAGAGGGTATGTTCGCCGATGTGGAAGCCGTGGTCGGATGTGAAGACGACGATGGTGTTCTCGGCGTGGCCGCCTTCCTCAAGCGCGTCGAGGATGAGCCCGATCTGGGCGTCCATGAAACTGACCGAAGCATAAAAGCCGTGGCGGAGGTGGCGTATCTCCTCCTCGGTGAAATCGCGGTCCTGGGGCGTGAGCCCGTAGCCCCGGATCTCGCGCGACTGGTGCAGGGCGATGGCCGGCGCGCCTTCGGGGGCGTAGGGAGGATCGGGCAGGGGGATGGCGGCAGGGTCGTAGAGATCCCAGTATTTTTTCGGAGCGACGAAGGGGGTATGGGGCCGCCAGAATCCGACGGCGAGAAAGAAGGACTGCTCGTTGCCGGAGCGGTCTCGCAGCACGGCGGCGGCGAGACGGGAGATCTGACCGTCGCGGTAGGCGGTGTCGGGAACGTCGAGGGCTTCGGTGACGGGGGCTTTCGGTCCCGCGTCCGGGGTTCGGAGTGCAGCGGGTGTGTTTCGGTAGACGGTGTCGTCGGCGTGGGTGCCCTTGAAAAAGGCTTCGTCGATCGACCAGGATTGCCGGTCCTGGGTCTCGCCCATGTTGTGGAAAATCTTGCCGATTCCCTGGCAGAACCATCCGTGGTTCTTGAAATGCTGGGGCAGGGTGACCCAGGTCGAGCCGCCCGGCATGGTATCGCGGAAATATTTGCGCAGGTCATCGACGCCGACGGTCTCGGGACGCATCCCGGTGAGGAAAGACGAACGCGAGGGATTGCAGACGGCCTGCTGGCAGTAGGCCCGCTCGAAGACGAGCCCCCGCGCGGCGAGCCGGTCGAGGTGTGGCGTCACCGCGACGGGATCACCGTAGGGGCCGAGGGCGCAGTTGAGGTCGTCGCAGACGAGGAAGAGGATGTTTCTTCCAGCTCCACGTGCTTCGAAGGGAAGCAGGAAGATGAGGAGGACGGGCAGTAGCATGGGCATCCTGCCCATGCCTTTTCGGGGAGACTTCGTTGAGCAGTTGAGGTCCATACGCTTCATTTCGTTGTGGCTGCGAATCATGGGCTGGAAGCCCATGCTACTTCGGCTCAAATGTCTCGATGGACCGCGCTTCGATCTTCGCCGGATCGATGACGACGTGTTTCACTTTGGTGCGGTTCCATGTGTAGGTCATGTGGACGAGGCCTTCGTCGGTCTGGATCATGGCGGGGTAGGAGAACTCGCCTTTTTCCTCCTGCTCGATGAAGGCGACGGCTTCCCACGCGAGGCCGTCTTTGCTCACCGCGAGGTTGAGGACGTTGCGCTTGCCCCAGCCGTCGGCGCGCTCGCCGCCGAGGTGGTTGTAGAGCAGGAGGTGCCGTCCGTCTGCGAGTGTCAGGGCCTCGACGCCGGAGTTGTTGTTCGGCAGGTTGGTCTCTTCGAGTTCGCTCCAGGTCTTGCCACCGTCGGTGGAACGGTTCGCGATGATGTGTTTGTTCTTCGACCGGTAGAGGGCGCGCAGGCTGCCGTCGGCGAGAGTCAGGAGGGTTGGCTGGATGACCTGATAGGGTTGGGTCCCGGGTTCAAATCGCTGCCACGATGTCCCTAGTTCGGGTTTTGAGAGGTCTGTCAGGATCTCGAAGTGGAAGCGCCAGTCGTTCTCGTGCTCGGTCGAGGAGGGGCAGAGCAGGCTGCCGTCGGCGAGGAGGAGCGGCTTGCCGCGGACGGGACCGTCGATGCCTTCGGGGAGGCGGCGGCGGTCGCGGAAGGAGCGGCCGTCGTCGTAGCTGACCATGACCTCGCCCCACCATGTCTTGGGGTCGGGTCCGACTTTGAAGAAGAGGTAGGTCGCGCCGTCGCCGGGTGCCTGCCAGAGCACGGGATTCCAACAGGGATGGCGTTTGTCTTTGTGCTGGATGCCGTTGGCCTGCTCGACGGGCTTGGACCATTCGTGCCCGTCAAAGTAGCTGGTCCAGATGCCGACGTCGGGATCTTTCTCTTTGGTGCCGCCGAACCAGGCCGCGACGAGACCGCGATCGGTCTGGGCGATGGTGCTGGCGTGGCATTGGGGGAAGGAGGCCTTTTCGTAGATGAACTCCTCTTTGACGAATCCGGGGAAACGGGGGGCTTTTTCTTTGCCGGGGGGATTTGCCTCGAGGGCCTCTGCGGTGAAGGAGACGGAATCCGCTTTGCGCAGGTAGTAGATGCGACCGTCTTCGGCGCCTAGGACGAGTTCGGGGATGCCGTCTTTGTCGAAGTCGGCGACGGTCGGGCAGGTGTTGTGACCCGAGACGTCGCGATCAGCGATGTTGCCAATTTCTTTCAAGACGACTTTGCCCTCGTGTTCCCCGACATTGCGATACCAGACGGCGTTCGCGGAATTGACGAGGAGATCGAGACGTCCGTCGCCGTCCCAATCGACCATGGAGATCTGAGCCCGTCCGCTGCGACCGGAGGAGTGGGCATTGAGCCGGAGCGGGCGATGGGCTCCGTCGAGAAAGATCCGCTCGGCGGTGCCTCCTCCGCGACGAAGGGCGAGGTAGCCTTCCTGATCGAGGGCGACGAGATCGAGCTTTTTATCCCCATCGAAGTCGATCACGAGCGGAGTCGTTCGCCATTGTGTCAGGGTGTCGCAGGTGGGTGTCTGCCACCACTGCCAGGTCGGTGGGAGCTCTTTGAGGCCGGTATCGAAGACATCGGGCTCGACCCGGAGCGGATCGCCCGTGCCACGGAGCAGACCGACACGGCCGAGGATGGAGTTGTAAATGATGTCGAGTTTGCCATCCCCGTCCCAGTCTGCCGAGGAGAGGCTGGTGTAGCCCCATTTGGCCTCGCAGGGGCCCTGGATCGATCCGTTCGGGCCGGCGAGGACGCGGAAGGGGGTGCCCGCGGCGACTTCGAGTAGAACGGGCGCGGCCCATTTCGGAAGACTGTTTTCTCCCATGCCCAAATTCTTGAAAAAGGCGATGTTGCCGGCGGTATTGCCGCAGAGGATGTCTTGTTCGCCGTCACCATCCCAGTCGGTCACGAAGGGGGTGGAAAGGGCCCCGAATTTGAGCGTGTCGGCCTGCTGTTGGAAATAGACCGGCTGGTCGTAGACGGGTAGACCGGCGCGGATCTCGCCGGTGTGTTCGACGAGGGCGACGCGTCCGTCCTCGTCCCCGACGATGAGATCGAGGTCGCCATCGCCGTCCCAATCGAAGGCGGTGGGGGTGATCATCTGCACGTGCATGACGAGCGGCGCGCCGTCGGATCCGCTCAGCCTGCGCCCGACGCTGTAGGCGGGTTCGCTGCGTGTCCCGGTGTTTTCGAAATAGGTGAAGCCGTCGAGGAATTCGCCGCAGAGCAGGTCGAGGTCGCCGTCGCCGTCGAAGTCGCCGAAGTTCGGCGAGGGCCAGCCGTAGACATCGACGGGGGAGCCGCCGGCCTCGACTTTCACCGGTTTGTCGGAGTATTTGCCATCGATATTTTCTATCAGATAGACATAGCCGTGGAGTGGCCCGTTGCGCCAGCGACCTTCGGAATCGTAGGCCTGATCCCAGACGTAGTCGCTCCAGTCACCGATGCCGACGACGAGATCCTGATCGCCGTCGCCTTCCCAGTCGAGGTAGCGCCACATGCGGGCGCGGGTGTTGCCGGGGTGAAATCTCGCATTGGGATAGATGGAGGTGCCTTTCTCAAATCCTTTCGTTTTGAAATCCACATACTCCTGGTTCTCGCGGAGAATGCGCGGCTGCCCCTCGACGTAGCTGATCTGGGCGTTGTGCCCGGTCTTTCCGAGGTTCACGCCGGGTTTGAAGACAGGCATCTTCACTTTCGCATCCTGAGTCGGATTTTCAAAAAAATAGATCCCGTTTGATGGTTTGTCAGGGCAGGAGACGAGCAGATCCATGTCACCGTCGCCGTCGTAGTCGAGGGGCATCGGCCAGGCCCACAGGCCGACGCCGAGATCGACGGTGAGGCCGGGGTTGTTGTAGGGGAGCTGCTGTAGTTTCCAGTCGGTTTCCTCGGCGCGCAGGAGCGGCACGGCGACGAGGGCGGCGAGGGCGGCGAGGGCGGCGAGGGCGGTAAGTGCGAGAATAGGGGTGGTTTTCATGATGGGGAAAATGGGGGCGTCAGCCGCAGTCGGAGTTCTTGCGCGGGAGCGGGGATGGGTTAGAATGCTGGGGATGGAAAACGAAACGCTTGCACACCGGCTCGGAACGACGGCCCATGTTTCGCCATTGCTGATGAAGGCAAGGCGCTTGGGGGTGACGGTGCCGGCGGGGCTGGAGGAACTCGCCGTGGCACGGGGTCTCTTTTATTACAGCAGCCCGGCTGACCGAGTGAGCGAGCCCTCTGGAGTCTATCGAGTGGGTGGGGACTTGTCGAACGAAGAGCTCGCTATCTGCCTTCTTTCTATTGGTCTTCCGTACTCCCAACAGCGCATCCGGATGGGCGCGGCAATGCTGTCGGCAGAGGGGAACTCCGCGCAGGTGATTGCTCGTTTGGCGAAGCTGGAACGGGGTGAGCGTGTCGTTCATTATATCGCGAGTCTCGGCCGACAGGTCGAGCCGGAAAATTCATTCTGGTCCGATTTGCTGGCGCTGATTCCTGAATTTGAATGGCCGCGGCCAGATCTGCTGCCCCACATCACTCGTTTTGTGGCGATGACTGGATACACAAGAAACGGTCGCGAAACGGTCATGCAATGGATTCGGCCGAGAGCGGGGACGGCTGCATGAACATAGATTCGGACAATCCCTCGGAGATCCTGAAGACCTTGGACAACGAACTCTCCCAGCCCGTTTCGCTGGTTCTCTACGGACGAGGGTCCATTTGCCTCGGATTCGATCGTCCGCAGGCGGAGCATTGATCGACTCAAGACGTTGATGCGATCCTTCAACTCGGTCAGGCCGAGGCTTTCGATGCGGGTCGTGAGTTTTGGTTTGCGGTGGAGCGTACCAATCAACTCCTCGAGCCGAAGGGTCTTTACATCACCCACCTCTTTCCTGAAGATCTCGTCTTCCTCCGACCCGACTGGGCCGAGCACATCGTCCCGGTCTTGCGACCGAAAACGCGATGGCTGAAACTCTACCGACCTCACACGATTGACCTCATCCTTACGAAAATGATGCGGGGCGAGGACCCGCAGGACATGGATGATGTCGACTTCCTCGTCCGTCACGATGGCATCACCCGAGAACAGATGGAGCCCGCCTTCGCGAATGTGCGCATGCCCGACGTGGTCGAGCTGCACGAGGCCTTTGCGCGTGCCTTGCCGGTGGTGCGCGGGATTCTGGATCGTCATTCGGGTTGAGCTTTGGTGGTGGCGTGCCGCAGGACATGTCCCTGCGCGGCGAGGATTTCCTGGAGTTCCGCGACGGGCACGGCGCGCGGGGCGACTTCGTGTTCGATGGCGAGGTGCGAGGCGACCCCGGCGGCCTGACCGAGTGCCATCCAGGTGGGTTCCATGCGAATGCTCGAAAAGGCGACGTGGGTGGTGCTTGCCGCGACGGGGACGATGAGTCCGTCGATCTTCTCCGGAATCATGATGCGGTAGGGGATCTCGTAGGGGCGCGTGATGTAGTCGAGCATGCCGAGATAGCCCTCGAGGACGACGGTGTCGCCGAGCTGGCGTTTTCGCACGGGGAAGCTGTCAATGGGGAACTCGCCTATGGCGATGCTGTCGGCGTGACGGAGGGGCTCCTCGCCTTTCCCGGTAATGTCGTGCTGGGTGAGTGTGTATTCGCCGACAAGGCGGCGTCCTTCGCGCACATAGAGCTGCCAGGGGAAATGCCCGTTGTCGGTGAACTCGTCCTTGGGCCATTGCAATTCGTTGGCGAGGGCGCGGTGGGTTTCGGGGACTTCGGGGTCGTTTTGCAGGAACCAGATCAGCCCGATCGCGAGGCTGCGGTGGCGCTGGCGGATGCGTTCGCGGGTCGCTTCGTCACCCTCGATATAGCCGGCGTTCTCTTCGGGGAAGGGAAAACCAAGGGGGCGAGGGTTGATGTTCACGTCGGTCTTCCTGTTCGGAATATCCGTGACGGAAAGCGCCCGGACGAGGGTGTCGAAATGCTCCGGGTAGTAGCCACGCCCGGGTTTCAGGACCTTCGGTCCGGCGAGCCGTCCGGCCTCGAGGTCGTCGAAGTAGCCGAGGTAGTCGGTGCGGTCGTATCCCGGGGGCGGTTCGATGAGGCGATGGGAGTTCGCCGGATCCTTCGTGAGGCATAGCCGGTAGGTGTATGCGGGGAGACCGTCGTCGCCTTCGCCGGTGGTCCCGGGGAGGAATTCGTGGTTTTGGTAGTCGAAGTAGACCACGCCCGCGTGCGGCTCGCCGAATTCCGCGTGCGACTCGCGGCCGAGACGGTATTTCGCGCCGGCGGCGGCATAAAGATCGCCCTCGTAGGTGGCGTCGATGAAAACTTTCGCTTCGAGGTTCCTTTCCTCGCCGTCGTGCCGGTTCACTACGGTGGCGGAGCGCAGCCGTCCCTCGTCCTCGCTGGCGGATGCAAGTCGCCAGCCTTTCATGATTCTGATCTTCGGTTCAGCGGCGAGCATGGCCTCGAAGACTTTCTCCGCCACGTGCGGTTCCGAATAATAGCCATCCTTGCAAAGTACTATGTTCTCGTGTTCGGCGCCGTAGGACTTCACGTAGTGATCGAGGACTCCGGCGACGAACTCCTGGAATATTCCGCCTATCATCGCTCGATTCTCGACGTCGCTCTTGCCGAGCCCGCTCGTGGTCATGCCGCCGATGTGGTCGTGGTATTCGACGAGGACGACATCGCTGCCCATCCGCGCAGCGGAGATCGCGGCGGCGATCCCGCCGGGGGTGCCGCCGTAGATCACGATGTCCGCGGCGGGGGCCGGGACGGCGGCGAGACAGACGAGAGCGGCGAGGATGAGGGGTGCCGGGGTCATTTGGCCAGGTCTTCGAGGCGCACCTTGAGCACCTCGCAGGTCATCTTGAGGGTGTTGAAGGCGATGTAGAGGGCACCGTCGTGCTCGATGAGATGGGGGTAGTCGACGTGGCGTCCACCGACGAGGTAGAAGAGCTTGTCGAAGACGAGCCCGTCGTCGCTGAGGGCGAGGGTGAGGGGGTTGCGCATGCGTGGATTGCTGTTGGAGACGAGGGCATAGCGCCCGTCTTGAAGACGCAAAGCACAGAACTTCGAGCGTGCGTCGGGGAAGTTCGTCTTCACCGGTGTGCTCCAGGTGCGTCCGTGGTCGGCGGAGAAAGCGCGGTAGAGATAGCCTGACTTGTTGTTATCGCGAAAGAGGGCGCAGAGATTACCGTCGGGCAGGACCCACCAGTCGGGCTCTTCGGCGGAGAGGGTGGGCTCCTGCCCGGCGGCCTGGGGAAAGGAGGTCCAATCGTCGAAGGAGGCAACCCCGCCGACGGCGACATGCACGTCGCCGACATGGTCGCGCCGCGACATCATCCACTCGCCCGAGGGTAGCCTCCGCGGCTCGAAATTGTTCAGGGCGTCGTCCATGACGAGCCCGTGGTGCCGCCACACCGGCGACTCCGCCGTCGCGTCCTCGAGAGAGAAGGCATGGAGCTGGAGGCCCTCGCCGCGGTAGCCGACAGGGCCGACGAAACGGCTCGCGAGGGCGAGGAGCTTCCCCTCGCGCAGCCAGAACCCGCGGGCGATCCAGCCGTAGCCCTTTTCCGGCGGGCCGCTGAGATTGGCAATGGGGCTCCAGTTCAGACCATCGGGGCTCGTGGCGAAGGAGACATGCTGCCCGGCGAGGTCGTGGCCCGGAACGCGGCCAGGCCCCTTGCTCTCGCCGGGTCCGTCGCTCCACATCGCCCAGAAGCGCCCTGCGTGATGGACGAGGTAGTTGTGCTGGTTCACCCGGTCGCCCCCTTCGGGCAGCGCGTCGCTGACCACGGCGTGCTCGGAGGGCACCGTCGGGAGCTGCGAAAAGGCGATGCGGTGGGTGTCCTGCGGGATGCCCGGCCCGGCGAGCAAAAGCTGGCTGCCGGGGTTCTCGACCGGGTGGGGCGGGGAGAGATCGAAAGGCGGTGCGGAGGGCGGCGCGGGCGAGGCGACGGTGACCGCGACGGATTCCGCCGTAGTAAGGGCGGCGTAGCTCGAGGCGATGCGGACCCCGGTGAAGGCGGGGGAGTCCTTGTCCCCATTGAGGATGACGCGGGAAAGCTTGGCCCGACTTTTCCCGAGGCGGTTGACCACGGTCCAGGCTTCCTCACTGGACGGCTCCGCCGGAATCGCTCCCGCAGGGCCTGTTTTGAGAAAGAACTCGTCGGGTTCGCCGGCATGGCTGACGACGCGGGCGAGTAAGGAAAGACGTTCCCCTACCTCCAGCGTTTCGCCTGCGGTCTCATGCTCGTAAAGATACGCAGTGAGCCGACCGGCGTTGTCGATGCCGATGGAAACGCGCTTCTCGCCGGGACCGGTGGCGAGGCTGAGCGAGGTGCTTTGACCGCGCGGAGGAACCGTCAAATCGGCACCGAGGTAAAGAGTTTCTGTTTCCTTGCTGAGGTCCAGAAAGATCGAGCCGCTGACGGCTTCGGTCGATTCGTTGCGGAGCGATCGGTCCGGCATTGCCGTCGCATCCACGTCGGCGAGTTGTACCTTGACCACTTCGACGCTCTGTTTGCCGCCGGCGAAGGCAATGAAGAGGCTGTCGCCGTGCTCGATCACGTGTGGGTAATCAACATGGCGGCCGCCGACGAGGTAGAGCATCTTCGTGAAGACGAGTCCGTCCTCGCTGATCGAGAGCGTGAGGGGATCTCGCTTCTTCGGATTGGGATTCGAGACGAGGACGTAGCGCCCGTCGGCGAGACGCAGACCGCTGATTTTTGAAGTCGCGTCAGGGAAGTTCGTCCTGACCGGCTTGCTCCAGCTGCGTCCGTGGTCGGTTGAGAAAGCGCGGAAGAGGAATCCGCCTTTGCGATTGTCGCGGAAGACGGCGGAGAGGTGATCGCCGGGGAGGATCCACCAGTCGGGCTCCTCGGCGATGAGTTCGGAGGCGCTGCCGAGTACGGGATAGCTTTTCCAATCGCCTATTGATTTGACTCCGCCCACGAGAAAATGCACGCCTGCGGTTTTGTAATCGTGAGGGCGCCGCGACATCATCCAGTCGCCGGTGACGAGTTGCAGGGGAGGGAAATTATTGATCGTGTCGTCGAAGACGAGTCCGGCGTCCTCCCATGACTCGTCCTCTGTCCAGCGAAAGGCGCGCAGCTCGAGGCCGGGGCCGAAGAATCCCGCTGCCTCGTCGAGCGAGGCGAGGGCGAGCAACTCCCCGTCGCGCTGCCAGAATCCCCGGGCGATGTAGCGGAACCCTTCAGCCGAGCGGGTGCCGTAGTGGGGCGATCCCGGGCCCGAGCCGGGTGGTTCGGGAGAGAGCAAACGGGGCGAATCCCAGGTGAGACCATCGGCGCTGGTGGCAAATTTTATCCGCTGGCCGACGCGATCTTCCACTCCGGGGCCGTCGCTCCACATAGCGAAGAACTTCCCCCGGTAATGAGTGAGGTAGTTGTGTTGATTGACACCTTTCTCCTCGCGCACGTCGCTCACGACAGCGTGCTCGACGGCAACGCGCGGCAGTGAGTCAAAGTCGATTTGATCGGTATCCTCCGGGACCCAGGCACCGGCGAGCATGAGGGGCGATTCCGGATTGGTCACCGGGTGCGGCTCCTCCGCGTAGAGCGTGGCTGCGGGAATGAAGAGGAGAGCTGTGGCGATGAATCTCATGTCTAAATCACTCCGCCCACCAGCGGTCGGAGGGTTCATTGTCGGCTTCGGTGAGGGTGAGGTCGAGACTGTTGCGGATGTGCCTCTGCATCGCTTCGTGAGCGAGGTCGCCGGAGTGGTTGCGGATCGCGGCCGCGATGGCTTCGTGTTCGGTCTGGGTCGTCTCGAGGATGTCGAGGCGGAAGGCATGGCGATCGGCCTGAAAGATGCGGGTGAGGATGTGGGAGTCGCCCACGACTTTGAGCATGCGGCGGTTCCGCGAGGCTTCGATGATGGTCATGTGAAAGGCAAGGTCGAGGGTGTGAAACTGGTTCGCAATGGCCCGGTCGGCTGACTCTTTTCCCGAAAGGCGGACCTTTGACACGATCTCTGCCGAGGAGATCAGATTCCGGTCGAGTTCAGTGAGCAGTCGGTCACTGATGCGCTCAGCGGCACGCCGGGCGGCGAAGGACTCGAGCGCTTCGCGAAGTTCGTAGAGTTCGATCGCCTCCTCGCGGGTAAGTTCCCGTACGACAGCCCCGAGTTGAGGCACGAGTTCAACAAAACCCTCGCTCGCGAGCTGGCCGACCGCTTCCCGGACAGGCGTCGCACTGACGCCGATCTCTTTTCCGATCATTCCATAGGAAAGTCTCGAACCGGGAGGCACGGAACCGTCGAGCAGCTTTTGCCGGATGTGCCGATAGGCTCTCTGGGATTGATTGTCGGTCATGCGTATAGCGCTCTATAGAGCTCGATACGGTTTAACGGCAAAGGGATGGGTTGGAAAGGACGTATCTGCGGTTTTTTCCTAAAAATTCAGTGCTCTGAGCATCACCCGCCTATGACCGGAGCGCGTTGACTTTCCAAGCTACCCTCCCGATACTGGCGTCGATGCATCGCCCCGACCAGCTCACCCGTCTCGCTGACCGCTCGGAAAAGTGGGATATCATCATCATCGGTGGCGGTGCGACCGGTCTCGCCATCGCGGTGGATGCGGCGACGCGCGGTTACCGCACCGCTCTGCTCGAGCAGGCTGATTTTTCCGAGGGGACTTCTTCGAAAAGCACGAAGCTGATCCATGGCGGGGTGCGCTATCTGCGCAGTGGCGAGATCGGCCTGGTGCGCGAGTCTCTGCGGGAGCGGGGGCGACTGCTGCGGAATGCTAGGCACGTTGTCAAGCCGCTCGATTTTGTCGTGCCGGCCTACCGGCGAATGGATCGATTTTTTTACGGAGCGGGTCTGACGCTCTACGACCTCCTCGCGGGAAAAGAGGGCCTCGGCGCGACGGGTCACCCGGGCACGGCGGGGGTGATGGCGCGCGTCCCGAATATGCGGTCCGAGGGCCTGCGCGGGGGCACGCTCTATCAGGATGGGCAGTTCGACGATGCCCGTCTCGCCGTGGCCATGGCGAGGACAGCGGTGGCGCATGGCGGTGCAGTCGTAAATTATCTCAAAGCCGAAGAACTGGTGAAGGAAAATGGTCGCCTCACCGGATTGCTGGCGCGGGACATGATCGACGGGACTGTCTATCGCCTCGAAGGCAAGGTCATCATCAATGCCACCGGCGTCTTCACGGACTCCGTCAGGCGCATGGACGATCCCGCAGCGGCGGCGGTGGTGCGACCGAGTCAGGGTATCCACCTCGTCCTCGAGCGGCGTTTTCTCGGTGGCGACACGGCGGTGATGATCCCGAAAACCGAGGACGGGCGAGTTCTCTTCGCGATCCCGTGGATGAACCGCGTCATCCTCGGGACGACCGATACCGAGCCGGTCCCGGTGGAGCTCCATCCGCAGGCGCAGGAGGAGGAGATCGAGTATCTCCTCCGACATGCGGGTCGCTATCTGCGGGAGGCTCCGGGGCGCGGGGATATCCGTGCGATCTTCGCCGGTCTGCGTCCGCTCGTGAGTCCGCCCAAGTCGGGAGCGGGATCGAGTGCGCAGCTCTCGCGCAGTCACAGTCTTTTCCTCAGCGAATCGGGGCTTCTTACGATGACGGGGGGAAAATGGACGACTTGTCGACAGATGGCGGAGGACGCGGTTGATAGGTCCGCGTCACTGGGTGATCTCCCGACCAGACCCTGTTTGACCGCTGACTTGACCCTCCTGGATGAGCCCGGTCCGGGTGGGGGCGAGCTGCTCGACGAAGCGCTGCCCTACGGGATGGACGATATCGATCGGGCGGTTCGGGAGGAGATGGCAATGACGCTCGACGATGTCCTGAGTCGCCGGACTCGAGCGACCTTCCTCGACGAGGCGGCGGTGAGGCGCTGTGCGCCGGTTGTCGCCGCCCGGATCACGGCGATGCTCGGGCGGGACGAGAGATGGATGGCGGATCAGCTCGACCGGCTTTTCAATGAGGCATCCTGACCCGTCACAGAGAACCGACATCCCAGATCCCGTCGGTTTGGGATTCCGTGGGATCGTAGCGCTGCCCTCCTACCATGTAGAAGGGTGGCAGAGAGGTGAAGTTCAGCGCGAGAACCTGGCCGTTTAACGCAGCGGCTGAAGGCATCACTCCGGGATTTCCGGGGAGATAGGGAATGAGTTCGGCCGAGGTAAAGGTGGAGAAACTCTTCGACGGACGGTCCGCGAGGTAGCTCTTCTGCGCGATGTAGACGGCCCGGAGCTTCTCGGTCGCATCCCTGCCGAGTTTCCAGTCCAGTACGCCGGAGATCGAGTAGGTGACGATAGTGGCAAGGCCGAGCATGAGCGCAATGACGAGAGACATCTCGACGAGGGAAAGGCCTTTTTCGTGACGGTGCGGACTCGAGAAGTTAAGATTCATGGGCGTAATGGGGGAGATTCATTTTGGCTTCAACTCGATGCCTTTCTTGGGTGGTTCGATGGTGTATTCGGCGTCCGCCGTGAGATCGGTCCAAATTTTGACCGGTAAACCACTCAAAAGTATGGAAGCTATGATAATTATAAAAATGGCCCAAGCGATCTGCATTGTAAAGCTCTTATTCGGGTTGTTGAACATCTTCCCGGCGAGGCCTCCCTCTTCTCTGATCCGGGCCGTGTAGGTAATGTTGGCGACCTCGAGATGGGCGGTGAGCTCGTTTAGCGCCGCGTCATTCGGGGCGGTGAGTCGGTAGATGTAGCGCCCACCACTCTCCTCGGTCGTCTCATCGACCTGGACACCGTCGGGGATGGCGTAGGGAAGCGTGTTGCAGAAGACCTGAGTCCGCTGAACAAACTTGTGCTGCATCATTCGGTCAAACTTTGTCTGTTGCATGGGAAGGTGGGGTAGGAGAGAGGGAAGCAGGTCAAAAGTCAGAGGCCGTTTCCCTTCATCATCTTCGGTCCCATGAGGAAGATCGGAAGGAATGCGCCGATGAAAACCATGATGATGAGGAAGGCGGCGGCCATCATTACAAACAGGTTCACGGTCGTGGCGAATTGCTGGATGGTGGATTCCACGTCCTCCTCATACATTGCGGTGAGCAGTCGCAGTTGCTCGCTGAGGGAGGAGGATCGTTCCCCGATCGAGATGAGGTGGGCGACCTGAGGATCGCACGAGGTGAATTTCCGGATGGCTTCGGAGAAGGGCAGACCGGTCTCGATGTAGCGCTGGCCGGCGGTGATCAGTTCATCGTACATGGGACTGCCCTTGAGTGACTCGGCCGAGATCTCGACGGCTCTGGAGAGATTGATCCCGTTCGAATGGAGCATCTCGAGGC
This sequence comes from Verrucomicrobiales bacterium, assembly GCA_041688355.1. Lineage (GTDB taxonomy): Bacteria > Verrucomicrobiota > Verrucomicrobiia > Verrucomicrobiales > DEV007 > Arctic95D-9. The sequence continues at coordinate 40,783 of JBDNIL010000121.1, read as the reverse complement.
TGCCGAGGAAAAGGAGCTGTCTCATGCCGAGAATGAGCTTTTTCAGGAGTCCCCATCGGGCCATCATGAAGAAGGTCACGGCATTTCTAATCTTTTCCACTTTAAGGAAGGAGAAGGTGGCGCCGATGATGCCACCGACGATGAGGACCCATGTTTTCTGGGTGAAATGGCTCACCTTGAAGAGGATACCGGTGAGACCGTCGGGGGTCTGCTTCATGTCTTTGAGGATCTTTTCGATCTCGGGGATGATCCTCAACTGCGAGGCGATGAAAATCAGGATCAGGGCGAAAATGATGATACAGGGCATCATTGTGGCCTTGCGCATCTTGGATTTGAATTCCGCCTCTTTCTTGAGGGTTTTGGCGATGGATTCGAACGCTCTGTCAAGCTGGCCCGAATCACTGCCGGCCCGGACGAGGGAGAGGAATTTGTCGTCGAACTTGCCGGTCTTCTTGAACGCGGTGGCGATGGGAACCCCTTCCTCGATCTGCTCGCGGGCGGTGGCGAGGGTGGCACGGACGAAGGGCGAGGGATGCCCCGACATGTAGTACTTGATCGCATCCGAGGTATTGATGTTCGCCTTGAGCATGGAGGCCATGCCCTTGGAGAACTTGATCAGCTCTTTCGGGGGAAACTTGGTGGTCTTTTCCGACTTGCTGAAGAGGGCTTTTTTAGCGGGCTCGTGGTGACCGGAGAGGGCGCGGTTTTTCTCTTCGATTCGCGCTGCCAGTGCCGCCTGGGCGGCTGAGAGTTTGGCTGCTTTTTTGGTGTTTTCCATAAGAAGAGGAGAGTGGGAGGGAAAGTTGGGCGGCGGGGCTATTCTGCTGAGGACATATCGATGACCTTTCGGAGCGCTTCGAGATCGGTCCTGCCTTCACGCACGGCCTGGAGTCCGCTCTTGCGCAGGGACGGCAGGATGCCCTGTTCACGAACTGCGATCTCCAGTTCGTACGGGCTCAGGGTGCCTTTGGAGAGGGCGTCGGACCATTCCGGAGTGATCGGAATGATCTCGAGAATGGCGGCCCGGCCATAGTAACCGCGACCGTGGCACTCCGGACAGCCTTCGGCCGCTTTCTGATAAATCGGAGTCTCGCGCCAATCTTCGCTGAGGTTGAATTTGCGGATCTCCCGCTCGGTGAGACCGGACTTTTTGATTTTGCAGTAGGGGCAGAGGAGTTTGAGAAGACGCTGGGCACAGGCGGCCTTGAGCGTCTGGGCGATCTTCCATCGTTCGATTCCGAGCTGTTCGAATCGCTCGATGATCTGAGACGCTTTCGGGGTGTGAATCGTGGTGAGGACTTTGTGCCCGGTGATGGCGGCCTCGATCGCGAGCTCGGCGGAGTCGAGGTCGCGCACCTCACCCATGAGGATGATGTCCGGATCGCTGCGCATGAAGCTGGCAATCATCGCTTTGAACTCCGAAGGACGAATGTCGCAGTGGAGCACGCCCATGATCTCATCCTCGACCGGGTTTTCGAGGGTGAGGATGTTGTCCTCGGGCCGGTTCAGTTCGCGGAGCATCGCGTTGAGCGTGGTCGACTTGCCCGAGCCGGTAGGGCCTGACATAACGATAATCCCCGAGGGGATCGCCATCACCTTTTCCAGTTCGAAAAGGGTCGCGGCATCGAAGGCGAGTGACCCGACGCCGAGTTTGGCCTCGAAGTGACTCTTGTCGAGGATACGCATCGTGACGTGATAGCCCCGATAGGTGCGGTGGCGCTCGAAACGCATGTCGATCGAGCGCCGCAGGTAATTGACGGTGAAGCGGCCCGAGATGCCGGGCCGCTTCGTCCGTTCTTCCGGAGCGAGGCCCATGAGGTTGAGCAGGAACGCATCGACGCGGTCTTTCAACTTCATGGGGATCTCGAACTTTTCGCCCATGTCGCCATCGATACGATAGCTGTAGTGGACGCGCTCCTTGTCGCATTTGATGTGGATGTCAGAGGCACGCTGTTTAATGCCGTCTGAGCAGATTTTGGCGACGAGCTGCGCGAGCGGCTCATCATGTTTCTCGGTAACGTTGAAATCGTTGATCTCCTCACTGTGGTCATCCACCTCGATGGCATCGAGGTCGGACTGGGACGGGCCGGTAGTGCGGGAGACGGTCTCGATCACCTGGGTGATCTCAGCCACGGGGGCGAGGATCTTGGTGACCTCGAGGTGTGGGTATTGCTGGGAAAAAGTGTCCTCGGCGGTCGGGTCCCAGGGGTTCGCTACCGCGATATAGATCTGCTCGGTGTCCTTGTAGAGCGGGACGAACATGCCGCGGTTGAGGAGGCCCGGGTCACTCTGCTCGAGGAGCGAGTGATCAACGAAATCCTTGATCTTGAGGAAGAGGGGAAGCGAGGTGATTGAACCCACGGCGGCGAGGATTCGGTTCGCCGTACAGGTGCGGGGAATATCCTCGCGGGACCGCTCTCCGAGAGAGGGGTCAAAGACGATCAACTGATCGACGACGGCGTCAGTGATTGTCTCGTTGAGGGTGAATCCGATATTGAGGTTCATGCTCCGAAGTGTCTTCCGATGAGGTATTTCCAGGCGTTAATGTCCGTGGTGGCGACAAAGCTGAAGGGTTTGCGCCCGATCTCGTGCTGGACCTCGTTCGAGATGAGACGTGCGGCGGCGGTGGCGGTAAAAGGGTTGATGGAGGCGACGGAGAAGAAGTCTTTTTCGCTCACCTGGATGATAGGGACACTTAGGAGTCGGCTGATCTCCGAGATCGCGGGGAATGCACTGTAGAACTCGATCGGGGTATCCGTCTGGTGGGCAAAAGCGAGATGGGTGATCTTCGTCTTGGAGTAGGCGATGAGTGATTTCGTCAGTTTCAGGATGGTGTCGCGGGCATCGATATCTGGCTTTCTCCAGCCCTCGAAGTAGAGGAACACGAGAGCATCCATGAAGGGAGTTCCCTTTGCGACACCGTTGAGATATTTCAGATACTGCTGGGTGATCTGTCCGGTGTCTTCGGGACTGAGTTTCCCAATCTTGTTGAGCGCCTGAAAGGTGTATTCACCGCAGTGCGCCATCTGGCGTCGCAGCAGATCCGTGGTGGGGATCCGGCTGTGCTCCACCGGACTTTCGGCACCTTCCACCGCCCGGGGTGCGTGGTGGGCGGCGGTGGCGGGGGAAGGGGTATCGGTGGGGGCAAATGTCTTTTCGTCGGTGGTGGTGGTCATCGAACTTTGTTCTGCTTGTTACCTCCGAAAACCTTACCGAAGAACCCGCCGTTCTTTTTCGGCGCACTCGCCGGACGCACGGTCACGGTCGGGCTCTCCGCAAAGACGGGTTCGCTGTCATACTCTTTCCCGTGGACGGGAAGCGACTGGGGATTGTTGTAAGGGTGTCCGGGATTGAGCAGGTTCGTCGGAGCATCGGGCTCGTATTGCTTAAAGGAGTTCTTCATCGTGTTGCGGAGATCCGATCGGTAGCCGTGTCCGGGATGGTTCGTGTCCGGGTAGTTGTGATTGGTCGGGAGGACGTGGCTGTCGTGAACCTCGTGGCTCATGATGTCGCTCTCGCTCGTGATCTCGGGGCGATAGAGCTTGGGCGTTACGATAAAGACGAGGCTGGTATGCTCCTTCTGCTTGTCGGTGGACTTGAAGAGCAGGTTGACCGCCGGGAGATCGCCGAGGAAGGGGATCTTGTTCGTGGATTCGGACTGGATCTCTTCGTAAAAGCCGCCAATGAGGAGAGAGTGGCCATTGGGGACGCGGGCCGTCGTGGTGACGGTGGATTCGTTCACCCGGGGGTAGAGGTTGCCGCTTGCACCTTCGATATACTCCACGACCTGGGCGGAACGGGGGCGGAGTTCCATCCGGATGGTGGAATCGGGCAGGATCGTCGGGGTGACCGAGACAGAGACACCCACTTCGCGGGTAAGGGCCGGATCACCGGTCGGATCCGAGTCATCAATCTTGTAACGCACCACTTCGGTGACATTCTGTCCCGCATCGGTCTCGCTGATCGTGGAGGTGATGATAGGGATACGGTCGATGATGGAGATGAGTCCTTCTTCGTTGTCTTCGGTAATGAGGGTGGGGCTTGACTCCTGCTGCGCAAGACCGCCGGCATTGAGGGCACGGAGCACGGCGCTGATTTGCAGGGGGGCGAAGACCAGGCCTGCCTCATTCTGGGTAGTGTTCCGATCGTTTGACGAGGTGATCTCGCGGTTGTTATTGACGACTGCGAGACTGTTGCCGCTGCCGGTTGAGGTGAGCACCTTCGTCACGGTATCGAGTTCGGGGAGATTGAAGAGGGCATTGAGACTGGTCCCGGCGTTTATTCCGAGACCGTCACCGAGGACGGAAGACCAGTCCACCCCGATGCGGTTGCGGGAGTTGCTCGTGATGCGGAGGATGCGCGTCTCGATCGCGATCTGTTGCCTTGGCTGATCGATCTGGTCCAGGAAGACGGCGAGGGCGTCGAGTTTCCGCGAATTGTCCATCACGATGAGAGTGTTCGTCTTCGTCTCGAACTCGATGACGCCGGTTCCGGGGGTGAGGAAGGGAGTGAGGATCAGCTTGATCTGATCGATATCCTTGGGGCGGAGATACTTCAGCTGGTAGCGGAAGGGCTCGCTGGGGAGCTGGGAAAGCTGCGGTGAGGTCAGTGCATAGACCGTATTTCCCTGTTTGTGGATGGTGACTCCATACATCAGGGAGAGTTCCTCCATCTGCTTGATCGGATCATCGGACATGAGCTGGCCGGTGACGACGAAGGTGGGGCCTTCGAGTTCGGAGTTGTGAAAATACTGGTAGTTCCCGAGTTGGGCGAGATGCTGGAAGACATCGTTGAGCTTGGCCTGACGGAGCCAGAAACCATCCGGCGTTTCTTCGATGAGATTGACGGGGGCGGCATCATCCCGGGTGGTTGCTGAGCCCGCAGCGGCTGGACCGGACTTTTCCGTAGCAGCAGCAATGGCCGCGATAAACTCCTCAGATAGACTGCCCTCGGATTCACTGTCTTCGACGCCTGCCAGACTGGTTGCGCCTTCGATAAGCTTGTCAGTCGTGAGCTCCTCAATGGGAGTCTCATCGACTCCGCTCACTTCGGGGGCGGGCTCGGTGAACTCGGTTTTGATCGGACTCCCCTCGGCATCGACCGGAGCCGGAATAGGATCGGAACCGCCGACAGAGACAAAGAGCTCGTCGTCTTTCGCTTTTCCTTCCTCCGTCTCGATGGGCGGTTCAGCAGTGGGTGCTGGCAGCGAGTATTCGATCAGGCTGGAGGTGTCCTCGAACTCGGTGATCTCTGTTGTGCTGGAGTTGTCGGAAGCAAGAGGCCCGGGGGTGGTCTCGCTTTCGAGAATCATCACGGCGGCCAGGGAGACGATACCTGCTCCGACTATGGTGGCGATTTCTTTGATTCTCATGAAATGGGGAAGGAGGATGGTTTAAATTTTTTTACCGTAACGACAATAAATACCATAGAAACTGGTATTTCGCAAGGGTTAACTAAAAATTTTATTAAAATTTTTTAATTCGCGATAAAGAGTTCCTTCATCGAGACGATGCCCGAGCCAAGTGGTTGAGGCCCGGCGTTGGTGAGGGGTTCAAACTCCTGAGGGCGTGGATCGAACTCGATCGAGGTGACCTCCTGCGTCTCCATATCCTTGAAAAAGATCTGTTTGCCGCGGACTCCCTCAAAGCGCAGCCTGATCGTGAGCTCCTGTAGTTTCATTCCGAACTGGCCGCCGGCGGCAAAGGATCGCGCGCCGATGACGATGAGATTGCGCTGGGGATACACTCCTGTGATCGGGAGGGTGAGCAGGGCGCTCTTGAGTGACGAATTGTTCAGGGCCGTCGGGTTTTCTTCGATTTCAGCGTAATGTTCGGCGAGCATCGGTGATTCTTTCGCGTTGGCTGGATCCATCTGCTGCCCGAAAGGATCCATCGAGCGGGTGCTCTTCATCAGCTTCGCGAAGATGAAGTTGGAGCGGGCAATGAAATCCAGTTCGGATGATTTGGTTTCTCCTTTGCCTCCGGGGGCGGATGGGGGAGCGGCGTCTTCAACGGAGGGCTCCGGGGCGGATGCGCTTGAGGCGGGGGCGGCATTGTCTCCGACGACCTCCTCGGCAGCGAGGGATGCCGCGAAAAGGCCTATCAGCAGGACCAGGGAGGAAGGTTTCATGGGTGACAAGGGAAGAGGAGGAGATGCGGAGGTTTAGTCTACTGAAGTCAGCTCACGGTCAATTTTCCTTGGCCTTGTTTGCTTTGGATTTTTCCCAGCAGAGGTAGGTGATTCCGAACTGAAGATTGCCTTTCTCGTCGGCGGTTTGCGCGGGCTGAGGACGGACGATGATGCTTTCGAGGAAGAGATGGGGCATTTCATTCTCGAGTTCAGCGAGAAGGAGCTGCATTGGCTTGAAGCCTCCTTCGAAGCTCAATTGCATGCGGGAGAAGGGGTGTTTGGACCGGGTGGCGATACTTGAAACGCCGGATGCCTGGCCCATTTCCGTGCGGCTGAGGACCTCGGAATCGTATTTGGCGAGAATTTTCTCGAGATTCTCCGTGAGGGATTGCACGGTGTCCTGCTCGACGCGGGAGTTCCAGAAAGTGATCTTCTCCCTGCGGTCTTCGGTCGTGAGAAACGCTTCGAGTTCATCTGCCTGACTCTCCGCTGTCTTGTAACGTTCCAGAGCTGCTACCTTGTCGCCGTAGCTCTTATTCAGTTTGCTGCTTCCGATGAAGGTCGCAATTGCGATGGCAAGGATGCAGAAGAGTGGCACGGCAATGCCGAAGATAATAACTGACTGGCGATGTTGAGAGACGATCATTCGCTTTTGGTAGAGGAGATGGTGATGGCAAGTGAGTCCTCTGCTGAGAGTGACTGGGTGATGCCGAGTTCAAAGGCCGTCCGGAAATGCCGCGACACTTTTGTGGGAAATTCGAAGGAGGGCGGCATGGCCCCCTGCTTCTGCTGCAAAGTGACCTGAACGTCACGGGTGTCTTCTTTGACCGAGAGGTAATCGGCGTAGTTCTCTTCAGACATTTGATTGAGGAGCTCAGCCATGCGAGTGCGGCTGCCCAGGGTCGGGAGTTCGGTTGCGACTTCGGGGTTGGCGTAGCCGGACAGACTCCAGACGCGTTTCAGTCCCAGCTTTTTGGAGGCCTCCTTCACATCATATGCTGCCTCGACGCGATAGCCGACCTCTTTGAGGATAACGCCCGCGTTGTCGGGGAAGAGTTCGAGGAGAGATTCCAGGGCGAGCCATCCTTCCGAGCGCTTGGCGAGAAGATTGCTCCAGTGGTCCCATTCGCGCCTCTCCTTCGTCAGGGTAGCGACATTGTTCTCCATTGAGAAGGCGACGACGGAGTCGAGTTCCCAGGCGTCGGATCGCATCTTGGCGATGAAGTCGGCACCGGTCCAGCCGGCAAAAGCGAGTACTACAAGGACCGCGACCCTCTGGATCCAGCGGGATCCCTGAAGCAGACGCAGATCGCTTCGCGAAGGGATGAGCACTGCTTCCGATCGGGCAAGGCCGTAGAAATCCTGAATTGCCCAGTCCTTCCTGAGTGCGGAAAAGGTCACCGGAGGGGCAAGGTCAGCCGCGAGAGGGGTGTGCGAGGCGATCCAAAACTCGAGGCGTCTATCGGGGATGGAGGCGAGGAATTCCAGCTCACGTGAATTGATCGCATGGATGGTGGTGGAGGCATGTTCTTCGCGGAATCCGGAGAGGATCTCATTGATCTGAACCACCGGCATCCCGGCCATTGAGATGTAGGTGATCGTGGGAGCGCGGATGTTGAGCAGCGCGCCGGTGTTTTTAATGACGTCGGTGATTTCAGCCGGAGTAAGATGCTGGCCCGAGCGATGAAGCAGCGGTCTGACGAGCAGGAGTTCTTTCCGGGGGCCGGTGGCGAAGAGAAAGGTGAAGCTCTCGTAGTGGAAGAGGAAAACTCCGTTCTTGTGGTCGATCTCGGGAAGAATTTTCGAAATCACGGACATCGCCTCGAGCGGAGCAGAGTGCACGTTCACGATCACCGGCAGGTTGCGGAGCGTTCCATACTCGCGGAACTCTTCGACGATCAGTCTATACTGAGCCGAGACCTGGACAGCGAGAGAGCGTCGTGCTCCCTCCGCCGCTCCCGGCAGCGGGAGGAGGCGCCACATGCCTTCATCGTGATCGAGGGACTCGTCCCCGAGAGCGACCTCAGGGGCGGTGGTGAGCAGCTCGTTGAGACCGTGCAGATCGCTGTCTGTGGAAAAATCGGGAGCGAGGTCTCTCACCCGGACGGAATCGGCGAGGTGGAGGATGATGCCGATGGATTTTGCCTTTTCACCGAACTCGCGGGTGGCGAGGATGCGGCGGAGGAGGTCATGAACGCCGTTGCGTGAGGTTTCGTCGAGACCGGTCGGTTTGCCGTGATCGTCCTGGTCGAAAGAAATGGGGGGAAGGTCGGGGCCGTCGAACCATTGGTTCAGCAGCATGTTGTAGATCCCGGAAGAGATACTGAAGGAGCCGACCCAGATGTGCCATTGCAGATTGATCTCACCGGCGGTTTTGTACCAGTCCGGATTTTTGGCGCGGCTCGTGTTCTTCAGAATCTGCTTGGTCTGAAGGTAAACCTTAAGCGGAGAAGCGTTTCGAGGAAGGAAATCCATGTTGTCTACGAAAGGAAAAAGGTGAGAAGGAGAGGAACCGTCAGTGTCGTAGAGTGGTCAGATCGCGGAATAGACAGGAAGCGGATGAGGGGAGGATGAGAAAAGGGAGGGACTCCGGTCCGCAGGGCGTGTTGCCCTGCGGACAGAAGTGTAGATGGGTCAAAAGCCCCGGAGAGGCCTTTACATTACCAACCAGTTGTGCTGGCAGGGATGTGAGCGGCTTCGGTGCCGGTCGCGTAGTTACAGGTGAGGTAAGCAGTGCCGATGGTAGGAATGGTGCCGGCCCATGTATAGGTACCGTTGCTGGGGCAAAGGAGTTCGTTCTCGAGCATCTTGCCGCTGCCGACAAGAACAGCCTTGGTGAGAACGTCCGTCACCGACTTCTCGTACATGTTCTGATACGAACGAACCGCCTTCTGGCAGTTGGTGATGTTCAGAATGCACTTGGCACGGTTGGAACCCTCTTTGTAGGCGGAAACGCCGATGAAAAGGACGGAGATAAGTCCGAGAAGCACTGCGATAACGAGGGTAACCTCGATAAGGGTGAGACCGGCTTGTTTCTTGATGTTGTTCAGTTTCATTATCTGGTATTACTTTATGTTGTTGTATACCGGTCAGGTCACGAAGGACCCTGACCGAAAGTGTCATCAGCCCGCCTTCTTCGGGATGAAGAGGAGGTCGTCGCCCTCTTCCTCGTTCATGCGGTTCATTTGGAAGGCCTGGTAGGAGATCTTGCCTGCGTTCATCAGGTTCCTGAGGTTCGCATCCCACTGGATATTGCCGCTGTGGCGGATCGCGTCCTCGAGAGACTTGGCCGCCCCATCGTAGGAGGCGATCCCGGATCGCACCGCCGAGCTATTATTCTGAAGAAATTCGTAGTTGAGAACGCGCCCGCTCTCAGTGGGGATGAGCCCCTGGGAAAGGATGAACATGAGGATCTCGGAAAGGCGGCTGAGGAGGGAGCGGTGTTGCGCCTGGGGAAAAAACTCGAGGATACGGCTGAGGGTCTTTACGGCGCCGTTGGTGTGGAGGGTCGAGATGACGACGTGACCGGTCTGGGCCGCCTCGATCGCGATCTCCATCGTTTCACGGTCACGAATCTCACCGATAAGGATGACGTGGGGTGCTTTACGGAGAGCGTCTTTGAGTCCCTGCTTGTAGGTGGCGACGTGCTTGCCGACCTCCTGCTGAGTGCAGAACCCGGGCGACGGAACGGGGAGCCCGTTCATGTCGGGCTTGGCAAGGAAGCGTGAATAACGATATTCGATCGGATCTTCAACCGTCACGATGTGGCGGGGCTGGTTCTGCCTCAGCCAGTCGAGAATCGCGGCGAGAGTGGTCGATTTTCCCGATCCTGTCTGACCGGTAACGAGCCCGAAACCCTGGCGGCGCTTCATGAACTCACAAAGAGCACGGGTAGTGTCGGGAGCGATCCCGAGAGTGTTGAGGTCGGCGATTTCGTCGCTGAGGATTCGGCAGGTGAGACCGGGGCCGGAGGTGCTGAGGTGCGCCTGGACCCGCATCCGTCCAGAAACGGATCCATCGGGAAGGGGAAAGCCCTCCGTACTGAAGTCGGCCACTTTGTCGTCGAAAAGGCGTTGTTTGACTTCTTTGAGGTTCTGGAGCTTTGCCATCGAGCCGACGCTCTCGCTTTCCTGACGACCGTAGAGATACTCGACCACGTTCATGATCACTTCGGCGGGGAGCTCTCCGAGTCGGCGGATGATCTCGAGGCCTTTCTTCGTGTGGCAATAGATCCAGGTCCCGCTCCGCATCTGGATGTCGGAGATGGAGTTAGCCCCGGCCACGGCGAAGACTTCGCTCATGATGTGGTGGGCTTGGGCCTGTGCGTGTGGATCCATTCGTGTGTCAATTACAAGTCGGGCTAATTATATTTAATATTATCACTATAAAAATCATAACGCAAGGGTGTTTTGAGAAATAATTTATAAAAATGTAATTTCAATCTAGTTGATTATCCGCCTTGACTCCATTTGCAACAGGTGACGGTGACTCTCAAGCTCGGGGCAGGGTGGGGATCCGCCGCGAATTCAGGCTGTTTCCAGGAGGCCCGGTTTCCGGATCGGCAGCGGGGTCCTTCACTTCCGGAGTGGTCTCCCACGGACCATCGGAGAAAACAAAAAAAACCCGCCGAATGGGCGGGTTTTCTCATTATCCGAATTGCGTGAGAGGGCAGCTTACTCTTTCGATTCGCCGGTCGTTTCGGCCACTTCCCCTTCGGGGGCTTCTACTGATCCCCTCGACTCAGCCCGGGCAATCATCACATCGAACTGCTTGAAGGTCCTCGACACAAAACGGCTGCGTTCGGCAATCTCCATCTGTCGGTCCATCGAGAGACGCTCCCAGTTGCCCTCTTTCTCAGACCTCGCCTGCAGTTCGTCGAATTTAGCGAGGCAATAGCCGATCTGCCCGCGATATTTGGTGAGGATATCAAGCGGGATCGTCTCGCTTTTTTCCATGTAGGGAGCAGCGTCCATGAGGTAAAGGTTCATCCCGGCAGCCGCAGCGGTGAGCCAGGGCTCGGGGTCCTCGTTCTCGTTGCGTACGGCGGACATGGCGACAGCGGCGATGCGCCTGGCCTGCTCGGTGTGGGCGGGGTTTCCTCCGAAATTGTAAGTCGTGAGAAAAAGATGGTAAGAATCGTAGGCCCCGTAATGAGTGGGGTCCATCTTGAAGCTACGGAGGAGAAGTCGCTCGATATCCTTGTAGACCGTATTCAGGTGCTGCTGATTGAGCGAGTTCGGATTCGTCCGGGTGTGCTGGGCGATGACGCGGCCCTGGATCCAGCGTTTCCCCTTGTCGAGTCCGGTGGGAGCGTTCGCGGCGAGGGCGGCGGCTTTGTCCTTCTCGGAGCGGGCGACGACTTCGCGATGATCATTCGCACCTGGAACCGGATCGATAGAGATTTCCGCCTGGCTCTCTTCACCGTGTTCGATGCCCGACATGTAGTGGGGGACGATCTGCTCGACCCCGAGGTGCCAGACACGGTCCACAGTCGTCTCGGAAAGTCGCGCGAAGAGTTTACCGTAGGCCGATTGCTGGATCGCAAAAGGATTGCGGTTGTGGTGGAGTTGCTCAGCGGAGGTCAGGGAGAAGACTCCGTTTGCGGCCAGACCAAGACCGGCAACGATAAAAAGAGAGGAGATCAGCGTTTCTTTTTTCATGCTCACTTGCCCTCGCGGTAGAGTTGGTAGGATATTCCAGTGGTGAGCAGGCCGAGTCCACCGAGGTAGCCGGCAATGCGCCCGAGTTCACCCCATGGCACTGAACCGAGTTTGAAGACGAGACGCGAAGTCAGGTCGGAGAGATGGTAGTGAGGGGAGACGAGATAGACGAGATTGAGAAAGGCGTTCTTGTTGTCCGCTAGGAAGACCTCGAGGTAGCTGATCCCGAAGAGCCCGTAGAGCGCGATGCCGATCGTCACGGCGTAGGCGGCCGCTCCGTTGAAGCGGGTCCCGAGGCTGATCGCGAGGGTAAGGAGTGGGGCCACCACGAGGAAAAAGAGCATCACATACTGCAGATTCGTGACGAGCCAGTGGCGTGCCTCGACGGCGTCACCGGGCATCGCGGTGAAGGTGCTGATTACGAAGGTGATAAGGATCATCCCGGCAAAGACGGTGAAGCAGCTGAGCCAAATCTGGAGAAGTTGCTTCGGACGGGAAACGCCGAGCGTTTTAAAATACTCGAGGAGACCCTGGGAAGACCACCGATCACCGATCGTGGCGCCCTGGAAAAGCAGCCAGCTGATCGCCGTCGTCCAGAGGAGGACCCAGGCCATCTGCGCCCGGGCGGGCTCGAGGAGGGATGGCTTCGACTCCCAGGGGGTCATGTAGGGGAGGGCAAAGGGCAGCGCGACGAGCAGAATCGCAAAGATCGCGAAGGTCTTGCGATTTAGAATGGAGATGAGAGTGAGTTTATACAGTTCCATGGGATGACGGAGAGGTGAGGGGACGAGATCAGTTGAGGGACAGGCGGGTTTCCATCCAGTCGAGGGTGCCGTTGACTTCGAGTTGCTCGAGACGGCCTTCGCGGATCGTGACGGCGCTGTCGGCCTTTAGGGTGGGTTCGTCAGGGTGGACGCAGACGAGGCGGACGATGCCCTCTTCATTCTCACGCCAGATCTGATCGACTTTGTCCCGGGCCGCGAAATCCAGTCCGGAGAAGGGCTCGTCGAGGAGGAGGACCTGGGGCCCGTTGTGGTAGGTGCGGGCTTCCGCGATGATGAGCCCCACCTTCTGGCGGTTCCCCCTGGAAAGTTTGCCGTAGGCTTTCTCGACGTCGAGTTCGATGCGCTCGGCCATGTCGAGGGCGAACTTGCGCTGCCCGTTCTTGAAAAGCGCGGTGAAGATCTGGCGGGCTTTCAGTTCCGTATCAAAACGCAGGTCCTCGTCTACGAACTGGACGGTTCCGTGGCAGCGGATCTTTCCGGAAAGGGAGGGAATGATCCCGGCGATGGTCTTCAGGAGCGTGGTTTTGCCCCGACCATTGCGGGCCAGGAGGAGATGGCGACCGTCACCGAGATCGATCGGGGCACCTGCCACTGCAAGATGAGTCTGCTTCCGGTGAAACCGGTCACTGTATCCGATGGTCAGCCCTTCAGGGATGTGAATAGATGGTTCGCTTGATTTCATGGTGCACGAAGACTGGAAGATCACGTGGAATATTAAAATTATGGTAAATATTGGTTTGGGGATCCGAATTATCAAGGGGATTTTTTAAAAATTTACGGAAAAGGACCGAAATTAATTACTAAAAAACCGGCCTCGCGAGCATTGTCGCCTGAACCGGTCCTGGCCGGCTATACTCAAACCGGGAAGAGGGAATGGATAAAGTCTTTCGACTCAGTGGATCTCCTCGATCGTGACGAGCCAGTTCATCATGTGGATCGGTGGCAGCTCGGCCGGGCTGGAGAGGGTCTTCAGGTCAGCGTTGATCTGGTTGGCAGCGACGCGGGTATCACCACCGTCGAGGAACTCGAGTGGATTGATCGTATCAGCATTCCCCGTCTTGAGGCTAGAAAGCTGGCCGGAGATCTGGACCGAATTTCGCACAGTAAGGGACTCTCCAAAACGCTTTTCGGGGGCGAAAATAGAGAGGGGAGGGTAGAAAACCGATCCGGCGGGAAGACCGGCATTTGTCGGGACTGCGGTCGGGATACTGTTGAGCGAGTCGGCGATGTAGACCCGGTAACGCGAGACGAGAGAGAAACCTGCGGTGAAGGGGGTCAGGTCTTTTCCGCTGCGGAGGGTGACTGCCATGTCGGATTCCAGTGAGGGGATCGAGGGAACGGCGACCGCGGCGTTGGTCGTGCCGTTGAAGATGTAGAGGGAGTTGTTCCGGGTCACTCCGCCGCTGCTCGGGAGACCGCCAATGAAAGCGGGGAGGCGGTCCATCTGCACGATGAGTGCCTTGCGGGTGTTGTCAAGCTGGTCTGACTGGAAGGGGAAGGTGTCGCCGCCGACTTCCTGCGGGGTCGGCCAGTTTGTCCCTCTGGTGTAAGTCACACTTACGATTGAGTTGCTGGTATTCCGATAGCGAAAACGGATCTCCGTGGGCATTTGGTCGGTGGAAGAGGACACATTGCGAATCTCGAGCGTCATCTGGGCTTTGGGCGCGGCCTGGCTGTAAAAGTTCCACCCGGTGGGGGAAATGCGTTCTCCACGGGTGCCGTCCGAGGTGCTCTCGAGGGTGCTATTGCCGCGGTTGATGGGGATGAAAGCTACTTTGCCGACGTTTCCTCCGGTCGAGGCATCATAGAAATCGCTGTCTTTCACGGTGCCGTTGGAGGTGGCGGCGACGCGAGACTCACGTTCTCCCATGGCGTCGAATCCGTCCGCTACGGCCCGTCCTTCGACACTTGTACTATTGTTCAGGCTTACCTCTTTTCTGGCAGAGATGGCACCAGAGGAGAGGGCGATGGTTCCTTCCGTCTCGAGGTTCTCGGCGTAGACGCTGCCGTCGAGGCTTACGTTCTGCCAGTTGGTGCCGTCAGCGAACTGGCCGATTTTGAGGAGGGCATCACCGGACAGGGGAATCTGCGAGGGAACTTCATAGATCGAGAGAACATAGTCCTTTGTCACCGGCGGGATGCCTGTCTGCTGTTGATTGTGCTGACCGAAAGTCAGCGAGAACACCCACCAGTTCCGTTTTGCGACGAAGTATTCACCCGGCCGCTTGTAACCGAACTTGACGTCAGGATACTGGATAAGGTTGTAAAGAGGGAAACTGTCGGCGGAGAGACCGAGGCCCTTCGTATACCAGTTGACGTGTTTTTTGTCGTAGGAAATGATGGGATATCGTTTGTCGAGGAGATAATCGGAATAGCTGAGTTGAAGGGCGGCGGGGATCTTTGGACCGATCCTGGCATTGCCGAGCATATTGTATTCCCACCAGTTTCCACCGTTGACCCGGTTCGAGGTCCCATCGTGGGTTATCACCGAAGCGTTGACGAAGTTGGCAACGGTTCCAAAAGTGGTATCACCCGAGTTCGAGCTGATTGCGTTCCCGAGATTCAGGGAGTTGAGCAATTGGGGGCTGATCGCCTGCTCGACATTTGCCATCGACATCGCCTCGGCGAAAATCGTGTCCCAGGTGAAATTATCAGGGGTGTTGGCCGAGTATCGCTGCATCGCGCCAATGGCCTTGTTGGGAACGATGTGGATGAGCGAGTTGAGAATGGCATCCTCTTTCTGTGAGTAGTCCTGCTTTACCTGTGCTCTCGCCTGGCTGTCGATGCTCCTGAGGTTGCCGATGATGTTAAAAGCCAGCATCGAAATGATGATGAGAGATACGGACGATACGATCGCCATGGTGGCATAACCCCGCGAGCGAGTGGTTAGGGCCGGAAAGATATTCATTAGTCCGGGTTGCCAGAGTAAGTGATCTCCTCCCCGTCGGGTCCGGTCATCGTGACGAGGAGAATTCCCGAAGAGTTCGTAAAATTCACCAGAGCGGGGCGGGAAGTGATGGTCCACGATGGCGAGTTCGGCCAGGCCGCAGTGGCGCTGGTTTGGTAGTAGTAATTGAGGCGGTTCACGCCATTTTGAAGTTCGAAGGCGATGATGGCGTTGGCGATCGTGCCGTCCGGGTTCCGCAAGCGCAGGCGAACCGCCCGACCATTCTCCCGAACCGCATTGGTGGCAGCCTTGGCGTTGCCCGTGCTGGCGTAGATCCGGTAGCTGTCGGCCTTGTTGATCATTGTCGTCATCAGAGTGTTGATGTTCGGTGCCTCCTCACGAAGGAAGCGGAACTGCATCAGCATCCGGGTGAAGGAAACCTGCTGCTGCATGATCCCCACGAGCATTGCGGAGATGCCCAGGGTCATGGCCAGGGCAAGGGTCATCTCCAGAAGAGTGAATCCCCGGCTGCGGTGGTGGCGTGCGGGTGACTTCATGGCTCAGCGGATCCGCAGGAAGGTTCGTGATTTCACGTAATTTCTTTCGCCGACGGTGTAGACAAGCAGGGACTGGAGTTTCCACGCCTCGGACTCGGCGGGGTTGGTCGTGAGGGTGCCGACACCTCCTCCCGCAGCGAGGTTGTTACTGTCGGGGATGCGGGTGCGGTGGAGGGTGGCGGTCACGGGTTGACCACCGGGGAGCTTTCCGATCGTGACCGTCGAAGTGGTGATGCCCGGCGAGTTGGCCCAAAGGGAGCTGGTTCCGGTGACTTCACTGAACGGAATCCGCGAGGCGAGGGCGGTCTCCTGCATGATGAAAGCATCGCTCATTGACTGCTTTACGGTCCAGGCCTGGTTCGATGTCGCATTGACGGAGGCCTTGAGTGTCAGGAGGGCGACGATCACGAGCGTAGCGTAGCTCAACGAAATCTCAATGAGCGCGGAACCTCGTTGTTTTCTTTTCTGACTGTGGCTGATATACATCGCTTTCCCTTTTTTGAGAGAGCATTTAGTCCACGCTGGTGACGCTGCCGTTGACCTTTATGGCGCGATCCACCTGGAAGGAGACGTAACCGAGGCGATCTGTGCCGAAGGGAGTGATCGTGACCACCTCTAGCGTCCAGACCCCGTCCGAGGGGATCACTTCGTCCCAGTCTTTCAGGAGAAGGTGTTCGTTCCGTGGCACTGAGCTGTCGACGAGAATGGAGGAACCGGGAACCCTCACCCCGGCAACCCCGAGTTGCTGCGGGCCTTCGTAGATCTGGGCAAAGGTGAAGGAGTCGGGGTAGAGGTCGTTCAGGTGAATATTGATGTTAGGAGCCTTGCCTTTGATTATTTCGCCCGCGTTGAGACCCTGGATCGAGCTATCGGTCATCGGCCAGACCTGGATGAACTTGGAGGAGATCTGGGATTCAGGGGCCTGATAATCGGCCACCGAAAAGATTGAGAAGCGTTCCTCACCGCGAACCTTCGTGCGGTCGGCACCCGGGATAGAAGTGACAGTGTAGCTTAGGGTGTGAGCCCCGTTGCTGGTGAGTGAACCCTGGGACAGGAGGTTGGCTTGTCCCCGGTTAACGTTACTACCATTGTCATTCCCGGAGTAGGCCTGTGCGTGGCGGAGGAGTTTTACAGTGCGAGCGGCCTCCGGAGCAGTCGGATCAAGGCTCATTCCGTTAATGGATATCTCTACCTGAAAGGGGCGATCCGCACGTGTCCGAGGGATCACCGAATAGGGATCTTCAGATGTGATATTGACGTTGGCGACCGGGACGTATGAATTAACGTAGGTTGTATCAAGCAGGTAGCTTGTTAGCGGATTTGACCGCACGGTCCAGAGCTCGAAGCGCGCTCCGTTGGGATTGATCGCGAGCGGGGACTGCTGGGTGCCCTGCTGGCTCACGGAGACATCCCACTCTGCCTCGTCTGGCATCTGCACCTGACGAACGAAGTAGGTATAGTTCTGGGCCTGGGCGATGCCGGTGAAAGCAAAGGCAGCGGATATACAGATAGCTTTGATGATTTTCTGTTTCATGGGCGTGCGGTGATAGGGGTGGGGCTGGTTGAAGAAGTGGCGGCCGAGTTTAGGGCTACCGGGGTATCTCCTTCTTCCACGGGGACTTTCAGCGGGAGGACCGAGATCGGGCCGCCTTTGTAGGTGGCAATGATAGCGGCCTTGCTTTCGGCATAGGCTTTGACGGAGTCTTCCGACATCGGCTCTTCCCCCATAGCCTGGGCTCTTGTTACTTCGACCGTGCGGATCCAACCGCGATTGAGCGCATAAAACTCGGCCCAGGGTTTGACGACGATGTTCGGCTTTACCTCAAAGCGGTCCTTCAGTTTCTCGGGGAGATGCAGGACCGCCCGTTTGGGCACAAGGGTAAGGAATCCCTGATAACAGAGAATCGTTGAATCCTTGATCAGATCCCGGGTGCTGTTCCTCACTGAGGGATCCTCATCGACCTTGCCGGCAGCCGGCCCGAGGTCACGGATCGGGTCCTTCTGTTGTGCCATTCTCAAGGACTGGCTCAGCTGATCGTGGGTCTTGGTGTCCCTCATCGGCATGGTTTTGCGAGCTGCCGTTTCGGCGAAGATCGAGCTGGTCATGACGAATGCTAGGGCGGCCCCTAGGGCGGTGAATAAGGAATAATTCATATTGATTAGCGGGAAAGAGGCGAGAAAAGAGGAATTTACTTTTTGCGACGTCCGCGCTCGTCATCGACGCTGGGATCGCTGTCAGAGAAGGGCGCGTTACCCGGGTTGCTCGAGTCGACACCGTCCACGTTGTTGCCGTGACCATTGTTGCCGTTGCCGCTCGTGGTTGTGGTGGTCGTTGTGCCACCGGTCGTGGTCGTGCCACCTGTGGTGCCGGCGCAGTCTGAAGTCACTCCGTTGTGCGAGATTTCGTCGAAAAATGAGATTAGCAGGGCCATGTCCTGCAAATCGAATCCGCCGTGGTTTCGGTCGGTGTGAGTCAGCTCCATCAGGTAAATGATGTCGCGGGCACCCAGATTGATTTTCCCTTCGTCATCGAGATAGGGCAGGAGGAAGCTCTCGATAGAGGGCTGCTGGTAGAGGGGGGTTGTGGTCGGGGGAGTATCTCCGTTCTTGAGCGCGACGACATTGTATTGGCTGTTCGTGGAACTGTACCAGGTACTCCAGGATCCGTCCGATTTTACATAACGGGCACCGAAATCAATGGTGCTGTTGTCCTCCACCGCCTGGGTGCGGACGATCGTGTTGGGGTTGACGTTATTATGCGTGTTGTAGAAGATCCGCGTATATCCCTGACCGTTGTAATTGATCTTTGCCTCGGTCGGAACCCATTCCCATTTGGTTATCTTCCCTTTAGAATTTATCCACACGCGTTTGACCGACGCTCCGAGGACACGGACATCCATGATGAGACAGCGAGTCGGCACCAGCGTCCCGGGTCCTTCGATGTTAACGACGTCGTCTACTCGTTCGGGCAGGACGACATCCCACGTCAGGGTCGGGTGCGTGCCCGCCTGAACGATGGTCGGGAAGGCACTGAGCGACCCAGTCGGAATGATGGGGGTCATGTCCTGACCTCGCAGGGTCAGCGGGATCGCCAAGAAGGCGATCAGTAGGGCGATGAATGGACTCCTGAGTTTCATTTCTGTGTGTGTTGCGGGCCGAGGTGGCGGGTCTCGATCCGGTAAGATCTTACCCCGTGTTGTGTTTATTGGTGGTTGGACGAAGAAGTCCGGGGGTTGTCGGGTAGCGGATCCCTTTCTTCTTCCTCCGATTAGCATAAATACTACAGCGAAATACATGAATTGCAATAAAAATCATAAAAACAATAATTAAGTCAAGCGATCCTTCTTCGAATTCGCTTCGTACGAAACAAAATGCTGTCGAGCACCGCTTTTACGCTCTGCCGGTCCCAAAGGAATCGGGGAGACATACACCCGACCTCAGTAAGAGAACCCGAATCCGATGTGGAAAGTGCCCTGCGGCTCTCCCGGGCGCTGATCGGGATTGTAGCCGTACTCGAGCCGCAGCGGGCCGATGGGCGTCTGATAGCGCAACCCCAGACCGACGGCGTAGCGCATGTCGGTGAGACCGGCGTCGGCGTCGTCGATGATCAGATTCCCCGCATCGGCGAAGGGGACAAAACTGAGCCCTTCGAGCTGTTTGACCGGCATCTCATACTCGAAATTGAAGAGGGTGTAAAAATTACCCCCGATAGGTTCCCCGCTGAGAGGGTCGCGGAAGCCCAGGGAGTGTTCCTGAAAGCTGCGGACGCTCTGGGCGCCTCCCGCAAAAAAGCGCAGGTCGATGGGGATCGCGCCGGTGTCACCCGTGGGAGAGATCATCCCGGTCTTGGCCCCGAGGCGCAGGGTATTCCGCCCGACAGGCAGGTAGTAGCCGAGTCTCCCGGTCGCCTTTAAAAACTCCACTTCACTGCCGAGGGCCGACGAAGCCGCACTGATGGAGGTCTGGGCGATGTAGCCTTTGCGCGGCTTGCGGGGGTCGTCGCGCCGGTCGTGGGTGAGGGAGATCCCGAGATGGTGAGAGAGGTATTCGCGATCACCGAGATAGATCGGGTCGATATCGGCATCGTGGACATCGGTGTAGGCGGCTTCTCCGAACAGGGCGATAGAGTCCTGCATCTGTCGGCCGAAGCGTTTGCTCATCTCGTAGCGCCCGCCCGTTTTGAACTTTTCGTAGCCTTCCTCGGCGCGGTTGATCGCGAAGAGACCGGCGCGCATCTGATAGCCGCTCCCGAGGAACCAGGGGTCAATGTAGTCGATCTCCCCGCGGGCGCCGCGCATCGAGAACTCGATCGCCGAGTCGATCCGTCGCACGCTGCCGAGCAGGTTGAGATTACGGAACTCGAATCCGGCGATCGCTCCTTCGTAGTTCGTGAAGCCGCCGTAGATCCCGAGTTTGCGGGAGTCGCCCTCCTCGATAGCGACGTCGAGCAGGTAAGATCCGTCATCCTGCTCTACCACATCGGTCCGCACGGTCTCGAAAGCACCTGACTGCAGCAATTCCTCGACGGTCTTGTTGGTTTCTTCGGGCGAGTAGGGCCCGTCGAGGAGTTTACCGAAGTGCCGGTCGAAGAAGGAGGTGTTGACCTTCTCATTCCCGTGCACCCGCAGACCCGAGACGGTGACCGGATCGCCCCAGGTCGCGTCCACGGAAAGGTTGACCCGTTCGCGACCGTCTATGGTCTCGGCGGCGGACTCTTCCGCAGTGACTTCGGCGTAGAAATACCCGGCATCGACGGCGGCGGCGCGGATGCGCGAGGCGATAGTCGCCGGCACGGCTGCGGTGAAGGTCTTCCCGACGAATTCAGAGCGAGTCTTCGTGTATTCCCGGACGATGGCGGGAATCGGGGGATCGGGAAACACGATCTCCCCGACTTCGCTGCGGATGCCCTCGGTCACGGATACGGTGAGGTTCGCCCGGTTCGAGGAAAAGGCGGTCGAGAGTTCCACTTCGACATGGCGGAACCCCAGTAGTTTGTAAAAGGAAACGACCTTTGTCTTTCCCTGCTGGATGTCCCGCGCCACAAAGGGGATCGCTTCCCCGGGCTTCTTTTCCAGACGGCTTCGGGTCGTCGAGGTGAGCAGCTCGATCACGGCGGGTGTTTCCAAAGCGGAGTTCCCCGCCACGGAGATATCCCCGACCATCATCGAGTCGCCTTCGGACACCGTCAGGAGGATACTGGCGTCGGATCCTGTGCCCTCGACTTTCCAGTCCACCGAAGCCCCTTTGTAGCCCTGTTCGCGGATCGCATTCTCGAGGAAAAAGGCGAGGTCATCGGCCCGGGCCATCGAGACCCCGCTGGATTCCGTCAGCTCCAGCGGCGAACTGATCCATTCCCTTGCATGTTCGGGGCGGATCGACTGCAAGCCCGTGATTTTCACGAGCTCACGGGCGCCGAGAGGGGAGGGCACGAAGAAACCTCCCGCCGCAAGAGCGAGGCTAAAAAGCAAGGGTAGTATTTTCTTAATCCCCATCCTGTGGGTGGGCCGGTCTCGTCACCGGAAACTGAACACATACTTCAGTAGTGCCCGATAGTCGCTGTCAGCATCGACATCGCCAACAAAAAAAAGTTGTTTCCAGAGGCGTATTTTGCCTCCGAACGTCTGCTCACTAGTCTCCTGATTGACCCGGCCGAGCTCGAGTTCGGTCCTTTTTTCCAGCTCATCAAGGAGGGTCGGGTCTCCTTCGATCTTGTTGTCCGACTTTCGCAAGTTCTTGAGGAAGAGCGTGGCAGCCCTGGATGCGGCCATTGATCCGGGGTCTTCGCCGACGAGCGCATCACGCGTCGTCCCCGTCGCGAGGAGAGTGATGATGTCCTCGCTCGGCATGGGCGGGATGCTCGTGAGCACATACTGGGGCGAGAGAATGCGGTTGAAAAGGTAGATGCTGATCTGATAGCGATCCGCCTTGCCGCGGGCCTTAAACTCGATCGCCCCGTTGAATCCGGTGCTCTGGTCAAAGGTGATCCGGCCCGTTTCCACGTCGATCTTGCTGAAGGGCAGGCTCAGTTCCCCCTCGGCGATCTCGACGAATCCGACCGGGTAGGGGCGGGCGAGAGTTCCCTGCACCTTGAGGTCAGCGGTGATGGAGGACTCGACGAGGTTGCTGCGAATGAGAAAGGGATCCTTCGTGTGGATGCGCAGGTCCACAGTCCAGTCGCGGAAGGGGGGGATATCGACGCCCACATTCAGATCGGGGACGGCTGGCCCGCCGCCGCCGGGAGCGCGATCCACCGTCGGCAGGACCGAGGTGTTGCGTGTCGGCATCCCGATGGGGAGGAGGTCGAAGTTTTTAAAATAGCGGCTATTCGTGATCCCGATCTCACCGGTCAGGGCGGCTTTGGAAAAAGGCCCGTTGAGCCGGATCGCGAGGTCGGTGCGTGCATTCACATCGGCGTTGCGGAAGACGAGGACTTCGCTGCCGTTGAGCGTCAGATTGATGACCGGCTCCTCGCCCGGTTTCAGGATGGCCTCGCCGCTGCCTTCCACGATGCCTCCGGCGACGACGGCGTAGAGTTTCTCGAGGACGACTCGATTTTCCTCAAAGCGGGCCGAGAGATCGATGTCGTGGAGCGAGGGAGCATTGCGGTCGGCGAGCCGCAGTCGCGAGACATCGAGCAGACCGCTGCCGCGGATCTCGGGCTTCGAGACCGTGCCTCTTATCTCTGCATCGATCGCGATCTCGCCGGTGATGGACTCGATCGCCGGGATCTGGACGGCGAGGAAGCCGAGGGAACTGCGCTCCATTTTAGCCGAGGCGGTGATGACCTCGTCAGCGACTTTCCGCTCCCCGCGAGCCCAGGCACCGGGCTGGAAGGGCAGGGCCGCCGCGATCACGAGCGGCTTGGTATCCGGATGCTCGTATTTCCCGGAGAGAGACAGGTTCTCACCCACGCCCTTCACCGCGAGTGCCAGTTTGCCCGCCGCGAGCGAGTCCTTTTCCCGGGGCACGAGGATGCGGTCGAAGAGCAGGTCGAAGGCCAAGCCCGGAGCCGTCGGGGTTCCCGTGGCGGCCAAATTGAGGGTCAGATCACCCTGGACGGGGCTTTCCTCGAGGAAAAGGCGGGAGAGGGTCTGCACCGGGAGGCGGTCCACGGTCATCGAGAGATCGAGGACAGTGTCCTGCGCGAACCACAGTGCCGGGGTCAGCTTTTCCCGGTCGAGGGGGATACCGCCGGAAATGGCGATGACCTCCCGCCCGCCGCTCTGCCCACGCCAGTCGACGAAAGCGAGGCGACTCTCGCGCCACTCGATTGCTCCGGCGAGAGTGAGGGGGCGGCTCGTGATCTTCACGGTGGGGAAATCGGCGGTCGTTCCCGTGTAGGTTCCGGCCAGCGCAAGACTGAGGGGCTCTGCCCCCTCGGCGAGGGTGACCCGGTCGGCCGTGAGGGAGAGGTCACCGGTATGCTCACTCGCGGCGAGGTCGCCGCGCCCTTCCCACTTCAGCGCCGTGAGAGCGGGCAGCAGCGCGGTGATGGCGCGGCCGTTGAGGAGCTTGCGCAACTTGCTGTCCTTCGACTCGAGATCGGCGTTGAGGGCGAGCTTGCCTTCGTAAACCCGATTCTTGAGATGAAAATCGCCGTCCGCCGTGACCTGATTTTTGGCATCGAGCCCGGCCTCGAGGGTTGCCTTCACGAGGTCGGGTTCCGGAATGTCCGCCTCGAGCGAGAGCGGCTCGAAGCGCTGCCCTTCGACCGCAAAGGTATCCGACCCCAGCACGATCGAGCCTCCGGTGAGTGAGCCGCCTTTTATGGTGATGCCCTCGACGGAGGCATTGAGGGCACCCGAGAGGGGCAGTCCCTTGAGCGTATCCGGCGCGAAGTCACGCAGCAGCAGCGCGAAGTCCTTCACCGCGAGGGTGGCATCGACGCGGAGAGGGCGGGACTTCAGATCGGCGAAAGTTTCGGCACCGCCCAGTTCAAATCGGGTCGTCGCGCCGAGGGTAGTCTCTGACTGGTCAAAGCGGAGCTCGGCGAGGAGCGGGCGAGTCGTCGAAGTTGTGTCGGTCGTCGCCTTCAGGGAGAGGTTCTCCATCGCCATCCCGTTCCAGCGCAGGCCGCTCACGAGGGCGTCGAGCCGGGCGTCCCAGGTGGAAGGGTTCCGCACGCTGCCGTCGAGCCCGAGGGTCACGGAGACGAGTGATTCCGGGGCCGGGGTATCCGTCGCCGCGACGGCCGTGTCGCCCGCGTTCTGATCGGGGCGGAATTCGAACTTCCCATTGAGGTCGATCCGGTCAAAAGATCCTTTCCCTGTGAGCTCTCCCTGCAAGGTTCCGCCGAGCGGGGGCTGCGCGGCAAAAAAGCGGGTCACCTCCTCGAAGGCGAGCGCGTCGAGTTTCAGATCGAGGTCGAGCGGCCCGGTCTGAGCGAGAAAACCGCCTTCGCTGCCGGGTTCGAAGGGGATCGTCGCAACGAGGGAGAGGGGCGTGCGCTCCGCGCGGGTCAGTCTCCAGTCGGGGAGAGAGATGACCTTTCCATCCCACGACCCCGTGCCCGCCAGCGTGACGTCACCGGCACTGAGGCGAAGCGCCTCGATCGCGGCAGAGGCGCCCTCGTAGCGGGCCTCGACTTTCCCGCTGATCGGCTGGCCCGCGCCGACGACAAAAGAGGCCAGATCAAGAGCAAGTTCGCCGAGATGCTGCTTCTCCCGGAGCTGCCCCGAGCCTTTCCAGTTGACCTTCGCGGACCCGGCGAGTCCGGTGATTTCGAGATCCGCGAGATCCGCGAGATCCGCGAGATCCGCGAGATCCGCGAGATCCGCGAGGACCGCGCCGAGACGGGCGGCGGTGTCGATCTCGACGAAGGTCTCGGCCTCGTAGACGAGCTTTGCGAGATCGAGTGTGCCACTGACTCGCATATGATTGGCTGGATCGAGCCCCAGCTCGGCGGCAAAACGCAGGTGATCGTCCGAGGCCACATTCGCCGCGACCTGGGCACCCGAGAGCTGGATGCCGTCCCACGCGAGATTATCCGAGAGCAGCAGCACGCTGCCCGACTGGATCGTCTTCCCACCGACGAGCTGGATCTCCTCAGCTTTCATTGACAGGGCGCCGGTGAGATGTGCTTTGTCGGTGAAGTCAGCGACGAGTTCCCCGATTGAGGGCACCTCGAGATCCATCCCGAGGGTGAGCGGCAGGGTGCCGAGGTCTTTGATCGAAGTGGCTTTTTCAAAAGGCATCGACGCCTTCACCCGCACCGCGCTGCGATGGCGGGCGACCTCGAGCTGGAGCTGATTGTCCGTCACGAGGAGCATGACGGAATCCGCTACGGTAGCCGCACCGTGATCACCCCATCCCGTCCCCGAGGCGATCAATTTGCCATGGATCTTCCAGGTCGCGGGTGCGGCGACGTCCCCGGAAAAGCGCAGGTCGAGATCGGTGAGCGAGCCTTTTAATTGTGACTCTTGTCCCTCCGGCATTGGCAGGACGAGCTTGTCGAGGGAGATCGTCGATCCGGGCCGCAGCCCGAGGCCGATCTCGCCGGGCGATGTGAACGAGGCTGTCAGCATCCCGTCGGCGACGCGGAGGAGCGCGTCGGCCGCCCAGGCTCCGGGGCTCGTTTCTGCTACTGTCAAGCTCTCGAGCGTCGCGTATTGCAGGAGCGGGAGCGGGCCGAAAGTGAGTTCGTGTTCACCGCGGCTCAGGGTCGCTTCCACCGTTTCGAGGGGCTGCCGGCCGGGGAGAACCACTTTCCCGATGTGCAGCTTCCCGTCTGCCGCCGCCGGGGTCGCGAGGGTGAGGTTTTCCACCGCAAAAGTGGTCTCGCCCTGATGGACAAAGACGGTCAGGTCCTCGATTAGGATATCGCTCGCGAGCAGATTCCAGAGCGGGCTGTAGTTGGTTGGGGGATCTTTAGCCTCCCGGGCGGCGCGCTCTCTTTCCTTCGCCGTCTTTTCCCCGGGATCGGGCAGGTAAAGATCGAGACGTGCCTTTTTGATCCGCACCGTTTCCAGCCAAGTGAGTTTTGCGGAGTTGCGGATGAGGTCGAGGGCGTTGTAACCGACCGAAAACTCCTCCACCGTGAGGGAGTTCGTGCCGCCATCCTCGCCTGCGAAGTTGATTCCGTTCAGGGTGAAGCCCGACCAGAGATTTCCGCGAATCTCAAAGTCGCCCGTGAGCCCCTGCGAGGCTGCCGCCTTTCCTGCGGCGTAGCGAGCGATGGTGCGAAAGCCCGGGCCGTTGAGAAAGAGCGCGAAGAGCGGGAGAAAGACGATGAAAAAAACGAGCGACGAGACAAGACACCCTCGCCGCTTCTTTTTAGGAACGGGAGCCTCGGCCTGCGAGGCAGGCATGTCATCGGTTTCGGACATCGGGGAAGCGCGGGATGCCGTATCGCCAGAGCGGCGGGTGAGGCGCAGTAAAAGGCGGTCTCAGGGCCGGATTGGCTTACATCTGCTGATCTATCACTGAAGCGCACAATCAGCGACACGCAAGTAAGGGGAACACCCCATGGCGCCCCGCTCCCAGGGGTAATCAACGCTGCTTCAAAAAGGCGATCAGATCAGCCATGTCCTCTTTCGTGATCGCGGCTTCGAGTCCCACTGGCATCAGGGAAATCCCCGCCGAGGTGAGCGCTTTCACTTCTGTCCGCGGGACCGTCATCGTGACGCCGCCGGGGATTCGCAGAGTGATCGCGGCGGCGTCTTCGCCGTGGATGAGCCCGCTGAGAATGCGTCCGTCGGTCGCCTCGATCGTCTGGGAGACCCAGCGGTCCTCGATCGCGCGATTCGGGTCGAGGATGTCGGTGAGGAGAGCCTCGGCCGGCTTGATTTTCACGTCATTGAGCGACGGACCCACGTCAACGCCGATTCCGCCGACCTGGTGACAGGTCATGCAGGCGGCCTTTTGGAAAACGAGTTTCCCTTTCTCAGGATCGCCTTTGTGAGAAGCCAGCGCGGTGCGGTAGGATTCGATCACCGCCGCCCGGTCTCCGTCAGCCTGGCCGAAGAGCTCGAGGGCGAGGGCTTTGACCTCTTCGTTGGTCGAGCGCCCGTAGGACCAGCGGCTCATCGGCGGCATGATACCCGGGCTGATCTCGCCGGCTTTCATCTTCTTCATCAGGGTCAGCCCCGTCGTCGGATTCGCGGTGATGAGGGCGAGCGCCTCGCGCCGGGCCGTGGGGGTGAGGCTGCCCCAGCGCTCGAAGAAGAAATCGGCCACGACCTCGCGTTTGTCGCGGGCGAGCATCCGGCAGGCGGCTTCCTGAATCGCGGGGGCTTCGGTGAGGGCGATGAGCGAGGTCACGATCTCCTTTTTCTCCTCCCAGGGGCGCTGGCTCACGAGGGTGAGGGCGGCGAGACGGGCCTCTTCGCCGGCCTCGTGATTCAGGGCGATGGTCGTCGCCTGGTTGAGCACGCCTTCAAGCCGGGCGGTGCCTTCTCCCAGTTCGGGCAGCTTCGCGCCGATGAGGGCGGCGAGATTTTTCTGCTTCAGCGGGCTGCGGGCGAGACCCTCGGAGATCCCCTGGACAAGGGCAAAGGTCGCCGGGGTTGGATCTGCCGCGAGCGTGCCGAGCAGCTTCGCAATTTCACCGGTGTCGCCGCGGGCGGCGGTGAGCCGGGCAAAATCGGTCAGGACAGGACTCGAAATCGCAGCGGGCAGAGCGAGGAACTCTTTGTTCTCGAGCAACCCGAGCAGGGTCGAGGGCGCGAGGTCCGGGGCCGAGGCAAAAATCGCCTTCCGCAGCCAGGCATCTCCGGGCGCCCCGGCCACGAGCGCGGTGAGTTGGTCGGAGGTCAGTTTCAGATCGGTCAGCAGGGAGATCGCGAGAAAACGCATCCGCGGCGCGTCTTTTTTCATTGCCACGGCGGTGGCGTCGAGGAGGTTGCTGCTCTGTCCGGTCGAGTGAGCGGCGAGCACGGCATTTTCCAGCAAGCCGGGATCGGTCGCGGTCTCGAGGATCTGTTTCAAAGTCGCGGTATCGAGCGCATCGAGCCCGGCGAGGGTCCACATCGCGTGGGCTCTAGTCTTCGGCGACGGGCTCACCGTGAGCAGCTTTTTCAGGAGAGGGATCGCCGATTTGTCCTGCTTTTCCACGAGGATCCGCTGGGACTCGGTCCGTTGCCAGCCGTTCGTGTGACCGAGGCGCTCGACGAGGGCGGCGGTCTCCGTCGGGAGCGGAGTGATGGGCGCGGCCTTTTTCCCCTTCGGCACGACTCGCCAGATGCGGCCCTGGTCAAAGCCGGCCCGCATGTAATGGGACTTGGAAAAATCTTCGGGGAAGAAGCGGGCGTGATCGATGAAGCGTCTATACATGTCGCAGACATAGAGCGCCCCGTCGGGCCCGTTGCGGACCTGCACGGGCCGGCTCCACTCGTCGCCCGAGACGAGGAAATCGCGTCTTTCTCCGATCCGCTCGGCCACGAAACTCGCGCCATTGGCCATGAGCCGGTTGCGCGTCACGAGTTGGGCGGTCGGGTCACAGACGAAAACTTCGCCGGTCAGGTCGGGCATCAGATCGCCGCGGTAGACGCCGAGTCCGCAGGCGGCCGTGTGGGTCCCGGCGTGCGCGGCCGAGGTCGTGTGACTGAGAGCGACGGGGTAGACCGGGGCTCCGGGTTCCTGGATGTCTTCGTGACCGACCGTGATGCCCGCGAGGGGATTGCGCTGCACTACCGCGAGCGGCATCGCCGCAAAGATGACGGGGCTGCGGTTCGTCGCGAAGAAGTGGCGTCCATAGTCGTCGATCGAGCCGCCATACTGACCGGCGCCGCTCTCGGGCGTCATCTCCCCGGTGCGCGGGTTGTAGCGAAGATTCAGCCGGGTGAAGTCGAGCTTTTTCTCCGCCTCGTCGCCTGGATAGATCTGTTTGCCGTCGAGCCCGTTGTTGAGGTAGACGAGATTGTCGAGACCGTAGCGCGGGCTGGAGACCTGGAGCTGATTGTGGCTCGGGTCATTCGTCGTGAAAAGCTTCTTCCGCACATCGGCGACATTGTCTCCATCGGTGTCTTCGAGGAAAAGGATCGCCGTGCGTGTCGTCGCGAGGAGACCGCCGCGCATCGGCATGAGCCCCTGCACATGATCGAGTCCGTCGGCCCAGGTCACCGCTTTGTCCATCACTCCGTCGCCATTCTCATCCGTCAGTAGGCGGATGCGCGAGAGATTCGAGCCGTCTTCGGGGGGCAGGGGATAGTCGCCCATCTCGGCAACGAACATGCGGCCCTGCGCGTCCCAGACGACATCGACGGGATCGCAGGTGAGCGGTTCGGCGGCGACGAGCTGCACCTCGAAATCTCCATCTACTTCCCAGAGTTTCGCGCTTTCTTCCGGACTCAGCGGTAGCCGGCGCGGCGGGATGCTCTCCCCCGAGACCGAGTAGCCCATGTCGCCGGAGCGTTTTTCCGCCTCCCATTTCGAGGTGAAAGTGCCGAGAGGATGCAGTTCAAAACGTCGGATCGCGCAGGCGGCAAATTCGCTCTGGAGCCCGATGAAGCCGGCCGCCGGGTGGCAGTCGGTGACCTCGTTGACGAGTTCGCCGTTGAGGAGGATGCGGATCGAGGCCCCCGCACAGATCACCTCGAGACGGTTCCACTCGCCGAGCGGATTCTCGATATCTTTCGGGCCGCGGTAGCCTTTCACGTCGGCCCAGTCGGGATCGCGGTCGCGCCAGTTGATCCGCGCCATCGTTTTGCCTTCGGCGGGAAAAGTCACTTTCGCCGCGCCCTTCGTCCAGACCGGCTCGCCGTCGCGATCCATTTTCACCTCGGCCGTGACCTTCGTCGCGGCAGGCGGACCGTCTCCTTCCTTCGCTGCGAGCACGAGGATGTCGCCCGAGCCGCCTTCGATGAGCTGGGCCTCGATGCAGCTCATCCAGGTGTTTCCGAAAGCCCCGTCTGGCCCGAAGGCGTGGAGCAAGAGACCGCAGTCCCGCGCGCGATCGGCCCGGGTTGCGAGGGTGCGCTCGCCCCACTGGTAGTCGATCACGAGATGGTAGTCGCGGTAGGCCTGCTTCGTCCGCAGGTAGCCCATGCCTTCGCCGCTGACCTGCATGACCCCGTCCTCCCCGATCGCCCAAATCTTCTTCGGGTCAGCCGAGAGCGAGACGGTCGGATTCAAGTGCGCCGTGAAACCCGCCAGCGAGGGATCGGCTAGGAGATTGACAATGCCGGCAGGAGAAATGGCCTCGCCATGGTCCTGCGCCGGTAGGGAGGTAAGGCTGAAAAAGAAGGCGAGAGAGAAGAGGGCGGCTGACCGGAGCATGATAAATACTCTAGCGACCAAAAGCGTTCCTGCAAAGCGCCCAACACGCCGCCATCGCGGGATGCATCCAAAAACGAAGAACAAAGAACAAAGAACAAAGAACAAAGAACAAAGAACAAAGAACAGGCGGCGAAGCCGCCTAATTCACATCCGTGTAGACCGACTGGACATCTTCGTCGTCTTCGAGTTTGTCGAGGAGCACTTCGATGTCGTTGATCTGCTCTTCGGTGAAGTCTTTTGGATTGTCGGGGATGCGCTGGAGATCGGCCTGTTTAATCTCGATGCCGAGGGCCTCGACTCCGGCCGTGAGCGTCCCGAAATCGGTGAAATCTCCGTAGGCGTAGGCGGTGCCCTCTTCCACCTCGAGTTCTTCGAGTCCCGAGTCGATCAGGCTGAGTTCGATCTCCTCGATTTCCATGTCCGGCTTCACCTCGAACTCGATCACCGCCTTGCGTTTGAAAAGGAAGTTCAGTGCCCCGCTCGGGAGGATCTCGCCGCCGGTTTTGTTGAAGTAGGTCTTGATGTTCGCGATCGAGCGGTTCGTGTTGTCCGTCGCGCACTCGACGAAGATCATGACCCCGTGCGGTCCCTTTCCCTCGTAGTTGATCTCTTTGATGTCGGACGCGTCCTTGCCCGAGGCGCGCTTGATCGCGGCATCGACGTTGTCCTTCGGCATGTTCGCCGCCTTTGCCGACTGGATCGCGAGGCGCAGCTTGGAGTTGTTTACGGGATCGTTGCCCCCTTCCTTAGCCGCCATCGTGATGGCTTTGCCGATTTTCGGAAAGATCTTGGACATCTTGTCCCATCTCGCTTCTTTCGACTTGCGCCGATATTCAAATGCTCTGCCCATAGTGAGGGAATTCTTGTCTCAGAACCGGCCGATACGCAAGGCGGATTGTCACGCGAATCGGCGGGAGGGCAGAATTGTCGCCCCCGGGCGCAGCGTCCCCGTAGCATCGGCATCCTGCCGATGACCCTCCCTTTGACGTCGGTGAGCGCGGCCGCTCGATCCGCTCATTCATGTCAGCCCCACCGAAGGCATGGGCTGGAAGTCCTTGCTACCTTCTCAGATGCGTGCCGGATCCTCAGATGTTTCTCATTTCCGAAGACGCCGTGAACGCGCTACACGAACGAGGCAAGCGCTCCTCGTTGCATCTTGCGCGACGCAGCCGTAATTTCGATCCTAACAACCACACTCACAATTATGGGAATCGGAATGCAGGAAATGATCGTGATCTTTCTGATCGTGCTGTTGCTGTTCGGGGCGAAGAAGATCCCTGAACTGGCACGCGGCATCGGAAAGGGAATGGGCGAATTCAACAAAGCCAAACAGGAATTCGAACGCGAAATCAAGACGGGTGAAGTGGAGGGTCGAAAAAGCTGGGAAGAGGGCGAGATAACGACTAAAGCACCGGAGCCAACTGGTCACTCGTAGAAGCTTCAGCGTAGCATCGGCATCCTGCCGATGATCCTCTCTTTGACGTCGGTGCGCAAGGCCGCGCGATCAGTTCCTCCGAGTCGTGGAGGGTGCAAGGTGGCTCTTGGATATCCAACTTGGTCGCCGGGGCCAAGCCCGTTACAAGTCGACGTTCGTTTGGTGAAGGTAGCCGCTCAGAGACCCTTCTTTTGAAACAAAGTCACAACCTCCGCCGCACTGAGGGCGCGATCAAAAACGGCGATCTCGTCGAGACGGCCTTCGAAATTCCCGTCTCCGGTGCAACTGCCGCCGAAGAAAAAGCTGTCGGAAGATGGACCGGTAAAAGCTTTTGAAGCTGTTGCATCGAAGCCTTGCAGTTCGCTGCCGTCAAAGCTGACCTTTATTTCGTCGTCGTGCCTGAGTAGGACAAGGTGATGCCATTTCCAACGTTCAACTTCCGGCGTGATCGGGATGTCTCTAGCACCACCGGGGCAGTCCAATCGAAGCATCCGCTGCCCGGATTCCGTTTCGCGAATGCCGACGCCCTCCCGGTGAGTTCCAAACTCGGAGCCCCTTGAGACGATCCACTCGGTCCCGTCCATGACGCCCTTCGCCGTTCCGCTCCAGAACCAGAGGGAAACCGTGTAATCCGTCCCTGCCAGCCCCGGAATTCTCGCACTGAGTCTATCCCCCGCGAAGTGAGCGCTGCGGTTGATCCCTCCGGTGGCAAAGGCCGCGTCGTCAGGCCCCGGCAGGTAGAAGAAGACCCGCGGTTCGTAAATCGCGTCAATGCCGTTCGGTGATGAGTCGATGGCCCTGGGACCGGCGAATTCGTCGAGCCGCCAGTAAGCGCGCGGTTTCATCTCGAGCGTCTTCACTACTGCCGGACCCGCCCCGGCGCGGCGATCCGATCGGGTTTTTTCGGTCACGGTTTCCAGCACCTGAATGGCCGCCTCGGTGATCTTCGGCTCGGCATTCACCTCAAGCCCGGCGGATCGGGCCGCCCAGGTGTTATAACCGCCCAGAAGATGCTGCTCGGGCGGGGGAATGTAGCCGTCGCCTCCGTTCGCCAGTTCGATCACCATGGTGTGCGGAGCGGGACTGGCGGCTTTGATTTTTAATCCGGTGAGAGCGTAGGTCTCGTTCGGCGTCGTCGCGATGGTGATGTCGTCCCCAAGACGCAGGCCCTGGACGACAATCTCGGTTTTCTGCTTTTCGTGCAGGAGAATCTGTTCGCGGGCATAGACTTCGGGAGTCGTCTTGACGAGTCGATCACCGACCCCGGCCATGATCTTCTGCGCCCACTCGAGCCGCTGTTTGTCGGGGACACGGTAGGCGAGGGTCATGCGAGTCTCGGCCATGGCTATGGACTTGGGTGATGCGTAGGTGACGCCCTCGAGCGCTTTGAGGGCGAGATTGATCATATCCTGCGAGTATTGCTCGAGGGTCGGGCCATCCTTGCCGCGCTCGGAGGATTTCTCGTAGTCATGACGCCAGATGTCCCCGCTGCAGCCGTGGGACATCATCGCAACAAAGCCGGTCTTGCCCGGGTCGAGCTTTTCCTGGAGACCGTTGGCAAAGAGCCCGAAATAGTCGGCCCCGATGTCTTTGTCGCCGAAGTAATGCATCGAGAAATTTGCGAGCAGGGCTATGGGTTCGCCCCCGGTCGTCTGCACGGAGATCATCGAGAGCATCGGATCCTCGGGGCCGCTCGGTCCGGTGACTTGGTCCCAATTCGCCGCCGCGTGCATGTTGGCCCGGACCGTGAGATTGCCGAAGGGATCTTCGCGAATGTGTTTGGGATGAATGACCCAGCGCCGCACGGCGGTGTAGTCGGCGGCATCGATCTCACCCCAGCCGATCCTGGCGGGTTTCATGTTCTGGAGCGGCGCGAGGATGGCTTCGACGAGCTTTTTCGTGAGAAACAGAGAGTAGACGGGATCGGCGTCGGTGCCGAGGCAGCCCATGCTCGACGGGGCGGTGTGGGTGTGGGTCACGGAGATGAGGATGCGCTCGCGGGGGATCCCCGCCTTCTCTGCCGCCATCTCTTTGGCGGTGTCGAGGAGTTCGCGACCTATCATGCAACTGTCGACGACGACGATGACGAGCTTTTCCTTGCCGTCGGAAAAGGCGAGAGAGCGGGCGCTCACGGGCGTGTTGACCTTGTCGACCGAGCGGCTTGTCATGCCTCCGTTCACGAGGACGGGGAGCTGCTTCGGCGTGACATCGGTGATCGCCGAGCCGGCTAGAAATTCCGCATGGAGAGGGGCGGAGAGTCCGGAGCAGAGAAGGGGAAGGATAGTGAGGAGGGAAGTGGTCCAGCGCATGGGTGAAGGCTAAGGCAAAAGCGAAGCGGACGGCAAGCGGTGGAATAGCGCATTGGCGTGATGCGGAGCGCAGCGAAACTCGTGAGAGACTTTTGCAAAATTAACTCGTTATCGCATGAGTTTCGCGGGATCTCCTGTAGCTGGCCTCTGTGAGGCCGGTCTCGTTACCGCATGAGTTTCACGGGATTTCCTGTAGCTGGCCTCTGTGAGGCCGGTCGCGCGTCCAAGATAGGCGTTCCGGCCTCACAGAGCTGAACTCGCAGAGGCCAAGCGACAGGCCGAAATTGCCGAGCGCTGAAGATATTCGCGAGTTTTGCAACAGTCTCGTGAGAGTTTCGGGAGAACCGGAAAGGCCACCTTTGTGAATGGGGTGCCGTTGCGATCTGTTAGCCCAACCCGGCCTCGCAGAGGCCAGCAACAAAAAGGACCGCTCGTGAGCCGGGCTCACGCTCACCCGAGCGCTTCGGCGCATCGCATGCCGTCGAGGGCGGCGCTGACGATGCCGCCGGCGAATCCGGCGCCTTCGCCGCAGGGGAAAAGGGCGCGGACGTCCGGATGCTGCAGGGTCTCGGGATCACGCGGGATGCGCACGGGCGAGCTCGTCCGGGTCTCGAAGCCGATGAGATTTGCCTCTTCTCCCATGTAACCGGGCATGCGTTTGCCGAACATTTTCAGGGCCTCCCGCATGCGCGAGACGACAAAGAGCGGCATGATCTCGTCCAGCCTTGCCGCCTTGAGCCCGGGCTTGTAACTGGTCTCGGGTAGGTCGGTCGAGTCGCGCCGGATGAAGAAATCCAAAGCCCGCTGCCCGGGGGCCACCTGTCCGCCGCCGCCGGCCTCCTTCGCAGCCTGCTCGAGATGTTTCTGAAAGGCCACCCCGGCGAGGACGCCGTGCTCTTCTTCGAACTCCTGCGTGTCTTCGGGCTCGACGGTGACGACCATGCCACTGTTGGCGAAAGGGGAGTCGCGTTTGGAAAGGCTCATGCCGTTGACGACGACTTCGTCATTCTCGGTCGCGGCGGGGACGATGAATCCGCCGGGGCACATGCAGAAGGAATGGACACCGCGGTCACGAACCTTTGTCGCGAGGACGTAGCTCGCCGCCGGGAGAAGCCGCGGACGCTCGATCCCGCGCTCGTAGTGATACTGGAGGCTGTCGATGAGCGCCTGCGGGTGTTCGATACGGACACCGACGGCAAAGGCTTTTTGCTCGAGGCGGATGTTTTTTGCGGCGAGGATCCGATAGACATCGCGGGCCGAGTGACCGGTCGCGAGGATGACTGCATCGCCCGTGAGATCATCCGTCCCATTGATGACAACGCCGCGAATCGCGCCGCCCTCGAGGTGGAAGTCGGTCACTTTTGCGCCGAAGCGGACCTCGCCGCCTGCGGTGATGATGCTCTGACGCATCGCCTTGACGACATTGGGGAGCAGATTTGAGCCAATGTGAGGGTGGGAATCGATGAGGATGCGCTCGGGCGCTCCGTGGGCGACGAGGATCTCGTAGACCTTGCGTACAGGGCCGCGCTTGGTCGCCCGGGTGTAGAGTTTGCCATCCGAAAAGGTGCCGGCTCCGCCTTCGCCGAAGCAATAGTTCGAGTCCTCGATGACCGTCCCGTGCCGCATGAGGGGGGCGAGGTCAAAGCGACGCGCCGAGGCGTCTTTGCCCCGCTCTAGGATGATGGGCCGCCAGCCACGCTCGATCGCGGTGAGGGCGGCGAACATCCCGGCGGGTCCGCTGCCCACGATGATGACCGTTTTCGGCGCAGCCGTAACCGAGGGCAGATCGAGGCGGATGGGTTCCGGCTCGGGAAGCGGGGCATCAATCCCGACTTCAAAGCGCAACTGCACTTTGACGTCCTTTTTCCGGGCGTCGATGGAGTGCTTTTGCAGACGCATCGTCTTGATGCGAGCGGGATGGACCCTGAGCTTGCGGCCTGCGGCTTTGCGCTGTGCGGTCTCGTCTTCGGAAAGATCGAGCGGCAGGATGATGTCCACCGTCAAAGGGTCTTGAGGGAGCGGGTTTGTCATGGAGGGGATGATTCGGTCTCGGGCTTCACGTATTGTCGCCGGAAAAGAGAAAGCCGGTCAGCGGGCTGCTGGCCGAGGCGGCATTCGAGACTTCGGGAATCCCCCCCGATTCGTAAGCGATGCGACCAGCCTCGACGGCCATGCGGAAGGCCCGCGCGATCGCGACGGGATCGCCGGCAATGGCGATCGCGGTATTGATGAGGACGGCGTCGGCACCCATCTCGAGCGCCTCGGCGGCGTGGCTGGGACGGCCGATTCCCGCATCGATCACGACCGGCACGGTGGCCTGGGCAATGATGATCTCGATCTGGCGGCGGGTCTCGATTCCTTGATTCGATCCGATGGGCGCCCCGAGCGGCATCACCGTCGCGGTCCCGACATCCTGAAGACGTTTCGCGAGGACGGGGTCGGCATTGATGTAGGGCAGCACGGTGAAGCCCTCTTTCACGAGAATCTCTGCGGCCTTGAGTGTCTCGATAGGATCGGGGAGGAGGTAGGTCGGGTCGGGGTGGATCTCGAGCTTGATCCATTTTGGTAGCCCGGCTGAGGCGGCGAGGCGGGCGAGCCGGACCGCTTCCTCCGCGTTCATCGCTCCCGAGGTATTGGGCAGGAGCAGATACCGCTGCGGATCAATGAACTCGAGGATGTTCGCGTAGGGATCATTCTTCCCGCTGAGGTCGGCCCGGCGCAGGGCCACGGTGACGATCTCCGTGCCCGAGGCGTCGAGGGCGTCACGCATCGTTTCATTCGAGGAAAATTTCCCCGTACCGAGCATGAGCCGGGAGGAGAAGGTGCGGTCGGCAATGATGAGCGGCGAGGACAAGGGAGGAACGGGTTACAGGGAAAGTCGGGGTGACAGGGGGGGAGGGGAAGTTACGGGAAGCTTCCCAAAGGGCCACAAAAAAACCTCTCCGAATGGTCGGAGAGGTTTTTTTAATTTGCGCAAGCGGGTGAAAACACACGCCCACAACAACAACCAAAATGAAACTCAGGGCAACAACAACCCTAAAAACAACATTGCCAGTATATCAAAGATGCGGAGGGCTGTCTACTTGTTTTCGCAAAAAAAGTGATAAATTTTATATTTTTCTCACTTTTGATCAGGGTTTTTGCTGTTTGAGGAGATCCCGGATCTCGGTAAGCAGCAAAATGTCCTCGGCCGGGCCTGCGACGGCGGCGGGTTCCTCCTTTTTGAGGGCTGTCATAAATTTTTTGATCACGAGGAAAAGCACGAAGGCGAGGATGAGGAAGCTAATGAAGGAGGTGACAAAGTTGCCGTAGGTGAGTAGCACTACTTCACCGGCTTCGACGGCTGCCTTCTCGGTGGAGCCCTCGGGCACCGTTCCAAGCACGAGAACCTTATCGCTGAAATCGACTCCCCCGGTGAGGTAGCCGACCACCGGCATAAAAACGTCGTCCACGAGGCTCTTCACGACGGTCCCGAAGGCCCCCCCGATGATGATGCCGACAGCCATGTCGACGAGGTTTCCTTTGAAGGCGAATTCTTTGAAGTCTTTTACTATTCCTTTGATCATGATGCGATCACGATGAATAGGCCGGGAGTTTCGAACAAGCGAATTTTTGCTCGTCTTTGCCGACTGGACGTTTTTTAGAGTTTGCTTTGGTATTGCTCGATCCCCTTCCACACCGCGAGCGCAGCGAGCAGGAGAATGGAGGCCGCGCTGATCCAGAAGCCGATGTCATAGAGGATCGTGGGTCGCAGACCGGCAGGCAGTCGGCGATAGCGAAAATGGACCGCCCCGACGACGACGAGCAACAGGATCGCGGCGGTGATGGTGCCCCCGGCGAGGACCATAAAGACGGGATCTTTGAAATAGAAGAAAAGAACCGCCCAGAGTGCGGGAAAGAAAAACGAGAGGATCGCGATCATACGCCCGCGCGAGGCGGGGTCGTGATAGTCCATCCAGCCTACCGAGCTGAAGGCGTCTGAAAAGAGTCGGCTCCAGGCGGCGAGGGCGGAGAAGAGCGTCGAGAAGAGCACAAAGAACGAGCCGATCAGGAAAGCGATCTCGGCCCAGCCGCCGAGCGAATCGGTGTACATACGGGAGAGCGTCTTGACGGTGTCGAAGCCCTCCGGCTTCAAGCCCTGGGCGTGGAGGATGGCGGCCCCGAGCAGGTAGAAGGCCACCGTCATGAAGGTGTAGACCAGCATGGATAGGAACGCGTCCCAGTACATGACCCTGATCCAGCCTTTGGCGCGCCGATTCCACTCGGGGGTATCCTCGCGCGGACCAGTGCGGGCAGCATAGCCTTTCTCGATCAGCCAGTAATTGTAGGCCATGACCTCGTCACCCCCGACGCCGGTGATGCCGAAGGCGGCGATAGCGACTCCGACGGCAGCGAGAGGGATCCCGTTCCAGAAGGAAAGGCCTTCGATGATCTGATTCCGCGTCATCGCGAATTCGGTGAACTGCACCCCGATGAGACAGGCGAGGGTAAAGAGCGCAAAGAGCCCTATCATCACAAGCGAGAGCTTTTCGATGAACTGGTATTTGCCGCGGAAGACCATCAGTGAGACCGTCGGTGCGGCGAGGCAGACCCACGCCCAGACAGGAATGGCGGGAACGAGGATGTTCAGGACGAGTCCCACGCCGCCGATAATGCCGCCGACCTGAAGCGGCTTGACCAGCATCATCACGAGCCAAAGCCAGGTCGCCCAGCTCCCTTTGCCGAATCGGGGTCCGGGGAGCTGATTCAGCGCTTCAAACGTCGTCTCGCCCGAGTGAATCGCGTGTTTTCCAAACTCGAGCTGCACGAAGACTTTCACCAGACAGCTGACGATGATGACCCACATCGCGACGAAGCCGGCCTCGGCGCCGAGGGCTGTCGTGGCGATGAGCTCTCCCGACCCCACGATGGAGGCCGAGAGGATAAAGCCGGGGCCAAGATACTTGAGCATCCCGGCGAAGCGGCGTGGCGGCTCCTCGACGAGGGAGCGGTCGTGATCGTAGATGTCGGCAGACACGGGAAGCTGGGGGGACTTTGGAAAGTGAATGACGCGGGGCTTTACTGGGCGGCCGGAGCGGGGGCGGGAGTCGGTTCAACCTTCGGCTCGGTCGAGAGCGGCCAGTCGTCGGTGCGGAAGGGATCGACGGGGAGGCCCTGCCTGTTCCGGAGATTCGCGACCGGATTGTCCGCCCAGGCATAACGCACCGCGACGGGAGCGGTGACGGCGGGGCTGGTCACTTCCACTTTGTCATTTCCAACGAGTTTGCCGACACCCCGGTGCCAGACTTTGTCCTCGCCGGCGACGTCGAATCCGATCGCCTCCTGCGTGTCGAAGGTGTAGAGACCGCCGCCGACATTTTCGAAGGTCAGGATGGCTTTGCCCTCCGCTACTTCCATGGACTTGTAAGAGGGGCTCTGGTAAACGATGGACACCCCGTAGTCGCGGGCGAGAGCGATGCGGGCGAGGCGTTTGGCGACGTTCTGCTTGTCGCGCGGATGGATATCGCGTCCTTCGCCGATGTCGTAGATGACGGCCTGGCCCGTGTTCGGGAGCGCGAGGGTATTGCTCTGGGCTTCGCGCAGCTCGGCCCAGCTGCTGTCGGCGGGGGCCTCTTTCTCCACCATGAAGTCGGCGAGCTGCACCCAGTAAAAGGGGAAATCGCCGATGCCCCAAGCCTTGCGCCACTCGGTGATCATCAGGGAAAAGAGGTCGTCATACTGGTAGGCGCGTCCGGCGTTTGACTCGCCCTGATACCAGATCGCGCCGCGAATGCCGTAGCCGATCGTGGGGTTTAGCACGCCGGCCCAGAGGTTGCCGGGGCGATGCTGGCCCTTGAGCAGATCCGAGGGAGCGCGGGGAGCGGGTTTCCCGG
This sequence comes from Verrucomicrobiales bacterium, assembly GCA_041688355.1. Lineage (GTDB taxonomy): Bacteria > Verrucomicrobiota > Verrucomicrobiia > Verrucomicrobiales > DEV007 > Arctic95D-9. The sequence goes on along the minus strand of JBDNIL010000121.1, from coordinate 934 downwards.
CAGCCTTTGCTTCCTCGGCTTTGATCTTCCAGTCGGCCACGGCTTTTTCGTGATCGTAAGTCGCCTCGGTGTTTTTCCACTGCTTGATGTAGTCGGCAAAACGTGGGTCGGCCTCGAGGACGTCACGGGCGACCCAGGCCTCGGCGGCGGATCCACCCCAGGCATTGTCGATCAGCCCGATCGGAACCCCGAGGCTCTGATGAAGCTGGCGACCGAAGAAATAACCAACGGCGGAGAACTGGCCCACGGTCTCGGGAGTGCAGATGTCCCACTGGCCGTTGAAGTCATCCTGCGGTTCCTGCGTGCCGGTCTGGGGGACGGTGATCAGGCGAATGTTAGGGTAATTTGAAGTCGCGACCTCCATGTCGGCATCATCGGACTGGCTCACCGACCACTGCATGTTCGACTGGCCCGAGCAGACCCAGACCTCACCGACAACGATATTGGCGAGGACGATCTCTTCCCCCTTGGACTGAATCGTCATGCGCATGGCGTGGAACGATCCCGTCATCGGCGCGAGTTTGACCTGCCATTTTCCCTCCTCGTCGGCCTTTGCCTGATGGCTCTGTCCGCTGACGGCCACGGTTACATCGGCGCCCGGATCGGCCCAGCCCCAGATCGGGTTTTCGATGTCCCGTTGCAGGACCATGTGGTGCCCGATTATGGCAGGGAGCTTCAAGCCGGCTTCGGCTCGTGGAACGAAAAGACTCACCGCAAGAGCGGCGGAAAACAAGGTGATGCGATTCATGGAGCGGGTTGTAGTGAAATGAAGGCCCCTGCGCAACCCGATTTCTTCCCTTTATCGCGGAAAGATCGGCAACCGGGATTTGACGAGGTTCTGCCCATACATTCCTGACTTTTCCTATCTCCACCTTCAGCTTGCCGAGATGGCTTTCGACGCGATCCCCGGCACCGCTTCCGGAGTCTTTGTCCT
>JBDNIL010000120.1:0-6455 GCA_041688355.1 Verrucomicrobiales bacterium | reverse complement strand
GGCCGATATCGTGAAAATGGAAGCGCTCGTGGCCGGGATGCGGTGAGGTTGAGGTTGAGGGTGAGGGTGAGGGTGAGGGTGAGGGTGAGGGTGAGGGTGAGGCCATTTTGAGGAAATCGTTCGACGCTCAAATCATCCTAAACGCCTGTGGCGAAGCTTCGCCAGAAGGTTACGACTTGATAGATTTTAGCTATTTTAGAAATAGGCGCAGAATTTTCGTCAGCATAATTTTATCTACAGCAAACTTAAGCCAGCGTTGGATCCAAAGGCGGTAAAGGACTTTGCGTTCCCCTCCCAATAGGGCAGGTCCCTTGGAGGAAGCCGTTGGCGAATTCCGATTCAAAGTTCCCGCTGACAAGTTCAGCGATAGGGTAATCGAATTGCGTGACAGCAACTGCCCGTTTCGTCTCAATGATCTTAAGGGTGCGAGGCTCCAACCGCCTACCGAATTTCGTTTTCCTCCGGTTCCGGTCAGCACATTCACCAAATGCGGGTAGTATGCCTCACCCATGGAATTGTGGCACTATCTCCTTCTCGCCGTTCTCGGCGTCGTTGCGGGCACCCTTAACGTTCTCGCCGGGGGCGGGTCGCTTCTCACTCTGCCCGCGATGGTTTTTCTCGGTCTCGATGGAGCGGTCGCGAACGGCACCAACCGCGTCGCGATTCTCGCGCAGAACGTGACGGCGGTGGGAGGCTTCCGATCACTCGGGTTCTCCGATATGAAGCTGAGTTTCTCGCTCGCCCTCGCGGCCCTGCCCGGCGGTATTTGCGGTGCTCTTCTCGGGACGATGGTTCGAGGGGAACTCTTCAATCGTGTGCTTGGCGCCGTCCTCATCGGGGTGCTTCTCTACATGACGCTGGAAGGTCTGCGAAAGGCGAAAAAGGGCTCATCCGGGAAAGGCGAAACGGAAGTGAAGAAGAACACAGTCCCTTCCCGGCGCCAGCTCATTCTCGGACACCTCGCGATGGTGGCGGTAGGATTCTACGGGGGTTTTATCCAGGCCGGCGTCGGCTTTCTCCTCATGGCAGTGCTGCATCGCGTGCTCGGACTCGATCTCGTGCGGGTGAATATGCACAAGGTCTTTGTCGTGGGATTTTTCACCCTCGCCGCCTTGATCATTTTCGCAGCACGAGGTCAGGTCCTGTGGATTCCGGGGCTCGCTCTCGCCGTCGGGAATTCCATCGGAGGCTGGATCGGGTCGCAGCTCAGTGTTCTCAAGGGGGAAAGCTGGATCCGGAGCGCTCTCTACGTCGCCCTGTTCTTCATGGCGATCAAACTCCTCTGGCCGGGTTGATCCCTCGAAGCCGGACCCGATTCCGTCTTGCCACCGCCCTTTTTCCGGCCAAGCTTTCCCCTCAATGAAACGCAATTCCTCCGGCGCACGACTTCCTCTTCTCACTTTCATCGGTCCCGGGCTCATGCTCGCGGCCACTGGTGTGGGGGCGGGTGATCTCGCGGGTGGTGCCTTCGCGGGGATGAATCTCGGCGTCGCGGTTCTTTGGGCGGTCGTGCTCGGAGCACTCTTTAAGTATGTCATTACCGAGGGGCTTGCCCGCTGGCAGCTCGCCACGGAAACGACTCTGCTCGAGGGCGCTGTCCTCCGACTCGGCCCGACGATCCGGTGGGGATTCCTCGTTTACCTGCTCCTCTGGTCTTTCGTCGTGGGAACGGCACTGATCGGAGCCTGTGGAGTCGCGACGCACGCCCTTTTCCCAATATTCGAAGAGGCCTCTACCGCGAAGATTGTGTTCGGCATTCTCCATTCCCTTCTCGGTCTCGCCCTCGTCTGGATCGGGACCTTCCGCTTTCTGGAAAAAACCATGGCCATACTCGTGGCGGTGATGATCGTCGTCGTCCTCGCGACCGGCGCAGTTGTCGGGACGGATTGGGGCGCGGTTCTCCGGGGTTTGACCATCCCGAAGATTCCTGATCATCCGGAAGGTGTCGCCTGGACCCTCGCGCTCATGGGGGGCGTCGGCGGAACTCTGACGGTGCTCTGCTACGGCTACTGGATTCGCGAGAAACATCGTTCCGGCCCCGAAGATCTTCGCATCTGTCGGTGGGACATCGGGATCAGCTATTTCCTCATGGCCCTCTTCGGCATTGCGATGGTGATTCTTTCCGACGGACTTCAACTCAGCGGCAAAGGCGCCACCCTCGTCGTCGATCTTGCCAACCGGATTGGCGAGAAAACTCACCCCTCGGTCGAGATTTTGTTTCTCGCCGGTGCCTGGGCGGCGGTGTTCAGCAGCCTCCTCGGTGTGTGGCAGGCGGTTCCCTATCTCTTCGCCGATTTCTGGCATCTCCAGTCCAATAGGAAATCGCTCTCGGCTGATCACTTCACGCCCTACCAGGTCGACACTCGGGGAAAGGCCTATCGTGGATATCTGATTGCTCTTGCGCTCATTCCTCTGCTCGGACTCGGCTACGATTTTCAACTCGTTCAGAAGGCCTACTCGGTCTTTGGCGCTCTCGTCATGCCGATGGTCGCGCTCACTTTGCTCCTGCTCAATGGAAGAGCCGCCTGGGTGGGCAAATCCCTTCGCAATCGCTGGTGGACCTCGCTCGCCCTCGTCATCATTCTAGGCTTTTTCGCCTGGGTCGGTCTTCCTGAGTTGCTCGCCAGCCTCGGTCTGGGTTCGTAGTATGGTTGGAGTTTGCGGGGCACCTCTATTTACTGGAATCGCTGCCAACTCACATTTTTCAGAAGTGCACTGCGAATATCCTGATACCAGATTCATCGAGGACACTGCCTCCGGCTTCTATCCGCCGCATCGTTGCCGCGGTCTCTTCGGGTGTTCCCTTGACAAAAAGTTTGCGGTAGAGTCGCTCGGCGCTGGTCTCCGACGACAGGATGACGCCGGAGCGGGAGATCGAGATGGAATCGGCATAGTGCTCGCCTTTGCGAACGGAAACCGCGAGCGAGGGGACGCGCGTGGTGAGGCCGATGGACTCCGCCGCGAGCTGATCGAGGGAGAGACTGTTGCGAAAGGTGGGCTGCCCCGGATGAGGCGCTCCCGAGAGGAAGCACTGCCCCGCATGATGATCGCCCCCTACGTCGCGGATGCGAAAGCCCTGCAAAGGTCGTGAATTGATCGCGGTGTGCGGCCATGAGCCCGAGATACGGACTCGTCTCCCCGCCTGCCACCGGGAAGAAATACTGCGGCATCATTCCAAGTGGCACGTGGATGGCGAGGAGGCGCTTTGGGGGAGCTTTTCAGCGGCTCGGCCCATGGCGGGGAGCGAGAGGGAGGCACCTGCGGCACGTATAAATTGGCGTCGATTCATGGGATTTCGAGTCAGGGTTGGGATGACGGAGAGAACGACCGGCTCTGGGCCAGGGGCCAAAAATTCTCCCATGAAGAGCCGATCCGTTCCGTAGATGAGGCTGACCCACGGATGAAACGATCGTCCCATTCGTGGTTCCCTTTACTGTCTTGTCGGGGCGGATATCTGCTTCCGCCCAATTATTCGCAACCGTATCGTCTCGCGGTCATCGTCTCGCGGTCAGGCAACATGTCTTCACATTTCTCCCGACACGGTTGCGGGTCGGCGGCGCTGCGTCGAGCGGGGCTCGATGGCTTCATCTGAACCCCCTCCTTCCCCGGCCCAAGGTTGGCCAGGGCGCGGAAGGGTTGAAAAAGCAAATTCCAAGCAGCAAACGACGATTGATTTCCCTGACAATCTTCTCTACCGGGCGAAGGTGGTGGCGCGGGAGCGGCGGACGACCTTGTGCGAACTTGCCGTGACGGGGCTTGTGAAGGGGTTGGAATCCAATCACGGCCAGTATTACGACGGCGTGAAAGTGATCATTCCCTTTGCATGAGAGACAACACGGGGCAGCGTCAATGATCTCTTGATGCGCCATCATCGAACCAAATTACGCAAGATAATGAATCCCATTTCCAAAGAACAATCGATTAGAGGTGCCTTTTTCGGGGCTATTGTTGCCGATGCCCTCTGCCTCGGGAGTCATTATGAATATGATGCCATCAAAATTCACGAGGCCTACGGAGGCCGACCGATTGAGAAATTCATGTCACCCGGCGAACTGATGGGCGGCCAAACTCACGGCGTCGGCTGGGGCGAGAGAAATTATCATCCTGGAAAAAAGGCGGGGGGGACGACTGACTACGGGGATTACAATATTCTCATTTTAGAACATTTGGCCGCCACTGCGGAACGCCCGGGACCATTTCGCGTCGCAGACCTGATCCCCCATTGGATGAATCGTCTCGAAAACGATTGGGGGTCATGGATTTGCACGATGACCAGAGAAACCTACGCCCAAGTCAAACAAGGCGTGCCGGTCGAAAAGCTGGGCGGCATTTCTAATGCGATGGCCGTCCGCCATGTCGCCGCGCATGCCTATTATGAAACCGAAGCGGAACTTGTCGAGGTCGCTAGAAAATCGATGTTCACTCACACCAATGCCGAGGCCCTTGGTGGCGGCGAGTTTTTCGCCCGGGTGACCTGCCGCGTCATCAACGGGGCGACACCTGCGGTCGCGATTCAAGACGTCGCCGCGGAGATGGGCGGCTTTTTTGAAGCGAAGACCGCTCAAGCCATCGCCAAAGTGAAAGAGGAAGCGGATCCCGACTCATCACTCTCACAGGAAGCGTTTAGCGATGACCTCGCCCTGACCAGTATGGCGAGACTCTGGGATGTCGGTCGCTCGGAACCGATCAAGGTGGGGAAAGCCAGTCCGACTGAGGGAACCTTGCCCGGCGCGCTCTACTTCATCCTGAAATATGCCGACGACGAAGAGGGCCTGAAAAGGGCTCTCCAGGCGAATACGATGGTCGGAGGAGACAACGCTTCCCGCGGGATTGCGATCGGGATGGTCCTGGGAGCCTACAGGGGGGTTGAAGCGATCCCTCGAGCGTGGCGGGAGACGCTCGACCAATGGAAATATTGCGATGAGCTCTTGAGTCAACTCCCTTTGCTCAAGGGGTGAGGCGAATGAAGAGGGGGGACTTGCAGTAACGAAAATTGACAAAGTTTGTTATTTCACTGACTTGACCTAATGAACATTTCATTGACTCCGGAATTGAAAATGGCAGATGAACCCAAAAAGGAAAATGGGCGTGTTGGGCGAGCACCTTTGATCGAGGCGTTTGATGCGGCTGTGGAGTGATGGCCGGGCGGTGTTTTTCACCCGCTTAGGATGATCACAGATCCGCTTTGCTCCCTCAGATTGGCACAGATTGGAAAAAGTCCGGGAACCGAAGAAGAGACTACAATTTCAATTTCCCGGAAATTTTGCCGCAGCCTCTTACGTTTCCCGCTACCTCATTACGACCGGAATCAATCTTGAGCCCTGGATCCCAAAAGTCCCGCTCATCCATCCCGGCCTGACAGCGGCCGGCTACAGTTACGACTCTTTCTTCCGGAGCAGATACTCTCCCGTATTGCCTTGATCGAGTGATCGTCAACGTTTTTGGAGTAGGCTTGCAGCGAGCCCAGCCAGGGGCGGGCGGGGGCGGGCGGGGCTCTTGCGTTTTTTCATCCAATTGCTTTCTCGCTCCCGGCCATCTCCCCGGCCTTCGCGGGAGCTGTTTCGGCCAATCCGCCCTGCGGTTTCACCCGCCAGAATTTCGCGAGCGATGCGCGCCAGTCATTGAGGATCGCCTGTCCCTTTTCGCTCCCGGTCGCGGCGATGTGGGCTTCGATGAGTCCCCGCAGCTTCGTGGCGGAGGGGCCGCCTTCGGGGAGGCGGACGATCTCGACCATCCCGTCGTTGAAGAGTTTTTCAAAACGGCCCGCTTCGTCGTAGATGAAGGCCTCGCCTCCGCTCATGCCGGCGCCGAAATTTTTCCCGGTCGAGCCGAGGACAACGACGGTGCCGTTGGTCATATACTCGCAGCCGTGGTCGCCGATGCCCTCGACGACGGCGATCCCGCCAGAGTTGCGCACGCAGAAGCGCTCGCCACCGCGTCCGTTCGCGAAGAGGCGTCCGCCCGAGGCCCCGTAGATGACGGTGTTGCCGAGGATGGAATTTTCCGCCGGATCAAAGCTGCGCTTTTCGACCGGCTTGATGCGGATCTCGCCTCCGGCCATGCCTTTGCCGACGTAGTCGTTGGCTTCGCCGATGAGGGTGAGTCGGATGCCGCTGCAGAGGAAGGTGGCGAAGGACTGGCCCGCGCTGCCGGTGAGGGTGATGTCGAGGGTGCCTTCGGCGAGCCCGTGGTCTCCGTGCAGCTTGGCGACAGCGCCCGCGAGTTTGGTGCCGATGTTGCGGTTGGTGTTTTTGACAGGGTAGGCGAGCACGGCTTTTTCCATGTTCTCAATCTTGTCGCCGAGGTCGGCGAGGATCTGATCGTCGAGGGGCGGCTCTTTCTGGACGCCGTCGTTGCGATCCTGCAGGCAGATGCGGGGCAGGTCTTTGCCGGTCTGTTTGCCGACATCGGCGAGGATGCGGCTGAGGTCGATGAGATTGGCCTTGGGATGATCG
>JBDNIL010000119.1:0-3197 GCA_041688355.1 Verrucomicrobiales bacterium | reverse complement strand
GGATGCCTTTAAAGCGGATCGTCTGGCCGGGACGGTAGATCGAGCGATCCGTGAAAAGGTAAGTTTTGACCGGATCCGATTCCCTCTGGTCCCGCCAGAGATGCATCTGAGCGCTGGCGATTGTCGCCCCTCCGTGCTTCGAAAGAAAGAGGATCGCGTTGTCATTCGCCTTCTGCTGGAAGGTTCCCATGGCATCGGTCTTCTTCGTCGCGTCGCGCTTCCAGCGGCCGTTTTTATCGACGGCCCAGACTTCCACCGCAGCGCCGACGATGGGTTCTCCGCTCAAGGCATCGAGGACAAATCCCTCCGCGCCATCCGGGGCCTGTCGGGTGATCAGCGCGAGGGGCGAGACCCAGAGAGTCGTGGCGGAGAGCTGGTTGTCCTCGGTGGCGAAGTCGGCGCTCGCACTGGCAATGAGGAGGTAAAAGCCGGCCTTCTGATCGGCGGGGGCGGGGATCCTGACGGTGCGCTGGCGATAGTCGTTCGTCTTTTCCAGATTGGCCGTCCATGTTTCGGCCGGCTCCTGTTGCAAAGCGGCAAGGATGGCTTCGTGATTGACCTGATCCGGAGTCTCCCAACGCTGCCCCGGGAGGGCCCATTCCCGCGGTACGAGCCGGAAGTGAGTCGCTTCGATGTTGCGATAGGTGATCTCGATCTCGGGCTGGGCGGCATTCCAGACCTGCTCAGTTCCGATCTGGAGTTCACGCGCCTCGACGCGCTTCACGAGATTGCGGCAGGCAACGGCAAAAACGGAATCGGGAAAACGTTCCGCTGCGGCCAGGGCAACACGACGTGCCTCGACGTAGTCTTCCGCCGCCATGAGCCGCGCCGCGAGCGCCCCGGCCACGGCGAGACCGGCTTCTTCCGCCTCGTGGATTTTTAACAAGGCGGTGAGTTGCTCGCGGGCGCGGGCGTCGGCGGTGTCACCCGTGGCTTCGCTCGCGGCCCACTCGAGGCGGTCGAGGTCGACGAGGACCCGGGCCGAGGCATCGGCATCGGCGGCATGAAACCGCAGCAGATCCTGATACAGCGTGATCGCCCGGAGTGTCGGTGAGTCCGTGTCCGTCGACTCGGGCTTCCAGGCGAGGAACTGGGCCATCGTACCCAGCGCGGGCGACGTCGCGTCGAACCCGAAGGCATCCTGCGGGGCCGCCCCGGCCTGCTCGGCGGCGGTGTAAAAGGCGAGGGCCTCGTGGGCGAGGAAGTCGTAGAGGGTCGGTCGGAAGCGGTCCGGCATGTTGCCTTTGACCAGAAGGGTGTCGAAGTCCGAGACAGGGATTTGCTGCAAGGCGTTCGCGTTTTCCAAGGCCGCCCGATAGCGTGTGTCGATCTCAGTGAAGAGTCGCGGCAGATCCCAGGTCTCGAAATCGCCGCCCGGAGCCTCGGTCGTGCGGGTGCGCTCGAGCAAGCGCCAGCGATTTTGCTGGAAGTAATCCCGGTAGGCACCAGCGAGGAGCGTCTTCAGGATAGGCGCAATCTCTGCGGGCACCTCGGCTAGCGCCGTCTCGTAACGGCGAATTTTTTCTTCGGGCTGATGGCCCTGAATTTGGGTCTCCGCGACGATCCGGTAGGCGACCGCCTTGGCGAGTTCGGCCCACGCCTTTTCGGCTCTGGCGGCGGCCTCGATGGACATGAGCACCTCAATGGCGGACTGCGGGAGGGAACCGCTGAGATGTTCGTCCACCAGTTTCCATTCAGCATCGCGGGGCGCGGCGGGGGAGATCATGGGGGAAAGGGCGAAGATCAGAGCGAGGCAGGCGGGGGCGACTCGGAAAGGGTTCATACTCCACCTTAAACGGATGAGGTCGCCCGGCGAAGTCAGAAAATTGTAAAGAATGTGATTTGGGGGAACCCGCTGGTATCGCTCCGACGGGTTGGATTTGCTAGCAGCCTGTAGGCTTAGGCGAGTGACAATTCAAGTGAGGCACTAACCTGTCGGCATGGCTGCCAAGTTCGTCAACATTGATCGGGACACCCCGCTTCCCCAACCACCTGACCTGCGGGACTGGGTGAAAGCCGACGACATGGTCCACTTCATTATAGACGCAGTTGACGCCTTGAACCCGGGCTTCGCACGCGTCAACGAGCGCGGCACCGGTTCGGCGCAATACCCGCCCTCGACGATGCTCGGGCTTCTGATCTGTTCCTAAGCCACAGACAGGCACGTTTTCCAGCCGCCGCATCGAGTGCCAAACCTACGAGAACGTGGCAGTGCGCGTGCTCTGCGCTGATACCCATCCCGACCACGATTCGATCTGCAAGTTTCGGCGCGAAAACAAGGAGCTGCTCACCAGCGTCTTCCATCAGGTGCTGGAGCTGGAGGCCAACGCTCGCGTTCTCAAGGTGGGCGACATCACCGTGTCGATAGACGGGACCAGGGTCCGGGCCAAAGCCAGCAAGCATGGCGCGATGAGCCACGATCAACTCGAAAAGCAGATGAAACTCGCCGAAGAGCAAATCGGCGAACTGCTGGCTAAAGCCGAGGGCGCCGACAGTGACCCGCTCCAGGACGGGCTGAGCATCCCGGAGGAACCGGAGCGCAGCGGAGATAGCCAGCCGCAGGCTGCCCGAAGGGTGAGCGAAACGAAGCAAATCAGGCGGCGCGAAGACCGTATCGCCGAGCTCAAAGAGGCAAAGAAAGTGATGGAGGAGAGGGCCAAGGCACGCTTCGAGATCGAGCAAGCCGAATACGAAGCCAAGCTCGCCGCCCGCGAAGCCAAGGAGAAAGAATCCGGGAAGAAGAGCGGCGGCAAGAAGCCCAAACCTCCCACATCCGATCCCGGCCCCAAGGACCAGTTTAACTTCACCGATCCCGAAAGCAGGATTATGAAAGACGGTGGCAGCTTCGAGCAGTGCTACAACGCGCAGGCTGCGGTTGAGGTTGAAACCATGCTCATCGTGGGCAAACGCGTCAGCGACGCGCCAAACGACAAGGAGCAGATGCAACCGACCCTGGCCGTCGTCAGCCCCGTCGCAGGCGCGGTCGGTGCCGTGCTGATCGACAGCGGCTACTACAGCGAGAAAGCCGTCACCTCCGTGGAAGACGGCGGCCACGGCCCAAGGTCTACGCGGCCGTGAAGCGCCAGGGGCACAGTCGCAGCGTGAGCCAGCTTGAAGAGCGCCCCGATCCGCCCCGATCCGCCGCCTGGAGCGAAAGCGGGCGAGATCATGGCGCACCGGCTGGAGACAAAGGCGGG
>JBDNIL010000515.1:0-6766 GCA_041688355.1 Verrucomicrobiales bacterium | reverse complement strand
GGAGTGATGGAGTGATGGAGTGATGGAGTGATGGAGTGATGGAGTGATGGAGTGATGGAGTGATGGAGTGATGGAGTGATGGAGCGTAGCGGAACCGAAGGTAGCCGGAGTGAAACGAAGGCAAATGGACGGAGCGAAGCGAAGTCAACTGGAGAAGACGGGCAGCCGGACCGGTGGCTGGCGGTTCGGAATCTCTTTGGTTTGCGAAATTGAGACCTTGAGGAGACCTTTATCCCACTTCCCCTGCTCACGGGAGAGCAAGCATGAAAACAATCCCAACACTCCTCGAAGAGATCGAAACATCCCGTAACGTGCGGATTCTTTATGCAGCCGAATCAGGGGGTCGTGCCTGGGGTTTCGCTTCTCCGGACAGCGACTACGACATCCGTTTCGTTTTTACGCGGGAAAAACTTTCTTACCTTTCAGTGCGAGAAGAGTTCGAGATCTATCGATCTTCCGCTTCAGGGGTTGCTGGACGCGGGCGGCTGGGATATTCGGAAGGCTGCCCGACTCCTGGGAAAATCGAACGGTGCGCTAGTCGAATGGCTGCACTCTCCAATCGTTTACCGGAACGAAGACGGATTCCGTGAACGCTGGCAGGAGTCGGCCCGCGCGGTCTTTTGCCCCCGTTCTTCCCATGCACATTATCGAGGGCTGGCGAAACAGATGATCTTCGGAAAGTTGGATCGTGAGGAAGTGCGCGCCAAGGACTACCTCTACGCTCTCCGCGCCATCCTCTGTGCGCGTTGGGTGGCCGGCGGAAAAGGGATTCCTCCCGTTCCCTTTCCGGATCTGGTGATGACGGCTCCGGGGGATCTGCAATCAGTCATCCCTGACCTGCTTCGCCACAAATCGGAGTCCGCCGAGGGCGAATTGATGCAGAAGATTCCCGCCCTCGATCTTTACCTCGGAGAATTTATCAATGACGAAGTCGATATCCCGGAAAGTGATACGGACATTGCTCTCCTCGATAGCCTTTTTCGCAATGAAATCGCCGCCCGCCCGCCTCGAGTCCCGGTCGGTGATTTCACGGTGGATCGGGTGAAAAAGCTCGACTTGCTCCTCTTCGACACCATCGCCGGGAGTCACGCTTACGGCACTGCAGTTGCGGGCTCTGATGAAGATAGGCGAGGCGTCTTTGTTGCTCCCCGCTCTTTCATCGGAGGTCTCGACCGCATAGAACAGGTATCCGATGAACGGAGCGACCAGGTCTACTACGAAATAGGTCAGTTTTTTACCCTGCTTCTCAAGAACAATCCCAACGCGCTTGAGCTTCTCGCCATGCCGACCGAGTGCGTTCAGTTCGAGCACTCGCTTTTCAGACTCATCACCCCCGATCTCTTTCTCTCGAAACTCTGCGGGCGCACGTTTGGCGAGTATGCGATGGGGCAGATCAGGAAGGCGCGCGGCTTGAACAAGAAGATCGTGAACCCGCAGCCCGAGACGAGGCGGCCGCCGCTCGACTTTTGCCATGTCCCGCAGGGACAGGGAAGTGTCCCCGTCCTGGAATGGCTCGGCTCACGATCGATCAATGCGCAAGAGTGCGGTCTCACGGCGGTGCAACACACCGCCGGACTTTATGCCGTGTACTATGAAGCAGGAGCCGATTACCGCGGACTCGTCTCTCCGAAGTCGCCGGACGCGCTTGTATTCAGCAGTGTAGCGATCGCGGCGGAGCCGATTGCCTGGATGCATTTTAATCAGGACGCCTTCCGGGCCCATTGCAAAAATCACCGGGAATACCGGGAATGGGTCGAGTTGCGAAACGCGGAACGTTACCACACGAATGTGGCTCACGGACGAGGGTACGATTCGAAGAATCTCATGCACACCCTTCGTCTTCTCGAAATGGCGGGCGAGATCGCCAGAGAAGGGATTCTGAGAACGAGGCGTCCCAATCGGGAGTATCTCCTGCAGGTTCGGGCCGGGGAGTTTGAATATGATGAACTGGTCGACAGGGCCGAGGGTTTACTGAGTGAAGTCCAGGCCGAGTTCGAACGGTCCTCATTGCCAAACGAGCCTGACCGTGATGCCGTGGAAGCTCTGCTTATTGAAATCCGAGAGCGCTTTGCCTGACCCATTGGGGGCCGGACCGCGGGCGGCCCGCCCGCCCCATTGCATTGGCAGCAGGGCCTGTGAAGCCGGCGGGACGCCCGCGGGCCGGCTTCTTCAACCCTCCCGACGCCTACCCCAGAATCTCCCGAATCACTCTCCCTGAAACATCGGTGAGCCGGAAGTCCCTGCCCGCGTAGCGGTAGGTGAGGCGCTTGTGATCCAACCCTAGCAAGTGCAGCATGGTGGCGTGGAGATCGTGCACGCTCACGGGATCTTTCTCGGCTTTGAAGCCGAACTCGTCGGTCGCGCCGTGGACGGTCCCGCCTTTGATGCCACCGCCGGCCATCCAGACACTGAAGCCGTAGTGATTGTGATCGCGTCCCATCTGCGGTTTGCCGGCGCCGCTCAGTTCGACGGTGGGAGTGCGCCCGAACTCTCCGCCCCAGAGGACGAGGGTGTCTTCAAAAAGCCCGCGCTGTTTCAGGTCGGTGAGGAGCGCGGCGATGGGGCCGTCGATCTCTCCGGCGAGATTGCGGTGATTTTTCTCGATCTCGTTGTGGTTGTCCCAGGGCTGACCGGCGCCGTGCCAGAGTTGCACGTAACGCACGCCCCGCTCGAGGAGACGCCGGGCAATGAGGGTCTGGCGACCGTGGACACCGTTGCCATACATCTCGCGGATGTGGGCCGGCTCTTTGGAAAGGTCAAAAGCGTCACTCGCTTCGCTCTGCATGCGGAAAGCGAGCTCGTAGGAATGGATGCGCGCATCGAGCCGCTCGTCGACCCTGTTCTCGCGATGACGGGCATTCCAGCGGGCGAGGAGGTCGAGCTGACGGCGCTGATCGCCCGTCGCGATGTGAGGGTGATCGATGTTTTCGATGAGGCGGCTGAGTTCCTCGTGCTTCGAATCGACGTAGGTGCCCTGAAAGGCGCCGGGGAGGAAGGCGGACTGCCAGTTCTCATTGTCCTTGATCGGCATGCCGCCGGGACACATCGCGATGAAGCCGGGCAGGTTGCGGTTTTCCGATCCGAGGCCGTAGAGCGTCCAGGCCCCGAAGCTCGGTCGCGCCTGGACGGAGTCGCCGCAGTTCATGAGCATGAGCGAAGGCTCGTGATTCGGGACCTGGGCATACATCGAGCGGATCACGGCGATGTCGTCGATGTGGGCGGCAGTCTTCGCGAAGAGCTCGCTCACCTCGATGCCGGACTCGCCGTAGCGACGGAATTCGAAAGGCGAGGGAAAGGCCGCGCCGGTTTTTCGCTCCGTCGTGAGGGTGGTCGCGAGCGCTTTGCCGGCGTAGCGGGCGAGGGCCGGTTTCGGGTCGAAGGTATCGACATGCGAGGGACCGCCGTTGAGGAAAAAGTGGATGACCCGCTTCGCTTTTCCCGGAAAATGCCCGCTCCGTGAGAGCAGCGGATTCTCCGCCGCGCTAAGCCCGTCGTCACCGAGAACACCGCTCAGGGCGAGCGACCCCAGGCCGAGGGCGGAGCGGTGGAGGAGGTCGCGGCGGGTGGGAAACATGGGGTTTGAAGTTTCAGGTTTGAAGTTTTGGTTCAGTCGATGAAGAGGAATTCGTTGGAGCAGAGCAGCGCCTGTGCCAGTTGTTCCCAGGCGGTGAGGGGAAGGGAGGTGTCGGCGGGGAAATCGGAATTCGCATTCCAGGCCTTGGCCGGGGTTTCGAGGTCTTCGTGTTGATCTGTCAGGGCGATCTCCCAGAGAAACTGGTCGCTGTTGAGGCCGGAGCCGATGTCGACGAGGAAGTCTATCGTTTCACCCGCTTCGACGGCAAGTGTGGCGACATTCAGGTCGGTTGATTTGGCATGGATCGTGGCCGAACCGAGCAGGCCGACACGGGAGCTGACGACAAATCCGCAGATGCCGTCCCCGGCGGCGGGTTCGTGGGTGAGCTTCGAACGGATCGCGAGGGTCATCGCGCGGGGTGCCGTCCAGCGACGGATCGCGGCGTGGTTTTTGTCATTGCCGGGGTGGCCTCCGGTGGCATTGAGGTAGACCCAGCCAAGTTTCGGATCGGGCACGGCCGGTCCTCCCTGCCAGGCACCGTTCGTAAAATGGGGCAGAGCGGTGAAGGCGGAGATACGCTGCGCTTTTTCGTCCATCGTTCCGTAGCCGTAGCTCCAGTCGGCGGCGGTGGGCGGAGCGGTAAGCAGCTCCGGATCTGTGGCCGCCTCGATGAGGGCGAGGGACTCGGTGATCTCGGCATCTGAAGGATCGCGCTGTACCGTCATGCGAAAGAGCGCACGGACGCGGTCGGGTGGAGAGCTCACCCCGGCACTGGCATCGGCGACGGCGCGGGTGCGATCGAGGACAAAAGGATCGTTGAGAAAAAAGAGTGCCTGCTGCGGCACGGTCGTCTCGCTGCGCTGGGGGATGTGCAGGTCGGGATTGGCGAAGTCGAAGATCCGCAGGACGCCGGGCACGAACTGGCGATCGACTTTGCCATAAAGTGCGCGGCGTTTCATGTAGGGTGGCTTGAAGGCCTGGACCGGTTTGCCCCCGAGGCGACGATCGAGCTCTCCCGAGGCGGCCATCATCGAGTCGCGGAATTCCTCGTAGCCGAGACGGTGCGGGTTCATGCGCCAGCGCAATCGGTTGGCGGGATCGACGGCGAGGGCTCGCTCCCGGGCTGAGGCATCGCCGGGCCCGCCGGAGGACTGGCGATAGGTCGAGGAAAGGAGGAGGCGGCGATGCAGCGACTTCAGACTCCAGCCGTCCTGAATGAACTGCGCGGTGAGCCAGTCGAGCAACTCCGGATGCGAGGGCGGTCCGGCGCGGATGCCGAAGTCGCTCGGGGTATCGACGAGCCCGCTGCCGAAGTGGTGCGCCCAGACCCGATTGACGATGACCCGGGCGGTCAGCGGATTATTCGGATCGGCAATGGCCCGGGCCAGCTCGAGCCGACCGCTCCCAATGGAAAAAGGCGCGCGCTTTTCCCCGGAGAGGATTTCGAGAAACTGCCGCGGCACGGCCTCCCCCTGCGTGAGCGGATTCCCCCGCAGGAAGATGCGCGGCTTGATGGGGAGGGCTCGGTCCGCGAGGGTGAGTGCGGCTGGAATCGCCCCGGGAGCATTGAGGATACCCTGCACGACGGCATTCTCGAGCTTCCAGAGGGCGTTGAGGGATTCGCTTTCAAAATACGTCTCCACATTCACGACCGGTCCTTCGGGCACCTCGCAGGGAGATCCGGAGCCGCGGGTGACGGCACGCAGCACGGGATCGTCGACGACTTCCTTCAAGACGGTTGTGTAGCGGGTGATGACCTCGTCGAAGTCCTTCGGCGGCGCGGCAAAGGCTGCTGCGATCCGTGGATGGGATCCGGCAACAGTGACGGTCGAGTACTGATCCGGCGTCGCCGCGCGGTAGGCGTGCCAGTGAGCGAAGATCGGATCATTTTTCTCCCCCGCCCGCCGCAAATAATCGCGCCACGCATGAACGAAGGCGGGGAGGAGGTCAGTCTTTTGAAAGATCTGGTCAAAGCCGTCGGCCGGGTACTTGTCGAGTTCGGTCTGCGCCTTCAAATAATCAGCGAGACGTTCGCGGACCCGGTCCGCTGCCTCGAGACGGAACTTTGCCATCGTCTCGTCGAGCGCTTTGATCCGCTCTTGCTGGGCTTTTCCAAAGTCCTGACTCCCGTCCGCGAGCGTCACGAGCTTTTCGATGCTGCTGTCGAAGACCCCGTGGAGGGCGTAGTAGTCAGCCGCCGGGATGGGGTCGTATTTATGATCGTGACAGCGGGCGCACGAGACGGTGAGCCCGAGCATGCCGCGCGTCACGACATCGATGCGGTCGTCGATGATGTCGTGTTTCACCCCGAGGAAACGGCGACCGATCGTGAGGTATCCCATCGCGGCGAGGTCGCCGGGCCTTTTGTCATCGATCTGATCGGCGGCGAGCTGGAGGAGTAAAAACCGATCGTAGGGCAGGTCCTCGTTCAGCGCGGAGACGACCCAGTCCCGGTAGGTCCAGGCGTGCGGCCAGTTCTTTTCCTCCCGGGCGTAGACGTAGCCCTTCGTGTCGGAGTAGCGGGCCACATCGAGCCAGTGCCGCGCCCAGTGCTCGCCGTAATGGGGCGAGTCGAGAAGACGGTCGACGAGCTTCGCGTAGGCCTGCGGATCGGGATCGTTCGCGAAGTGCGTCACCTCCTCAGGCGAGGGAGGCAGGCCGGTTAGAGTGTAGGAAAGTCGGCGAATGAGCGTGCGACGATCGGCCTCGGGCGAGGGCGAGAGCCCGGCGCTCCCGAGGCGGGCCTGGATGAAAAAATCCACGGGATCGCCCCCGCCTTTCGGCAAATCGGGCTCGCGCAGCGGCTGGAAAGCCCAGTGACGGCGGGCGGCGGCGGCCCTGTCCCCGGCGGAGGCGACCGTCACATTCTCCGGCCACGGCAGACCGAGGGCTATCCAGCGGACAAAGGGCTCGACTAGTCGGGGCTCGAGCACACACGAGGCGGGCGCCGTCGATTGCCCGCCTATCGTGTCGAGGAAAAGTCCGCTCGCGAGCGGGACGGAGATCGCCGCGCGCGAGTCGAGGCGCAGGCCGCCGTCCGCTTTATCAGGGCCGTGGCAGGAGACGCAGCGGGTCGCGAGGAGGGGACGTATCTCTGACTCGAAGAGCGCCTCCCCGTCTTTCGCGATCACCACGGTCGAAAAGCCGAGGCTCGCCGCCCACGCGAGGGGCCAGACCCACGATCGGGTCAGC
>JBDNIL010000514.1:0-4723 GCA_041688355.1 Verrucomicrobiales bacterium | reverse complement strand
GTCCGTCGACGAGCAGGGAGAGATCGTCGCGCTGCTCCGGGGATTCGAAAATGATGCGGTTCGTCGCCTCGACGACGAGGGGCCGGTTCGCGAGGGAGTGCGGGCAGATCGGGGTGATGACAAAGACGTTCGCGTCGGGCTGAACGAGCGGACCGCCCGCCGAGAGAGAGTAGGCGGTCGAACCGGTCGGCGTCGAGAGGATGAGCCCGTCGCCGGTGTAGCGGTTCGCGAGCTTGTCATTGATGTGGGCTTCGACGTGGATGACCCGGGAGGCAACGGCTCGGCAGAGCGTCACCTCGTTCAGCGCGACAAAGGAGACCTCGGCTCGACCGTCGCGTTCGAGGTCTCCGGCGATGAGCAGTCTTTCGGAAAGAGTGTAGGATCCCGAGACGAGTGCCTCGACGAGTTGCCCGCTCTCATCGGCGGTGGCGCAGGTGAGAAAGCCGAGCGTTCCGGTGTTGATCGCGGCGATGGGTTTGATCTTTTCCCCCATCTGCCGCAGGACCCAGAGGATGGTGCCGTCGCCGCCGAGGACGACGAGCAGGTCGATGCGGTCACTGAGCTGATCGAGCGGCACACCGTCGGGCAGATTCACGAGCGCGGCGGTTCTTTCCTCGAGCACGACGGTGAGTCCGCCCTGCCGCAGCCGGCTCACGAGATCGGTGAGCAGGACGCCCGCCCCGGGCTTGCCGGGATTTGCGATGATCCCTATTCGTCGTGTTTCAGCCATGCGAGAAATTCGATATTACCGTCGGTGCCACTGATAGGCGACTGGGTCAGTCCGTGCCAGCTTTTTCCGAGTGGCCCGGCGACGAAGGCGCGTATCTTCTCGACCGCTTCCTCATGCAGGGCCGGGTCCCTCACGATGCCGCCTTTGCCGATCTGCTCTTTTTTCAGCTCGAACTGGGGTTTGATGAGGCAGACGATGTCGCCATCGGGCTTCAGCACTTCGAAGACGGGCCCGAGGATCAGGGTAAGGGAGATAAAAGAGACGTCGATGACGACGAGATCGACGCTCTCGGGCAGGTCGGACGCGGCGAGGTAGCGGATGTTGAAGCCCTCCCGCGAGATGACCCGTTCGTCGCTGCGCAGCTTCCAGGCGAGCTGATTGGTCCCGACATCGTAGGCGTAGACCTTGGCCGCGCCGCGCTGGAGGACGCAGTCGGTGAATCCGCCGGTAGAGGCCCCGGCGTCGAAGACGACTTTCCCCGCGACGTCGATGGCAAATTCATCGAGCGCTTTTTCGATTTTAAAACCGCCGCGGCTCACGAACTTCGGGCGGTTTTTCACCTCGATGGCCGCTTCTTCATCGACCTTGAGCCCGGGCTTTAGCACGCCCTCGTGCCCCTCGACGCGGACCTCGCCGGCGATAATGAGGCGCTTGGCCATCTCGCGGGAGTCGCAGAGTCCGCGGCGAAACATCACCTGATCGAGTCGTTCTTTTGCCATGTCTTTGCCTATTGCCCTGTAACCGCCGGGGTCCGGACTGCGTCTTCCCTGAGTGAACGTGGTATTGTCCGCTTTTCAACCACGGAACCAGTCTCGATGAAGCTCTTTCTCACCCGCACTCTCCCCCGGCTCGCTGCGATGATCGCAATCATGATCGGGCTCGGCGTCATGATGCTGCGGTCTCTGGACAAGCCGCCGGTGACTCCGCTCGCCCCGTCGGCGCAGGAGAACCTGTCAGACGAAATCGCCCGGGTGAATGCCGCCTTTGCCCTCGCCCGGGAGGCCGCCGCCGTCTCGCCCGTCGCGGAGGCCGATGCCCTCACCCTCGCCCGCCGCCTCTCCCTCGCCCTGACCGGCGCACCGCCCTCGCTCGAGGAGATCCGCCGCCTCGAGGCACTGCCCGCCGGAGCCGATGCAGTCCAGGCGTGGCTCGATCACCTCTTCGCCGACCGGCGCTATGCGGACTATCTCGCAGAGCGCTATGCGCGCGCCTTCGTCGGGGTGGAGACGGGGCCGTTTCTGGTCTACCGTCGTCGGCGGCTCGTGACTTGGCTCGGCGACGAGATCGCGGCAAACCGTCCCTACGACGAACTGGTGCGACAACTCATCTCCGCCGAGGGACTCTGGACGAGCCATCCGGAGACGAATTTCATCACCGTCTCGGTCATGCAGGGCGGTGGCGGTCCCGATGAAACAAAGCTCGCCGCCCGGACCGCGCGTGCCTTCCTCGGGGTCAGCCTCGACTGCATGCAGTGCCATGACGACAAATTCAGCGATCGCTGGAAACAGCGCGACTTCCACCAGCTCGCCGCCTACTTCGCCCAGGCCGACACCTCCATCACGGGGGTCCGTGAAAAGCGCTCGAAGGAATACGAGACGCGCTACCTCGGGGAAAAGGCCGAGAGGCAGGTCGCTCCACAAGTCCCCTTTTCCCCGGAACTCTTTGCCGAAGGCGGCTCCCGCCGCGAGCAGCTCGCCCGCTGGGTCACCCACCCCGGGAACACCGCCTTCGCCCGCGTCACCGTGAACCGCACCTGGGCGATCCTCTTCGGTCGGCCACTCAGCGAACCGGTCGATGACATCCCGCTCGATGGCCCGTATCCCGCCGGACTGGACGAGCTGGCAACCGGGTTTATCGCGAGCGGCTACGACATGCAGCGACTCATCCGCGTCATCGCGGGGTCAGACCCTTTCCGGCGCGAGAGCCGATCCGCCGATCCTGACAAACCGGTCACGCCGGAGCAGGAATCAACCTGGGCCGCCTTCCCTCTCACACCACTGCGGCCCGAGCAGGTCGCCGGGAGCATCATCCAGTCCAGCACCCTCGAGGCGCTCGACGCATCGACGCACATCATCCATAAGTTGCGCCGCTTCGGGGAGACGCAGGATTTTGTGAAACGCTACGGCGACCGCGGCGAAGACGAGTTCGCAGGGGAATCGGGAACGATCCCGCAGCGGCTCCTCCTCATGAATGGGAAACTGGTCGATGAGCGCACCCAACCGAATCCCATCATGAACAGCTCGACCCGGCTGGCTCATTATGCTCCGTCCGACGAGGCCACGCTCGACGCGGCCTTCCTCGCGGTCCTCTCCCGCTACCCGACCGACCCCGAGCGGGGCCACTTTTCCCCCCTCCTCGACGGGCAAACGAACAAGTCGCGAGAGCGCACCATGGCGGACCTCTACTGGTCGCTGATCAACTCCACCGAATTCTCCTGGAACCGATGATGAAACCTCCCGCATTTTCCCCCCACGGTGCCTGCGGAGGGCCCGGACATTTCACGCGACGCGCCCTACTAAAGAGCTCTGCCGTCGCCGGCCTGGGCTGGCTCACTCCCCTCGCCCAACAGCTCGCACGGGGCGCGGAAAAGCCGGGAGCGCGTCCGCAGTCCGTCATCGTGCTCTGGATGGAGGGCGGGGCGAGCCAGCTCGAGACCTTCGACCCGCATCCCGGCAGCGCGATCGCCTACGGGGCGAAGTCGATCAAGACGGCAGTGAAGGGAATCCAGTTCGGCGAAGGCCTCCCGCTCACGGCGGAGCGGGCGGAGGATTTCTCCATTCTCCGCGCCGTCACGAGCAAAGAGGGCGACCACACCCGGGCGATCTACAATGTGAAAACCGGCTACCGGCCCTTTCCCGGGCTTATTCATCCGGCGATCGGCTCGATCATCTGCCACGAGATGCCCGCGCCCGATGGAAAGGCGGCGGCCATCGACATCCCCTCGCACATCTCCCTCCTCCCGGGGCAGAATCCGGCCCGCGGCGGCTACCTCGGGGCCCAGTACGACGCCTTCCAGGCCTACGATCCAGTCAAGCCGGTCCCCGATGTCCGCTCCCGCACCGATGACGAGAGACAGCGGCAGCGTCTCGCCGGGCTCGATGTGCTGGAGCAGTCCTTCGCCGCCGGGCGTCTCGCTGACATGGAAAAAACGCGCACGCTGCACCGCACCTCGATCGAGCGGGCCCGGCTCATGATGAGCTCGGATCAGCTCGCCGCCTTTGACGTGAGCGTCGCGCCCAAAGCAGTGCGCGAGGCCTTCGGCGATACCCCCTTCGGGCGCAGTTGCCTCGCCGCCGTCCGCCTCGTCGAGGTCGGGGTACGCTGCGTCGAAGTCACCCTGAACGGATGGGATACCCACATCAACAATCACGAGGGCCAGGCCAAGCAGCTCGGCATCCTCGACCCGGCGCTCGCCGCCCTGATCGGCCTGCTGAAAGAGCGCGACCTGTATGAAAACACCATCGTGATGGTCGCGACGGAGTTCGGGCGCACCCCGAAGCTCAACCTCGCCGAGGGACGCGACCATTGGCCGCACGGATTCAGCGTGCTCCTCGGCGGAGGCGGAATCCGCGGAGGTCTCGCGATCGGGGAAACCGATCCCACCGGCGAGAGCGAGGAGCCCGCCGGAAAAGTCCACGTCGAGGACATCCACGCGACGATCTTCCACCAACTCGGGATCGATTACGACTACGAGCTGATGACCCCGATCGGCCGACCCATCGCCATCAGCGACGGCCGGGTGATACGGGAGCTGACCTCGTGATTAGTCGAGCGACTTGATCT
The DNA here is from genome assembly GCA_041688355.1 of Verrucomicrobiales bacterium. GTDB lineage: Bacteria > Verrucomicrobiota > Verrucomicrobiia > Verrucomicrobiales > DEV007 > Arctic95D-9. The sequence continues at coordinate 210 of JBDNIL010000514.1, read as the reverse complement.
TCACATTGCGGAACGAGACCAGGTTGCCGTGGTCCTGCAGGCAGATGTGGCCCTTGGTCGGCTTGCCGAACTGGAGGAACTTGGAGAACTTGCTCGCCGCGACTTTGGCATTCCAATCCTCGGATCCTTTGACATACTCGACATACTTGGTCCCGTTCATGGTGTGGACGCACTTCTCCGGCGTGATGACGATGTGCAGGGTATTCCACT
>JBDNIL010000513.1:0-8893 GCA_041688355.1 Verrucomicrobiales bacterium | reverse complement strand
TCTACACGACCACCGCCAGCCTCACCCACGCCCAGCTCCAGCAACTGAGCGACGAAGTCGGCCTCGACCGCACTCTCCTCGTCGTCTGCACCTCCTTCCGCGGAGCCAAAGAAGGCTACGCAAACCTGACCGTGAAGAAGATCCCCAAAGCCGTCCTCAACCGCTGCGAATGGGGCAAGGACGACTACAGCCTCCGCGTCGAGAACCTGCCCGAGGCTCCGCGACCCGAAGGGCAGATGAATCTTTTCGAGGACTAATCCACCGTGACTCCACCCCTCCCATTCCGCTCTTCGGAGATTTCCGCCGTCAACAATCAAGTTGCACGAAACTACTTTAGGGTGTTCTGTCTGCGCAGCACACCCCCCGCGCCTCTGCTTGCATGCGTAATTCGGGGGGTTTTTTGCGTCCATTCGCCTCGGATTCCACGGGGAAGGGAGGGGCAATGAAGTACGAAAAGGGTCCGATGTCCTTTGCGGATCAGGCGCAACAACTGCTCGATCGCGGGCTGCTCGCCGACCGCGACGAGTTGATCCGCCGACTGGCATCGGTGAGTTATTACCGGCTCTCCGGGTATCTCTATCCCTTTCGCGTCAAGGACGGCGACGCCTACGCGAACGGCACCTCCCTCAAGGTGATCTGGGATCGCTACTGCTTCGACCGGCGACTCCGCGTCCTGCTCCTCGATGCCATCGAGCGCGTCGAGGTCGCCGTGCGGACCCAGTTGGTCTACCATTTTGCGCACGCCCATGAAGCCTTCGGGCACTGTTGTGAGGATAACCTTCCAAACCTCTCCATCGCGGAATACATCGAGTGGCGCGAGGGACTGCTCGTCGAGACGAACCGCAGCAAAGAAGCGTTCAAAGAGCATTTCTTGAAGAAATACGGAGACGAGCACCGAAACCTGCCGGTCTGGATGGTCTGCGAACTGATGAGTATGGGCAGCCTCCTGACTTTTTTCAAAGGGGCCGACAAAGCGATCCAGGCCCGAGTCGCCACCCATTTTGAAATGCCGGAGGAACTCCTCGTGAGCTGGTTCCGGAGTCTCTACGCGACCCGCAATATCTGCGCCCACCATTCCCGACTCTGGAACCGGGTTTTGGGATATCCGCCCGGCCTCCCTCAGAAAAACAAGCACCCCGACTGGCACCTGAAGACGGAAGATGACAAAAACGTTCTCACCAACAACCGGTGCGGCATCATCCTGATGATATGCCGGACCTTCCTCGCGCAGATCTCGCCATCGAGCCAATGGCGCGAACGAGTCGAGCAACTTTTTGCCGAATACCCCGACATTCCTGTGGCCGAGATGGGCCTCCCTGAAGATTGGCAACAGCACCCCCTTTGGAATCTCACATGAACCGCCACGTCAACGCTATCTCCGGACGCCTCAGTCTGCGTCCGCCCCAACGCCATTCGCTGGAGATCCTCAACCGGATCACGGAGATCGTGCCGCCGGGTAAATCGTTCGCTGTCGCCGAAGCACTCGAATTGATTCAGAGCGAATATCCGTCCGTCACCGACTTCGAGCGGGACTTTCCCTCGATCTGCTTTGCCCTCGCCACCGGTGTGGGAAAGACGCGCCTGATGGGGGCCTTCGTCACCTACCTGCACCTCGCCCACGGCATCAACAACTTCTTCGTCCTCGCCCCGAACCTGACGATCTACAACAAGCTGATCGCCGACTTCACGCCAAACACGCCGAAGTATGTGTTCAAGGGCATCGCCGAGTTCGCGCAGGAGGCTCCGGAGATCATCACGGGAGACGACTACGAGTCTAAGGCCGGAACACTTTTCGACCAGTTGCTGCGCTGCAAGATCAACATCTTCAACATCAGCAAAATCAACTCGGAGGTGCGCGGCGGAAAGGCCCCGAAGATCAAGCGCCTCTCGGAATACATCGGGGAGAGTTACTTCGAATACCTCGCCGCGCTGCCCGACCTCGTCCTCCTGATGGACGAGTCGCACCGCTACCGCGCCAGCGCCGGTGTCCGCTCGATCAACGAGCTGAAACCGATTCTGGGGCTGGAACTGACCGCAACACCCTTCGTGGAAACCGCGAAAGGTGCGGTGCCCTTCAACAACGTCATCTTCGACTACGCGCTCGGTCGTGCGATTGCCGATGGCTTCGTCAAGGAACCGGCGGTGGTGACTCGCAAGAACTTCAATCCGGCCGGGATGAGCAAAGAGGCCATCGAAGAACTGAAACTCTCCGACGGTGTCCGACTTCACGAGCAGACCAAGGTGCAACTCGAAACCTACGCCCGCGAGGCGGGTCGAGAGATCGTGAAACCCTTCGTCCTCGTCATCGCCCGGGATACGACGCACGCCGCCCAGCTCAAGACGCACATCGAGTCCGACGATTTTTTCGACGGTCGCTACCGCGAGAAGGTGATCCAGGTCGATTCCAGCAAGACCGGTGCCGACGAAGAGGAGATGATCAACCGCCTCCTCACCGTCGAGCATGCCAACAACCCGACCGAGATCGTGATCCACGTCAACATGCTCAAGGAAGGCTGGGACGTGACGAACCTCTACACCATCGTCCCGCTCCGCGCCGCGAACGCCCGCATCCTCATCGAGCAATCGATCGGTCGCGGCTTACGCCTGCCTTACGGGAAGCGCGTCGGCGTCACCGCAGTGGATCGACTGAACATCGTCGCTCACGACAAGTTTCAGGAGATCGTCGATGAGGCTAACAAACCCGATTCTGCAATCCGCATGCAGACCGTCGTGCTCGATCCGGACGAGATTGAGAAGAAGACCAAGACGGTGATTTCTCAAAGCTCCCTCGCGAGCCAGCTTGGCACCGTGCCAACCCAGGCGACGGCATTTACGGATATCGCCAAACCCCGCGAACACTCGGTATTCTCCAATCCTGGAGAGCAGGCGATCGCCCGGGCCGCCTACACTTTCATCAAGAAGCTGGAGAGCCAGCCCGAGCGGGTTCCCACTTCGAGTTACTTGAGTCATCCCGAGATCCAATCGGTCATCGCCAGAGAAGTCGACGCCGCTCTGACTCCCACGCAACTGGAGTTCGAGGGTGTGAGCGCCAAACCCGATATCGCGGCCATCGTGAAAAAGACGGTCGAGCTGTTCGTTCAGCAGACGATCGATATTCCGCGGATTCTCGTTGTTCCGAAAGGTGAGGTCGAGTCTGGATTCCATTCCTTCGAGCTCGATCTTTCCGGACTCACCTACCAACCGATTTCCGACGAGCTGTGGGTTCAGTTTCTCCGCACAGGTGTCACGGAAGTGATCGGCCTCGGCAAGGGCGGTATCAAAGAGAAGCGCTTGGAAAACTATGTGGTCAGCGGACTGGTCGATTTCGACGACATCGACTACGAGAAACACGCGGACCTGCTCTACGAGTTGGCGGGCCAGACCGTCGCGCATTTCAAAAGCTACCTGAGCGAGGAAGATTCGGGCAAGATTCTCTGGAGGCACCAGAGAGAGATCGCGGCCTTCATCCACGCCCAGATGCAGGTGCACTATTGGGAGGACGAGACGGTCGAATATGAAGTGAAGATTAACAAAGGGTTCACTGAGTTGAAATCCAGCGCCTACACCGCCTCCGCCACCGACGAGCCGCTCGACTTCAAGGTTTCTCCCAGGGACAAGAGCAACATGTCGAAATATCTCTTCGGCGGTTTCAAGAAGTGCCTCTATCCCGTCCAAAAGTTTGACTCGGAAGCCGAGCGGATTCTTGCCGTGATTCTGGATCGGGAATCAATGAAGTGGTTCAAGCCGGCCAAAGGGCAGTTTCAGATTTATTACAAGCTCGGAGCCGAGCATCCCGAATACCAACCGGACTTCGTCGCTGAAACAGCGGACGCCATTTACATGCTGGAGCCGAAGAAGAAGTCAGCGATGCAGGATGCGGATGTCATGGCGAAGAAGGACGTGGCCGAGAAATGGTGCAAGAACGCTTCGGACTACACCGCGAAACACGGAGGCAAACCGTGGGTCTACGCTCTGATCTCGCATGATAGGATCGCTGAGAACATGTCGATTGAGCACTTGGGTGGCTGATGCGGTGGCCTAACTCTTGAGCCGCTCTTCGAGAGTTTCCGCAACAATCTCCTGCTGGCTCCATGCCTTTTCGCGGTTCATTCTCCACACGACGGAGCGCTGACCGGCGGAATCCGCGAAGGCCTGCCGGAGACCGAGACCGGGCGTGACTGCCAGCCCCAGCGTCTTGGCGGTCATGAGAAGTTCTTCGGAAGGCCGGTAGTTCTTCTGAAGTTTGTTCGGAATGAAAGCGCCTTTCGGAAGTTCCCCACGGCTGCGGTGAACTTGCTCAAGGGCGCGAACCGCAACACTGGCGGCACGGAGATCGATGACGGATCGCCCGCACGGAATGAGCGCAACATCAGCGACCAGCAGGACCGCCCTCGACGAAGTAGTCCAGTCGGCTGGACTCGATTTTCTTGAGCGAGGAAGCGAAGCCGCCGGGAGATTACCTTCGCTCATTCTCCCATGGCTTGCCACAGGTTGGCGATGCGCGCGCCGACGAACGATCCGGGCACAACCCGCCGAGTTCTCTGCCTGTAAATCCGCCGGAGACTTCCCAGCCTCAAGGCGACGAAGATCCTCTCATCAGTCGGCGTTGTTCCCAACGCCGCTACGGTGCTCTGAAGTAGCGCGGGTGGCGAATTCCGCTTGCTGCGGAGGGCGGAGTTATTCTTTGCGGCTAGGAGCTTGTCGGACTTATCCCGCCCGGCTGCGGAAATCGCGGATTCGGCCCGAATTTCCCCTCGTTTTCGTCATTTGTGTTCACACAAACTCCTCAAACTCATGAAAATTCTGACTCTAACCCCAATTCCCTCGCTCAGACGCTCTAAGTCCGACAGGCTCCTAGGAAGGGGCGACATGGGCTGGAGAATGTGGCTAAGTTTCTGAAACCGATGAATGCCAATCGAATCACTTTACCCGCGCTGCTCGCCCTTGGCGGCGGCTTCGTTTTTGTGGTGGGGATGCTGCTGAGCGCGGCTGACTTTGAAGGCTTCTCCGGAGATCGCTATGCGATCACCAATCACTTCATTTCCGAGCTGGGGTGGAAACGGATCTCCCCTTCGGCTCATTTCTTCAACGGAGGTCTTGTGATTTGCTGTCTCGCCTATCTTCCGATGATGTGGAGGCTTGGCCGTCAAAGCCGGACCCGGCTTGGGGATGTGGCGATGATCCCGGGGTTTGTGATGCTCGGGGCGGGGGCGGCGGTCGGACTGCTTCCGCTGGACTACCTCAAAGCTCATCTCATCGCAGCGGGGATCTTTTTCTGGTTCTCTCTCGTTACGGCGGTCCTCTTTACACTGGCCTTTCTGCCACGGTGGAATCGGTTCCCGTCGCGAGGGATCGCTGTCGTCGGGGGGATAGCCAGCATGAGCTTCTTAAGTTTTCTGATTTTTCCCAAAGAATCCGCGATTCGTTTCCTGAGGGATCCGGAGGGTTTTGAACGACCGTTATTCTGGGGATTGGTGATCCTTGAGTGGAGCGTTTTGTTCTCCGTTTATCTTTGGGGCCTGACGGCGGTCTTCGTGCTTTGGTTTCGTGAACGGTCGAAACTCGAAAGTGCTCCATGCCCGGGTGCGGAGTCAGTGGAACCTCGCGCCGGCCGATCCGGAGGATGAGACGAAGCTGATCCTCGCCTGCGGCAAGAACAACCACGGCCGGCCCTTCGAAGAGATCGGCGTCCTCCTTGATAAGAAGACGGGATCTATCGCGTCGATGAGGACTTTGATGCGGCGACCTATCGGGAAGCGATCGGTGTGGACGGGAAGCGGAAGAAGGCCGGGCTCGGTCGGAACTACTCGGCGGAGGACATTGTCGAATGCCTCGGGGCAGAGTGGATCCGGGTGAGTGCGCTGCAACGGCGGGTTTACGAAGAGACCGGGATGAGCATGGCGCGGTTTTATGTGATCTGGCCGGAGATCAAGGAGACTCTGCGGGTGGATCGTAATGAGCGGGGGGAGTATCGGCGGGGGGGGGTGAAATTAAGCCCTCATCTTTCGCCAGAGCTTTGAGGCTGCTACGAATTTGGACCTTTTTGTTGCACAATTATTTAGCGTTGAGACCCGGAACGGAAAGGCCTAAGGCGCGAAGGCAGGCAAATAAAACAAGTGACGCAACGACTTCGTCAAGGTTGCCCACAATAGGCAAATTGTCAGGAATAATCTCTACCACGCCAGCACCAAAGTTGATCAAGTAAAGTAAACTTCCACAAAGCCCCGCTAAAGCTGCTGTCACTTTGAGGCACCCGCTATGGTTTTCAGAAGCCATAATGACTATCGTATTTGAATAGGGCCAAATCCATCAGGGCTCAAGAAACGAAGAATCACGTAAAATATGAAAATCAACATCAAGAATGATTTAATTTGCGCCACTGCGGCTTTGCGTCGCAATATGTCTCCAGCCTTCAAACTCGGAAGCATATGAACAAAGAAAGGATACGCCGTCGCTCCAAGCAACAGCCAAACTGCCGGTTTCACGGTGCTTAAATGCGCGTTGAATAGGGAGAATAGAAATAACACACAAATCACACTCCAATATACTCCTTTGGCTAAAGACACCTGAGCAGAAGCAGATAGCTTTAGTTGTTCGGCCACATGTCTTCTACTTGCCTCTGCTACAGTAGGCCCCAATAAGCCGATGCATACGTAGCCGATTGCACCAAGAAGAAATGCTGAACTAATCTGGCCCCGAAACTCTAATAGCCTTGCACGTCTTTCTTCTTCCGCTTTCGTCCTTTCGTCATCCCCGTCGATACAGCCTGTCAGAAGAAGAGCTGCGCAGCAAACAGTGGCGGCTATCAATGTACTTCGAAAAATCATTTGTCGTCGTCAGATTTTGTTTCTTTGGTCTTGTTCCAGACTACGATCCCGACTATCGCAATGATTCCCAATGCGATAGCGTATCCCAGCGGTCCATTCATGGATTGAACGACAGGGTGAGCTATTATTCCTGTAGCTGAGGCGCCCCCAATGAGAACGATAGCGATGGCTATTGCGATCCAGACGAATATTGGCATGATGTTTCTCTTTCGGTATGTGTTTTTTGTTTAATGTCAAAGAGCACGCGATCCACTACAGGAGAGAGCGCTTTCGCGTGCATGCTTGAATGCGAATTGAATTTTGATCGCGAGTGGGGGGCGTGTTGTGGATTGTCCTCCCTCGTCTTGTGAACTCGTTAATTTCGGTATTGGCGACTAGAACGCGGTCGACTGTCACTTGCTGGGAGCTCTGGTTTGAATGGTCAGGGGCATCGTCGCTTTTATCGGCAATAGTGTTCCCGATGGATATCCCTAAAATCATTCCGAATAGGGCACCAATCAATCCCCCGTTAATACCGTCACCAGCGGCCACGATTCCGAATCCTACGCCTATCACAAATCCTGCCCCTGCGCCGATTACACCGCCCGTGATTGCAGGGCTTTTTCCATATCCAAAAAAAGCCACAAGAAACATCAAAGTGACGACCGTACCAATCAACTCTTCCGTCGTGAACGCTGAACTCTTTTCTACGGGGGAGTTGATCTTCATGAATACCTTCGCGACAACATTGTTCAATCACAAAAAACCTTGGCCGAACCAGAATCGCCCACATCTTCCCTCGCAATCTTTTCCTCCGCCGCCTCCCGCAGCCAAGGCACGGGCTTCATCCCTTTCTTCTTCGCTGCCTTCACACACGCGGCCTTGAGATCTCCAAAGTCGGCGGTAATGCGACCTTTGCCCGTGAGCTTCTCCTCGGGTGGCTTCTCGGCATTCCTGTTCCCGACAGGGGCGCCGGGTCTCTTCGCATCAGTCATGAGTTGATTTTTACTCAAAATTCAATCTTCGGCAAGTACTCGATCACGCGCCGTGCGGCTTTCTTCCAGGAGGCTCCCCGCTTCTCGGCCATCTCGCCGGCCCAGAGAACGGCGTCCTCGAAGTCCTCCAGCTTGCGAGCCTCGACGGCGAGTCGTGCGGCGGTCTCTGCCCGGAGCTTGCGCACGGCCGCGAGAGCATCCGGCCATCTCACCTGGGGATGATCCACCCACTTCCCCGCAACGCGCACACGAACGACCCAGCCGCGATGCGCCCGGAGCGGTCTGGTGACGAGGCGCTCGGCCGCGAGGAGTTCGGGGATATCAATATTCATGGGGTTGACAATCCCTTGACTGCTGGACATTTTGAGTCAATTCGGGAGTATCTTACGACCAGTTGGGAGTTACGGAAGGAATCTCTTCGCGTCAACCTAAGCAGAGAGCCCCAGTGCTGACTGGGAATTTTCTTCTTCTTTTATCGCGTTCAACCTGTTTCATGAATGGTCTGAATGTCAGGATGTCCTCCCATCGTTTTGCGGCCAGATGGTGGATCGAGAGAGCGTCGTAAAGCTTTTCGTAACTGAGGTTGTCCACTCCTTTCTGGCCGCTTAAAAGTCGCGCCATTCGCATCCCGATGAGGTGGTTGGTCATCGCGGTGAGGATGATGGCCATGAGGTGGTGTTCGCCGCTCTTTCGATTGAGGGCTTTGTCGAGATTGTAGGCCTGTTTCCAGGCGCGGAATTGGATTTGCCAGCGGTAATCGGATTTCTTCTTGGCTGGCTACCTCGCTACGCTCGGTTCCACTCCCCGGCGCGCCCGGTAGATCGCTCGCAACGAATTGGGCGTGAAATTCGCTCCGGGAAGATTCGTGATCATGAGGTGCCAGCCGTCGCGGATCAGACCCGTGGAGTCGGGTTCGACTCCTTTTGCTTTGGCATCTTTTCGGCGTTGTTTGCGCCGCTTGCGCGCCACCATTCCGCTTGTCCTTACCGCCACAAGACGACAGCTTTTAACCGCTTCACCGGCTTTGACAGACATATCGATAATGCTTCCGCAGTGGCGGTGAAGCAGCCTTCCGAGAGCCTCGCCGGATTC
>JBDNIL010000512.1:0-1134 GCA_041688355.1 Verrucomicrobiales bacterium | reverse complement strand
GGGATGGGGAAGCCGACGAAGTCGCGGTCTTTTACCCCGGACTTCGAATCCGCAGCCGCCTCGGACGCGGCCTGTGAGAGGCAGTTGAAACGCGCCAGACGCATCCCGCCACAGAGCAGGTAGATGAAAGCGATCGTCCAGCCGAGACGGTTATCGAAAGATTTCAGGACGATGTCCATCACCAGTAGGGCCGGAGCAATGCCGAAGGAGACGATGTCGGCGAGCGAGTCGAATTCACGGCCGAACATGGACTCCTGCCCCTTCATGCGGGCGAGACGTCCGTCGAGAGCATCAAAAAAGCAGGCTCCGAGAATGAGGAAAATGGCGAGGTGGAAGTCCTTCGTGCCGCCTCCGACGTCCTCCATACCCGCGAAAATCGTAACCACGGCACTGAATCCGCAGGCGAGATTGCCGGCCGTCATCAGATTGGGCAACAGATAAACCTGGGGATCGCTCCAGGGGCCGGGGACGTGTCGTTTCATGCGCTCACGTTCCGTTTCAATTCGCAAACTTCAAATTTCAAATGTCATTCCCCGCAGAAGAGTTCATATTTCCCCATGGCAGAGACGGCTACACTTCCTGAAATCGACGGCAGCATCACGATGGGCGAGGTCCTTGACCGCTTCCCCGGCGCAAAGCGTTCCCTTTTTGCCCGCTACCACATCGGCGGGTGCCAGAGCTGCAGCTACGACAATACGGAGACTCTCGCCCAGGTCTGTGAACGCAACGAGGACATTCCCGTGTCCGAGGTCATCGCCCACATCCTCAGCGCCCACGAGAGCGATCAGAGCATCCTTATCGAACCGGTCGAGCTTCACGAAGCGCTTTCGCAGACGCCGCCCCCGCGCCTCCTCGACCTCCGCACCCGCGAGGAGCACGAGGCCGTCGCCCTGCCGGGGTCCGAGATGTTCAGCAACGACCTCCTCCAGTATATCTTCGGGACCGAGAGCAAAGACAGGCTCATCGTCCTCTACGATCACACCGGAGACCGCACCCTCGACGCCGCCGCCTACCTCATCGGTCACGGTTTCCAAAACACCCGCGCCCTCCGCGGCGGGATCGACGCCTACGCCGCCGAGACCGACACCGACCTGCCCCGCTACAAACTCGAGTTCGAAGAATAAGTTCTTAGTT
>JBDNIL010000511.1:0-36691 GCA_041688355.1 Verrucomicrobiales bacterium | reverse complement strand
CTCGGCCCGAGCGAACGATTGCGCGGGGTCGTGAAATCGGGGGACGAGGAGCTCTGGGCGGCGGGAATCGTTTCGCTATTTCAAGGGCCCGGATCGCCGGCCCGCCGGGTGTGGAGTCCGGTCATCACGCCGAAGGAGTCATAAAGGTGCCGCAGCGGATCAGTTGCCGCCCTCCGCCGGTGGGCGAGCTGATTGCGGGTGTTGTAGGCGCGGCAGGTCAGTGCTAGATTGGGAACTGGTTTTCTGACCCGGCCCCGGCAGGGGCTTATTCAGCAGGCGACGTTTTGAGCACCCGCACCACTAGCCCGGGTACTCTTCGGAAATGAGCCTCGTCCCGCGGCCCGACCAACACACCGAAATTCATCGCCCGTGCCGTTGCGGCCACGGAAAGATCATTCTGAGGAATCATCGTGCCGACTGCGTTTAGTTCGGCGAAGATATCAGCGTAGTGCTCGGCAATCTCCGGGGTGAAGGATTGCACCTCGACCACTCTTCGGATCGCCTCAAGCCGGGCCCTCCGTTGTGCGGCCCGAGAGGCGGAGTCAGCAAGTCGGACCCCGATCAAGGCTTCGGCCCAAACGATGGCGGGGAGGGCAATCTCTTCGTCGTCTCCGAGGTCGAGCTTGCGTCCTTCCGACATGGCGCGTTCCCAGGCGATGATTGCCGAGGTGTCGAGAATCAAGCCCATGGATTTTCAGCCGGCTCATCCGCCCGATTCACCTTTTCAAGATCGTCGGCGAAGGTGGGGTCTTGGGGCAGCGCGTCCAAAGCCATCCGCAATTGCCCCCAAGTCGCCGAATGACTGCCGACCACCGGACTCAATTCCGCGACGGGTCGGTTGTTTCGCGTCAGGATAAAACGCTCTCCCTTGTGTTTGATTCTCGCAAGATACTCTCCCAGGTGGCGGGCTGCTTCGGTCGTGGTAATGGAGATCGCCATGCGTAAACTTGTAATTTACACAAACGCGGATGTCAAGACTTAGGAGTGCATCCGGGCCTCAACTGGTAGGGGGGAGCTCGGCTCGCGCGACCGGTTTTGGCGAGCGACCAATGGTCCTCGAGCATCAAAAATGCGTGGATTTCACGGGACGGTTTCTCTGAAAGCGAAAGCGGGCCGCAGGGGGTGGTTGCGGCCATTCGCGTTAAAGAAGCCCCGTCCGCTGCCGCGCATCGCCGAATCTGATCCTTAACGGGAACGGAAGAAACTGGCATCGATCCATCTGCGCGAGCATGCATTGTATTACGCGGAGGACTTATGACACTGCCGAATCATCAGCATGCGATCATCGACCTCGCAAAACTCCGCGACTACGTGCTTAATCCGGAGAATCCTCGAGGGAAACACAAAGCGCGAGTATTCTTGCGAACTCTTGGATTTGACTGGCGTGATGCAGAGACCCTGGCGCGTCAGATAAGCCACGGTCTCGCGTCTGAAGGGTGTGAGGACCGGTGTAGTGGACGAGTTCGGACAACGCTTTCAAGTGACCGTCTCTGTAAAAGGGAGGGTCGGTTCGGCCCGCGTCCGCACCGGCTGGATTCTTCTCGCTGGGGAGAGGTATCCCCGATTGACGACTTGCTTCATCAAGGATTAAACTAACGGCGGAATGAACAAGACACTCCAACTCCTCGACGTCGTCGCGCTGCTTGAGGACCATCCTGAAGCGGGCTTGGTCGCCGGTCAGGTCGGAACCCTTGTCGAGCAATTGGCGGACGGTACCTTTGAGGTCGAGTTCTCTGACGACGAGGGTAAGACGTATGCGGAGGTGGCTCTGCCGGCGCGACTGCTCATTGGTTTGAGGTATTCACCGGTGGCGGCGTAAGATTTTCGGCTGGAGGGATTTGCCTTTTCATCCCTTTGAACGCTTCTCTTGCCCTTCGGGCACGGATCTCGATTCTCTCGATTGTCCCCCTGCGCTTTGCGCCGATTGCACCCGCCTCACCGGAAGCCCGGGGATAGAGCGGGTTCCGGGGTGAGAAGGGTTTGGAAAGGCTCATTCGCGTGAATCGTGCCCGAAACATGCAATGCGGTCAACCATTCGGACGGCACTATAGCTCTTTTGTTCGCAACTCTTTGGAGACACTGTCAGTAAACCCCTTCCCAATCCTCGCGTTAGCGGCAGAAAGACGCCTCACTTCTCCCCACTCCCCCCATGAACAGCCCTCGCCTCCCTCTCCCGCTCCCCGATCACCCCGTCCACGGCTGGTGCCTCTATCGGAACGACCGATGGGACGGAGAGTGTCCGCAGTAGCAGGACGAACTCGGCTGCCAAGTCCACTCTGTCCAAGTCCACTCGTGCAGGATTGCCTGCGGTCGCACAAACTACCTCCATGCCCGCCCACAAGTCCATCGCCCCCAGCCGCCCCAGTGCGTCGGCCGAGGCGGCACCGCGCGCTGAAATGGCCCGGATCGAAGCGATGAGTATCGAAGAGCGGGTCAAGTCGGCGCTCTCCCTCCCCCGGCGATTCTCCTGCCTCGCACCCGTCGACCCACCCCAAAGCCCGACTCCCGATGTCCGAGACTCAATGGCCCGGGGCTGAAAGCAATCTGCGGGCCGCTGAGCGCGGTGTCTCCCTGCTTGCCTAAAACGGGGTGTCGGCCGTGGTTATCGGCGCGGTGGCGCTTGCCGCCCATCGTTAGGTTCGCCACACCGAAGACATCGATCTCGGCGTCGATGCGGATCTGCCGAAGATGCGGGCGTTAGTCAGCGCCTTGATGAAGGATGGATTTACCGCCGAACTTCATGAGCCCGACGGCAACGATCCCCTCGGGGGAGTTATCGACATCCGGGGCGATTTCGGTCTCGTAGAAGTGGTGAGCTTTGCGGACCGTCTCCCGGCAGTGATTCGAGACGCCCTCGCCGCTGAGGCGGTTCCCATTCGGTCCGGTAGCGTGCTTCGCGTCGTGCCAATGGCCCAACTCGTGGCTCTGAAGCTGTACGCGGGAGGACTGGGATCGAAGGCGGACATTCTCGAACTGTTGCGCCGCAATCCCGAGGCCGATCTCGAGACGATTCGGGCGACTTGGAGGCGCTACCGGCTGCGCGGTCTGGATGCGATACTGACGGAATTGGATTGAGCTCACGCCGACGAGGACTCCGCCTACGCCTGTCTCAGTTTAAGGTTCTAAAATCACAGCCGTCCCATAGCTGAAACAAAAAAGGTGGTGGCTGGAGGCCGATCCCACTTGGGATCGGTTCTGTGAAAAACAAACAACCAGCCACCAAATCGAAGTTCTGTGTTCTCGCGCAAGTTTGTAATCTTATTCCGGGGCACTTGGTCTCCAAGTTGGCGCGGAAGTACGGGATCGAAACCCAGGCGCGGACGTTCACCGCGTGGAGCCACGTCGTGGCACCGCTCTACACACAACTTACCCATGCCAATAGAACCCGCGACAGCTCCATGATGGAGGATCTTTTTTGGGCCACTCTCAAACATCTTCAAAGCCAGCGGCCCGGTTTCGGCCTGCGGTAGAGTGGCCTGCCGCGCCGGTTCAAGAAAGCGGTTTACGCCATCGACTCAACCACCAGCGCATTGTTGGCGAATTCGATGGACTGGGCCAAGCAGCGGCGTCGTAAAGCGGATGCGAAGTGCCATCTACGACTCGATCTTCAGAGTTTTTTGCCCGCCTGCGCTATCATCGAGGAGGCCAGCCACCACGATGACACCCGCGCACAGCAACTGTGCGCAGCCTTGAAAGATTGCGAAATCGCTTTGTTTGACAAGGCCTACGTCAATTTCGAACACCTCTACGTATTAGCATGTCGCGGCGTTTTCCGGGGCACCCGGGCGAAGGACAACATGAGTTTCCGAGTCGTGAAAAAACTCATTCGCAAGCCCGCAGGCAAGATCCTACAGGATGAAGGCGCGATGAAATGGCGTATCGGGCGGAGCCCACCGTTCACCACATCGCCTCAGTTCCCCGCAACTTTACCGGGCTCGAGCGCCCGCGAGGCGGCGGTGATGCGACCGGTCCCGCTCAGGCCGAAGCGCTGGGGTTCGTACATGGCCTCGATCTTCGCGGGCGGGGCGGTGACCTGGCCGGGAGCGACGACGCGGGCGAGATACTGGAGACTGTAATCCCCCGCCCCGAAGACGCCGTCGGCGAAGAAGAGGACGCGGTCTTTGCGGATCTCGCGGAAGCTCGTGTAGAGCGTCCGGGCCTCGCGGTCGGCGTTGACACGCTGGGTCTCCTGCGATTTGAAGGTCGGGTTGACGGCTTCGAAGATCGCGGGGAGCGGGTCGTCGATCGCGAGGTAGGTCTCGCGCTCGTTGGGGATGTTCATGTCGAGGGTCACGAGAATGAGGTCGCCGACGCGGAGGTCGTCGGCCGGGACGATGGTGCCGTCGCTCTCGACTTTGCGGTAGTCCCGTGTGATCGCGAAGCCCTTGTTCTCGGGCTCGAGCGGCATGAGAGCGGGGCGCGTCGCAATCTGGAGACTGGCGTAGACGGGGCTGTCGCTGCCGGTTTTCAGAGAAAGGGCGCGGGCCGGATTACTGCCTTCGAAGTCAAAGGAGAGCGCCTCACTGCCCGGCTCAGCGGGGAGATCGATGCTGCGGTTTTCTCCGTCAAAGGTGACCTCGATCTTGTTGCCGTCGAGCGTCGCGGCGGCGGACTCACCATAGGCGGCGAGGGCGATGAGCGGCCACGCATTCGAGTAGGTGCTGCCCCATCCGTTTTGCGGCTCGCGCAGCTTCATGAGCTCATCGACGAGGACATCGACTTTGTCGCTCCCGGGATCGTGACGGACCTGGGCGAGGAGCCGGGTCGCGGCGATGTAGGGCTGCTTGTACCACGAGACCTGCGCGACGGGGACTTTCGGATCAGGCGAAAGGAGCTCGCTGATCCGCTCGGGGGTGTCGGTGGCGCTCTCGATCATGGCGAGGGCGAGAAGAGAACGCGCCTCGGCCGAGAGACTCTTCCGTTTTTCGAAGAGGACTTCGTGGTAGGCGGTCTCATTCACCCCGGCGAGGGCGAGGGCGTAGGCGGCGAGACAGCGCTGCGAGATCTCGTAGGTGTCCTTGATCTCGGCGGTGTTGCGGAGGGCGAGGGAGAGGTAATCGCGCAGCGCGACGCCTTGGGCCTCGGGGATCGCGATGCCCTGTTTCTCCGCCATGGTGATGGCGATGGATCCGTAGGCGCTGCCCCAGAGGACGGATTCATTCGACCCGGGCCAGTAGCCGAGTCCGCCGTCACCGGTCTGCATGGAGAAAAGACGCGTCACCCCTTTGGCAATGATCGCGGCGGTTTCCTCTTCCGTTTTTTGCAGCTTCGGCATGACGGGGCGGAGCTGCTGGGTGCTCAGCCAGGGGATGAGGCTCGAGGCGGTCTGCTCGACACAGCCGTAGGGGTAGGTGAGCAGGTAGTCGAGTCCGTCGGCGGCCTCGACGAGGCGCGAGTTCGAGAGGGTGAGCTTCACATTGCCGTAGCCGTCGAGGAGACGCGGGGCGATCTCGTCGAGGGCATTGGAGAGATCGGCGCCGTTTTTCAATGTGAAAGTGTGCGTCTCACGCAGGAGCGGGAGCGGGTAACCAACCTGGATGATCGACTCGATCCCGTCGCGGAGACGCTCGTCGGTGAGGGAGCGCACCTTCCAGTTCCACTTCGCCTCGCCCGTCTTCGTCAGGGCGATGGGGAAAGAAACGGTCTCGGTCGCGCCGGCGGCCAGGGCGAGCTTGACGACTTTCTCGGCGGAGGCGGGCGCGGCATCGGTCAGGCTCGTGGGAACGACTTCGCCGAGTTGGCTGAGGAAGATGCCGTGGCTATCGAGCGTCACGGTGACCTCGACCTCGTGGGCGACTTTCGAGTTGTTGTGAAGCACCGCCGAGATGTCGATCTGATCGGTCACGTTGGTGAAGCCGGGGAGGGCGGGCTCGATGATGAGCGGCTTGTTGACGAGGAGCGGGGCCTCGGCTTTTCCAAAACGATTCCCCTCGGCCACGACCGCCATGACGCGGAAGGTGGTGAGATTGTCAGGGGCGATCGCCCTGGTGCGCACGACCCCATTCGCATCGGTCACGAGGGTGGGCTCCCAGAAGGCGAGGGCTTTGAAGTCCTTGCGCATGCGGTCGGGATCAAGTCCGAAGACACCGCCGCCGCCGATGACGTAGCCCTTGTTCGAGAAGTCCTGCTCGAGCGGATTCTCGGGGAGGAGATCGCCGAGGCTCTGGCCGGTCCAGACTGCGAGCGGGAAAGCCTCGTGAAAGACTTCGCCGGGATCGGGGGTGAGATGACCGGTAAGGCTGAGAACTCCCTCGTCGACGGCGTAAAAGGTGACTTCGGCTCCGGCGACGGGCTGATTCAGGTGATCGAGCACGGTGGCGGTGAGTTCGATCTCTTCACCGGGCTGGTAGTACTCGGCCGCACCCGTGTTGATCGTCGTCGTGAGGGTCACGGCGGGATCTTCGACATCGAGCTGGCAATAGCCGAGCCGGTAGTCGGCCGAGGGATGGATATGCGGGCTCTCACCGGAACCGCGGATGATGAGGAGCGAGGCAAACAGATTCGGCGCCGCTCCGTCCTCAATCGGGATCTCGAGGACAGTCTCGTATTGATCGATCATCAGAGAACGCGTCGAGCGCACTCCGCCGCGCTCGACGGAGAGCAGGGCGTGGCCAAAGACGGGAGTGCGGGCGAGCAACTTCGCGGTGTCGCCGACCTTGTAGGTGGTTTTGTCAGGGATGAGGTCGATGCGGATGACATCGTGCCACGACCAGGATGGCTCTTCCGCGCCGATGACGCGGAAGTGGGTGCGAGTGATGACATTGCGCCCTTTTTCATCCCGCGCCGTGAGGGTGACCTGGAAGTCACCGGCCTCGGGAAAAGTGATGTCGTGCGGCATCGCGCGGGTCAGCCCGGTGGCGGCGTCCACTTCGGTTTTGAGAACGACGGGCGTGTCGGAGATCGTCCGCATGCGCTTGTCATTGCGGTGGGTCATCTTGCCGTTCGCGCCCATGACCTTGACGGTGGTCCACTCCTCTTTCTCCACGAGGATGCCGGTCTCGACCGCTGCGGTGTAGGCCTCGCCTTTCGTATTCACCGCCGCGAGGGAGAAGGTCGCGGTATCGCCGGCACGGTGGACGCCCTCGGGAAGACGGAGACCGAGGTAGAAGTCGGAGCTGTGCACCGTGAAACGCTTCGAGCCGGAGATCGTCTGCTGATTCGCATCGGTGACCGAGGCTGTGAGGCTGACCTCGCGCGGGCCGGGGTTGATGCTCTGTTCGGGCAGGGCGAAAGCGGCGGTGGCCTCGCCCTTCGACGTCAGGGCGAGGGTGCCCTCGGTGCTGAAGATCTCTTCGTCGATCGTGCGATTGCCGAACTCGAACTCATCGAATCCGCGGGGACGCGGGAACTCGTTCTGCGCATAGGCCATCCAGGTGAGTTCGGCCTTGGAGAGTGGCTTGCCCATGTAGTAGCTGGCGCTGATGGGAATGGCGAGCTCTGCGCCCTCTTCGTATTCTTCAGCCGAGGCGATTTTGACTTCGAAGGTATTGACCCGGTAGTCCTCGACCTGGAACGAGTAGTTCGAGATGAGACGCCAATCGGGATGCTCCCCCTCGGCGAGGACGGGATTACAATCGACCTCGATGGAGTGCCAGCCCATGCCCTCGGTCGGCAGGGTGAAGGCCTCGTCGAAGCTGCCCTTGTCACTGTAGGTCACTTCGCGCTCGAAGAGCTTGCGATGACGGGCATCGAAGACGCGGAGGCTCGCGACGCCCTTGCCTGCCCCGAGGAGTTTGTCGGTATCGATGAAGCGGGAGATGGACTTTACCTTCACCTCATCACCGGGTCGGTAGACATTGCGATCGGTGAAGAGGAGGGTGCGGCGCTCGCCGTCGAGGAGGTCGTCGTAGCGCTGCTGGATACCGAAGCTCCAGAGCCCGACATTGTTGAGGCTCTCGTAAAACTGGATGACATGGCGATCGGTCCCGAGCGAGGCGTCGAGGAAAAGCCGGTCCTCTTTGCCTCGATAATGCTCCCCGGCGATCCGGAGGGTGCCGCTCTCGTCGGTCACCGAATCTGCGATCATGGCAGCTTTCTCATCGAGCAGTTTCACCGTCAGCCCCGCAAGCGGAGCACCGGTCTTGAGTGAGAATCCATAGATGACAGTGCCTTCGTCGGACTGCTTCCAGGCGAGTCCGAGGTCGGTGAGCTGGATGAGGGACTGCGCCCCGACGGAAAGATCGTCCCGCGTCGAGGATGCCCCCTCGCTGCAAATATAGTAGGCGCCGGTCGCGGCGTCTTTCGTGATCTCGTCCCAGCTCAGGGTGACGGTCTCGGTCTTGTCGAGTTCGGCGGTGGTATCGCGGAACTGATCATAGACCGTCTTGCCGGGGATCGCCTCGTAGGTGAGGGACTGCTTTTCACCCCAGCCCTCGTACTTGTCGCTGTAGTCGCGCATGGCGATGATGAGGTCTTTGCCCTCGAGGTGCTTCACCCGCGTGCGCAGGCCGGTGAGGTTGCCGGTGCGGATCTCGAACTTGCGGTGGCCGGTCGCGTTTTGCGTCGTGGAAAAAGTGGGATAGGTGATGAAGCCGGCATTCGGCATGAAGGTGACTTTCTCCTCCACCACCTGGGCGAGCTGGGTCGTGTCATTCGCGAGGATGCCGTCGCGGACCGTCACGGTGTATTCGACTCCGTAGTCGAATTGTCCGCCGATCTCGATCCGGTAGGAGTTCGACCGAATCTCCATCTCTGCCGGTTTCGGTGAAATGCTGAGAAATTCCGCGAGGCGCACCGGCGTGAAGGAGGCCTCGAGGGCGCTCTTGTTGTGCCGGATGACGAGTTCCCTGCTGGTATCGTAGCTGTTCGCTGCCATCACTTCGCTGATCTCGAAAGGCATGAGGTCGCCGAGATAGTCGAGGCGTCCCTCGATGATCTCGTGACTGCCGTCAGTGCTGGCGAGACCGGGACTCGCATTGATGAACCAGGTGCCGCCGAGAGGCAGCGCCGAGGCGGGGCGGATGAGGACAAAATGCTCCGGCACGAGATCGACCGGGGGTGTCTGGCGAAACGCTTCGATCTGCGCCGGCGTCGCCCGCGAGGCAGTGACGGCGGCGAAACGCTCGTTCGGCTGGTCGTAGAGGCGTATCCCGCCCTCGACGGCGTCGGGATTGACGGGGACATTGAACTGGAGCAGGACGGGCGAGTCGGGCTTCAGCGGATTTTCGTCCGTGAAGTTGTAAGGGTAGCGATCAAAGGTGAGACCCGATTTCCCCCCGGCCTCCTGCGCGATGAGCGGCAGGGCGGTGAGGAGCAAAAGAATCAGGGAAAGGAGAGGACGGAAGAGAGCGGGGCAGCGGTGGGTATTCATGGGAAAGAAAAAAGAAAGCGCCTCGGCAGAGCGACGGACATTACGCGCGGATTATGCGAAGTCTTTCACACCGCCGGTGAGCGGACAGAAAAAACCTCTATCCTCCGCTACGATTGGGATTATCCCTGGCAGTCCGACAGGCTGCTAGCTTAGGGGATGCGCATTAAAGGACAAGAAAGATCCCCGTATTTTCCTCGCGCCGATCGGCCCAGCGTTCCTTGTAGGGAGAATGCATCCCGAGATCGTAGCGGGTGATGCCCTCGGCCTCGCAGCGGCGGAGATTCTCCCACTGCAGGCGGTTGCCGAGGCCGAGCGATCGCAGATCCTCACGATAACTCATCTGGAGCCCCCGATAGGTCTCCCCTGCCACTCCGCCAAAGATGTAGGCGAGATCTTCGTCCCCGCGGCGGGCGAAGAGGAGGCGCAACTGCCCCTGATCGCGAAGCCCCCCGAGGAGGGAGCGGTAAAAGCCGGCATACTCGGGCGACTGGAAAATGTCGGTGCCCTCTCGCCATTTGTAGGTCTGCTGCTGGATCGCGAGGACTCGGGCAAAAAGAGCCTCGGCCGTCTCGTCGCCCGCCGCGACGATCTCGATGCCGCCCTCTTTTTCCGCCGCGCGCAGGGTTCGGCGAAATTTCGGGGAGCGTCGTCCTACCCATCGCTCCACTCCCTCGTCGAGGTCGATGATCATGCACTCGGTCACGGAGAACTCCGAATACCGGCGGGCAAATGGTCTCAGCCGCCGCAACGCCTCGTGAAGAGGCCCGTCGCAACGCATCCCGCCGAGGCAGAGCCCGACCGGCCCCGCCAAGAGCTGCGGCAAAGCGAGGATCATCCCGGCGAGGCGATCAGGATCGCCCAGCACGGGGCAGCTGAACATCCAGGCCGACTCGAAGGGGAAACAGACCCCGTCCCGCTCCCGCACGACGAAGATCAACCAGTTGCCGTCCTCCTCGACGATGAAGTGCCCGCGTCGCTCGTCGGCAGGGTGAAGAAAGTCATGCGCCGCGAGCTGCCAGAGCGGTCCCGAGCACAGCGCCGAGACGCCGGGAGTCCCGACCGCGGCGACCGCCACCTCTACGGCGCGTTTGCGAAACTCTTCGAGGGTGAGCCGCTGCATGGACCGGGGCGGGGGAGTTGACGAGACCCTGTCAGGCGGGTAAGGCAACCCTCCCGGGTCCCCTGCCGCTCACGATCACGGGTTGAGAAAGGCGCGGATGATCTGGCCATCACGACTCAGGACCATGACTGTCGTTTTGTCCTGAGGGAGCGAGCCGAGCAGATCGTAAAAGGTCGCCACGTCGCCGACGGGATCCTGATTGATGCGGTGGATGAGATCGCCGGGGCGGAAGCGCTTTGCCGCCTGGGAATCGGCCTTCACGTCTTTGATGACGACGGCGGCGGTCGCCTCGGGCAGGCCCACCGCCGTCCGCTGGGCGGGGGTGAGATTTTCCACGGTAATCCCGAGGGCCTCAGCGATGGACTGCCCCGTCGCGGCTATGTCAGAGCGGAGCTTGAGCGTGTTCGTGTCTGACTTGGCGATGGCCTCCACCGCAGCCTCCATCGACTGACCTTTGCGGATCACGGTGAGTTGAGCCACTTCTCCCGCTTTCTTCGAGCGTATCCGGGTGAGGGTATCCTCGGCCGTCTTGGCTGCCTTGCCGTCGAATTTTACGATGACATCCCCTGGCTTGAGATCCGCGTCCTCCGCCGGAGAGTCTTTCACCACATCGGTGATGAGCGCTCCCAGGGTGCTATTGAGCCCTAGTGCGACGGCGTAGTTCCTCGTGATATTCTCGACCTCGAGCCCGATGTATCCGCGGATGAGCGGGCGACCGAGGACGATCGCCTCGAAGACTTCTTTCGCCTCATTTGCCGGAATCGCGAGGCCGATCCCCTGCCAGAAACGGACGTCCTGCTGTCCGGTGAAAATCGCGACATTGACCCCGATGACCTCGCCACGCACGTTCACGAGCGGCCCGCCGGAGTTGCCCGGGTTGATGACCGCATCGACCTGGAAGTACTCGTTGGCCCCATCGCTCAGCTCGCGCTGCTTCGCACTGATGATGCCCCGCGTCACCGTCTCGCTGAGGCCGAAGGGATTGCCCACCGCGAGGACCATCTCCCCCACCCGGACAGCCTCGGAATCACCGAAGGCGAGCGGTTGCAGAGCCGGGAGCTGGCCACCCTCGGGAGCCTTGAGCTGCAGCACGGCGATATCGACATTGGGATCGCTCCCGATCCATTCGGCGTCATACTGCCCGCCCTCGTGCAGAGTCACCCGGATCTTGTCCACACCCGCGACGACGTGGTGATTTGTCACGATGTGCCCCTGCTCGGTCACGACGAAACCCGAGCCGAGACCGGGCGATTGGTAACTCTCGTTCTGACGGTAGCCGAAGATGCCAAACGGATCGGTCGGGACGACACGGGTGACATTCACATTCGTGGTCGTGTCGATACTGACGACCGAGGGCACGACCGCATCCGTGAGGTCCGCGAGAGAGCGGTTCACCTCTTCGAGGATGCCGATGTTGTTGAGATCGAGCGGGACGGCCCGGAGGAGCGGGCTGCCGTCGCTCTGCGCGACGATGGGTCTCTCGACCCCGATCGCCGCAGTGATGGGGCGCCGCTTCAGCAGATCGAGGATGTCGTAGCGATTCCCGGCATCAATGAGGCCGAGATACAGCAGGGAGGAGAAGCCGCCGATGAGGGCGACCCCGAGGAGTCGGAGAAGAAAACGAGCCATAGTCCTTTTCGGGAGGGGTGAAAGGGCGGAAGATTATTCAGAGTCAAGCTTATCCACCTTCGGGAAAGACTCCACCATCTTTTGGTCCTCGGGAGCGAGGTCGATGAGGGGGAGCGTCCATTTCTGACCCGAGGCGTCTTCGATGATGACTCTGACCCCGTCGTGTTTGACGAAGCGGGCGAAGATTTCTTTCCCGAGGTAGTTCGACCAGTCTCGGTAGCCCCGCGAGATGAGCTGGGCCTTCTGCCCCCCGATCGACTCGATGACGGGACGGCAGGCACCGACGAGTTCGTTGAAATAATCGATCGGACGCCCCGTGCGATAGCCTCGTATGCCCCGCTCCACTTCTCCGTTCGGATTGAAAATGAGCACGTTAGGGTAGCCCTTGACCTTGAAGCGATCCTTGATCTTCCGCAGCGCGTCGGGGGCGTCGGAGTAGTTGCGGGGATAGTTGAGGAAACAAACGACGAGATTTTCCTTCACGAAGTTGTTGAAGCTCTTCGTCGCGAAGACCTCCTGCGAGAGCGCCATCGCCTGCGTGTTCCAGACCCCCGTGAAGAGCAGCATGAGCGGTCGCTGCTCGCGCTGAGCGCGGTCAAAGGCGTAGTGGGGATTGATCTCCCACCAGGCGCTCTCGGGGTCTTCGGGGAAGATCTGGCGTCGCTCGGGCCGCTCATCCTCAAGGACCCGGGACTGGCTCTGCATCTCCGAGATGGTGGCCCCGGTGGGGACGATCTTTTCATTCGGTTTGGTGATGATCGGCTTGTTCGACGGGATGATCATCTCGCCCGGCTCAATCTTCGCCGTCAACGGAGGTGCCGAAACGGGAAGATCCCCGGGTGCCATGGGACCGGGGGCGAACACATCCTGCCCCGGCGCAGCGGGCACGGCGACCGGCATCGCCTGCGGAGCGGCGGCGGCGGCGGCGGGAGCGGGAGCGGGCGGCAGAGCGGGCGCACTGACCCGTCCCCCGCTCTCCTGCGCGCTCACTCGCGACGGTCCTGCCCACCCTGCAAGCAGGATCCCGAGGACCGAGGTGATAGTGAGACGAAGCGTCATGTTGGGAGAAAGGTAACAAAGCTCCGAATTTTGGATAGGAAAATTGACAAGAGGCGGGACCCTTGCTCTGTTTGCGGTCCTTCCCCGGCGCCGCAATGGAAAAGCGC
Source organism: Verrucomicrobiales bacterium (assembly GCA_041688355.1). Classification (GTDB taxonomy): domain Bacteria; phylum Verrucomicrobiota; class Verrucomicrobiia; order Verrucomicrobiales; family DEV007; genus Arctic95D-9. The sequence continues at coordinate 23,466 of JBDNIL010000511.1, read as the reverse complement.
AAAACGACACCCAGCTTCTACTCCGCCGTCTTCTTTGCGCTCCTCCTTCTTGTCTGGGTGGTGTTCTCCGGCTTTTTCGACGCATTCCACCTGACTCTGGGGCTCATCTCCTGCGGGATCGTGACGTGGTTGTCCTCGGATCTCCTCTTCGAGGACCGCACCATCCCCTTCCGCCGCCGCCTCGTCCAGGCCGGCCGCTTGTTGAGCTATATCTTCTGGCTGCTCTGGCAGATCGTCATCGCCAATGTCCTTCTGCTGCGCCTCGCCTTCGGCCCCCGGGCGATGCTGCAGCCGCAGATCGTGCGGTATGAGTGCGGGCTGGAGAGCGACTTTGAGAAATTTCTCCTCGCGAACTCCATGACCCTGACCCCCGGGACGGTGACGATCAAGATTCTCGGGAGCACCTACTACGTCCACGCGATCAATGATGAGGCTGCCGCCGGGCTCGACGGCGAGATGGAGAGACGCATCGCCCATATTTTTTCCGGGGATGACGGGAATCGGGAAAGAGCCACCACGACCGTATGATCACTTTCGAACAATTCGCGATCGGGGCGGGGGGCGCCCTCTTCCTCCTCATGCTGCCGGCGATCTACCGCATCGCGGTCGGCCCCACTGCTCTCGACCGTATCGTCGCGACCAACATCATCGGCACGAAGACGGCGGTGATGCTCATCATCATCGGGGTGGTCTTCGAGCGCGTCGAGATGTTCGTCGACTTCGCCCTCGCCTACGCGCTGCTCAATTTCACCGGCTCGATCGCGGCGTCACGCTTCCTGCACCGGACCAAAGACACGGGCGAAGCCGCCGCCGGGATCGGCGCAACGGGGGGGAGCGAACCATGACCGCGATCATCGCTACGATTATCACCACCGCCAGCGTCGTCCTCATCCTCGCCGGTATCTTTTTCTTCGTCGGCGCTGCCGTGGGGCTCCTGCGCTTTCCCGACTTCTACGTCCGCATGCACGCCGCCGGGAAAGGCGACACGCTCTCGAGCCTGCTCGTCATCCTCGGGTTCGCCGTCTATCAACTGCACGGCTTCGACAGTTTCTCCCAAGACTGGCTCACTCTCCTCGTGATCCTGAAGTTGCTCGCCGTCGTCGTCTTTATCTTCCTGACCAGCCCCACCGCCACGAGCGCCCTCATGGATGCCGGCTGGGAGGACGATGTGAAGCCCTTCATCCGCGAAGGCCGCAGCAATCATCTGGAGGATGATTGCGGAAACGCTTAACCCGTCTGCCCCGTGATCCTCTCGTTCGACATCATCATCCTGATCTTCCTCATCGTCGCCGCGATCATCTCGCTGAACGTGAAGGACCTGCTCAGCTCGGCGATGATCTACGGGATCTACGGCTTCCTCATCTGCCTGCTCTGGGCGGAGATGGGCGCAGTGGATGTCGCCTTCACCGAGGCGACCGTGGGCGCGGGCGTCTCCACGGTGTTGTTTATCGCCACCATCCTCAACACCAGAAGGAAATCATCGGACTGATGAACCCGAAAATTTTTGCCAGTATCGCCGTGGTCATCACGGGCCTCGTCCTGCTCTACGGAGTCTCGGATTTCCCCACCTTCGGCGATCCCCGCTCGCCGGCCAACTCCGGGGTCGAGGGGGGTGCGCCCTCCACGTCCCTCTATTACATCAACGAGAGCTACAGTGCGACAAAGGTCCCCAACCTCGTCACCTCCGTCCTCGCGGACTACCGCAGCTACGACACGATGTTCGAAACCGTCGTCGTCTTCGCTGCCGGCATGGCGATCTTTGCCATCCTGCGCTGCGTCGGGAAAGACGACGGAGCCGTCGTCGCGCCTCAGAGAAAAAGTTCCATCGACGGCGATCACAATCGCATCATCGTCGGCATGACCTGCCGCCTCGCCGTCCCCGTGGTGCAGATCTTCGCTCTCTATGTCATCGCCCACGGGCACTACAGCCCCGGAGGCGGCTTCCAGGGCGGAGTGATGCTGGGGGCGAGCTTTATTCTCATCGCCCTTGCGGGGAATCTCGAAGACGCCCTCAGTCGGCTAAGTGAGAGGTCTTACATGGCGCTCGCCGCGCTCGGGATCCTCATCTACGCTGGCTTCGGGGTGCTGCCGCAGGTGCTCGGGAAGAACTTTCTCGACTACGGAGCGCTTCAGAAGATCCTCCTCACCGACGGACCCGAGATGGCCCGCTCTCACAGTATGCTGGGCGTGGAGATCGGTGTCGCCCTCACCGTCATGTCCATCATGTTCGCGATCTTTGCCAACCTCTCGAGCCGGGGCACTCTCAAGGGCGGACTCTAACCAACAAACAGAATGGTGGAATTTTTTCTCAACACGGTAAAGCCGCACTTCAACTTCTGGGTCTATGTGATCCTGATGATGGTGGGGCTCTGGTCACTCATCGCGAAGAACAACCTCATCAAAAAAATGATGGGGCTGGCCATCTTCCAGACTGCCATCATCCTGTTCTATGTTTCCCTCGGGGTGAAAGACGGGGCCACCATCCCTGTCCTCGAACACTACGGGGACTACGCCGAAAAAGCGGAACCTGCCGGGCCCGACGCCTCGAAGCCCGCCTCGAAGCCCGCCTCGAAGCCCGCCCCGAACCCCGCCTCGATGCCCGCGCCAGCCGCAAGCAACCCCGCCGACGCCTTCGCAAACCCCGTCCCGCACGTCCTCATGCTCACCGCGATCGTCGTCGGGGTCGCCACTCTCGGCGTCGCCCTCGCCCTCTGCGAGATGATCTTCAAAGAGTTCGACACCCTGGAGGAAGACGAGCTGCTCCGCAAAATCAAAGCGCTCCACGACGATGCTTGAGCAACTCCCCGCCGTTATCCTCCTGGCCCCCCTCTTCGGCGCTCTCCTCATCAGCCTCTTCGGTCTGCGTGAGCGGCGTGCCTGTTTCCCGGTCGCCTTCGCCTCCCTCCTCATCGCCCTCGCCTCGGCCATCGGCGCGGGGACACGGGCCTTCACCGGCGGAGCCTACGACTACTTCATCGGAGGGTGGGAAGAGCCCCTCGGCATCGGGATCGTCCTCCGTGTCGATTCGCTCAACGGACTGCTCCTCATCGCCATCGCGGTCGTCGCGGTGCTCGCGCTCATCTTCACGATCCGGCCGTCGAGTGAGAAAGACGAAGGAAAGACGGCCTACTTTTACATCCTCTTCCTCCTCCTCTGCGTCGGACTCTTCGGCATCACGATCACGGGAGACGCCTTCAATCTCTTCGTCCTCATCGAGGTGTCCGCCCTCACCAGCTATGGGCTCGTCGCCATCGGGAGCTCCCGTCGCTGCAAAATGGCGGCCTTTCACTACCTCCTCATGGGCACGGTGGGGGCCTCCTTCTACCTCCTCGGCGTCGGCTACCTCTACCTCAAGACCGGCTCGCTCAACATCCAGGATATCAACACGATCCTCGCGACCAACGCGGTCGTGTCGGAGTCGCCCGGAGTCACGACCGCCTTCATTCTCATCCTCGTCGGGATCTGGATCAAGATGGCCTTTTTTCCCCTCTACGGCTGGCTCCCGAATGCCTACAGCTATTGCCCCTCGGGCAGCGCCTGCCTCCTCGCTCCGCTCATGACGAAAGTCTCGGTCTATGTCATGATCCGCGTCATGCTGAGCATCTTCGGGCTCGAGTGGGTCTTCGGGCATCCCGGCTGGAGCGATCTCGTCGTCTGGCTCGCCGTCATCGCGATCCTCGCCGGCTCGATCATGGCGCTCGCCCAGCGCGAGATCAAACGCATGCTCTGCTACCTCATCGTCGCCGAGATCGGCTACATGGTCGGCGGAGCATGGCTCAATGACCCGAATCTCTGGGGACTCACCGGGGCCTTTTACCACATCCTCGCCGATGCGATGATGACCCTCTGCCTCTTCCTCACTGCGGGGATCTTCTTTAAATATCGAGGCATCAGCGAAATCGCCGATCTCGACGGGATTTTCAAAAAGATGCCGCTCACCAGTATCGGGTTTGTCATCGGCGCTCTCGCCATGATCGGAGTGCCACCCACCTGCGGCTTTTTCAGCAAGTTCTACCTCATCCGCGGCGGGATCGAGGGAGGGCAGTGGGAGTATGTCGCGGCGCTCCTCATCTCCAGTCTCGTCAACGCAGTCCTCTTTTTCCGCATCTTCGAGATCGCCTACTTCGGGAAAAAACCCGCCGAGGGACATGATCACGAGCATAATCACGAGCACGAGCACGAACACGAGGCCCCGGCACAGACCGTGCTCCCCGCGCGCGAGGCGCCCCTTTCCGCCCTCATCCCCCTCCTCGCCGCAGCGGCGCTCATCCTCCTCGTGGGGATCTTCAACGGGCAGATCGTCGAGCTGATTCGTGTCGCTTTTGAAATCCCCTCGACGGTCGTTTCGAACCTGAGATAATCGGTATGGAGAACACGGTCACCAGCTTCCTCCCCGTCCTCGCGTGCCTCGCCTCACTCGCGGCGGTGCCGCTCCTTTTGATCTTCCGGAAAGAGATCTTCATGCGCGAGCTCGTCACCTTCGGGGCCGGGATCGCGAAGTTCGCCCTGGTTCTCGCGATGCTGCCCCTCGTCCTCGAGGGGAAAGTGCTCGAGTACACGTTCGTGAACGGCTTCGCCGGGATCAACGTCCCCATCGCCTTCCGCGTCGACGGCCTCGGCATGATCTTCGCCCTCGTCGCCTCCTCGCTCTGGATCGCGACCTCGCTCTACTCGGTGGGCTACATGCGGGGGCTCAAAGAGCACGCCCAGACCCGCTTCTTCGTCTTTTTCGCGATCTCCCTCTGCGCCACTCTCGGTGTCGCCTTTGCCGGGAATCTCCTCACTCTCTACCTCTTTTACGAGATGCTCTCCCTAGCGACCTGGCCGCTCGTGACGCATCACCAGGACAAAGAGGCCCGCAGCGGCGGTCGCACCTACCTCTCCTATCTGCTCGGCACCTCGATCGGCTTCGCCCTCCCCGCGCTCATTTTCACCTACGTGAAGTCCGGCGGCGATCTCTCCTTCGGCGGAGCCGCCATCCTCGCCGAGAGCGACCTCGGCTATTGGCCGGGTCTCTTCCTGCTGCTCGGTTTCGCCTTCGGATTCTCCAAAGCGGGCATGATGCCCTTCCACTCGTGGCTCCCCGGGGCCATGGTCGCGCCGACGCCCGTCTCGGCGCTCCTCCATGCCGTCGCCGTCGTGAAAGTGGGCGTTTTCTGCATCATCCGCGTCGTCACCGGGGTCTTCGGTATTGATCTGTTAGGGCGACTCGGGATCAATCTCGTGCTCTGCTGGATCGCCGCCTTCACCGTCATCACCTCCTCCCTCATCGCCCTCTCGCAGGACAATCTGAAACGCCGCCTCGCCTTTTCGACGATCGGCCAGCTCTCCTACATCATCCTCGGGGTCGCCCTCCTCAGCGAGCACGCCGTCGCCGGCAGCATGATGCATATCGCGATGCACGCCTTCGGCAAGATCACCCTCTTCTTCTGCGCCGGAGCCATCTTCGTCGCCTGCGGCAAAAAATACGTGAGCCAGCTCGACGGACTCGGCCGCCGCATGCCGGTGACTTTCGCCGCCTTCGCCATCGGCGCGATTAGCGTGACCGGACTGCCGCCCACCGGAGGCCTCCTCAGCAAATTCTACCTTGTCTGGGGTGCCGCCGAGGCCGGGCAGATCGCCCTGCTCTGCGTCTTCCTCGTCAGCAGTGTCCTGAACGGCGCCTACTTCTTCCCCATCGTCTACCGCGCCTTTTTCAAACCCACTCCCGAGGGCGAAGCAACCACCGGCATCCGCGAAGCGCCCCTCGCCTGCGTCATCCCGCTCGCGGTCACCGCGATCGGCTCGGTCCTGCTCTTCTTTTTTCCCGGCACCCTCCTCGAACTCACCGACCTGATGGTGGGGAAAAAATAATCGCCCCGCGCGACTTCCTACCATGGCAGCTAACAGAACAGAACCCGTCATTCAGGATCTCCGGCACGAGCCCGTCCCGGGCTACCGGAAACTCTTTCTCATCGTCGCCGCCGTCACGATCGCCTACCTCGCCCTCATCCTCGTCTCCTCGCCCGGCAAAGTGAAAAAAGCCCACGGAGACAAGACCGGAACCACATCCTCCCATGCCCAGCCCTAAGCCAAGCCCCGGCGGGAAATCCGCGCCTCCCGCGCCGCGAAAGTATTTCAAGCTGCTCGTCGCTGCCTGCGGTTTTTTTCTGCTCCTCGACCTCGTTTTTCGCCTCACCGGATTCGACAAACACCCCTACCTGAAGTGGGAGCAGTGGCCCGGCTTCTACGGCATCGGCGCCTTTGCCGCCTGCATCCTCCTCGTCACGATCTCACGCTTCGTCGTCCGTCCGCTCGTGAAGCGCGACGAGGACTACTACGAGAAATCTTCATCCGAACCGGGAGGAAAATCCGATGCCTGAAGCCGCCCCGCCCTTCCTCATCTACCTGCTCGGAGCCCTCATCGTCCCCTTTCTCCGGGGGCGGTTCCGTCAGGTTTTCGCCCTCGCCATTCCGGTGATCGGCTTCGTGAATTTTTACCTGATCGACAAAGGTGTCCATTGGAAAGTCGACCTCCTCGAGTTCGAACTCATCCTCGGACGCGCCGACGGCTGGAGCCTCATCTTTACCCACATCTTCACCGTCGTCTCCTTCGTCGGGATCCTCTACATCCTGCGGGACAATGTCGCCCTCGACCTCTCCGCCGGGCTCCTCTACGCCGGCAGCGCGATGGGCGCAGTCATGGCCGGCGACCTCATCACCCTCTTCTTTTTCTGGGAAATGCTCACCCTCGGGGCTGTCCTCTGCCTTCTCGCACGGCGAACGCCGTCCTCGGGCCGCGCCGCGAAACGTTACCTCCTCGTCCACGTCTTTGGCGGCGTCGTTCTCCTCGCCGGTCTCGTCCTCCACCTCGCCGCCGGCGGCAGCACCGCCTTCGACAAGATCGAGCTCAGCGGAGTCGGTCCCTGGCTCATGTTCCTCGGCTTCGGGATCAACTGCGCCTGGCCCATCGTCGGGGCCTGGCTCACCGACACCTACCCCGAAGCCTCCGTCGGCGGGCTCATCTTCATGGCGACCTTCACGACTAAGACGGCCGTCTACGTCCTCGCCCGCACTTTCCCCGGCGAGCCCGTCCTCCTCTGGATCGGTGTCGCCATGGCGATACTGCCTCTCTTCTACGCGGCCATCGAGAATGATCTCCGCCGCGTCCTCGCCTACTGCCTCATCAATCAGGTGGGCTTCATGGTCGTCGGGATCGGACTCGGCACGCCTCTCGCGCTCAACGGCACCGCCGCCCACGCCTACTGCCACGTGCTCTACAAAGCACTCCTTTTAATGGCGATCGGCTCGGTCCTCTACCGCACCGGAAAGTCAAAGGCGACCGAGCTCGGTGGGCTCGTCCGTTCCATGCCGGTGACCTGCCTCTTCTGCTGCATCGGCGCGCTCAGCATCTCCGCCCCACTATTCGCCGGCTTCGTCGGGAAGTCGATGATCATCTCCGCCACGGCCTCGGGTGAATATGGGATCGTCTTTCTCGCGCTCCTCTTTGGCGCCGCCGGAGTCTTCCTCCTCGCCGGGATCAAGGTGCCCTACTTCGCCTTCTTCGGCCGCGACTCGGGACTCCGCTGCGAAGAGGCGCCCCTCAATCAGCTCCTCGCCATGGGCACGATCGCCGTCGTGAGCCTCCTCGTGGGAACACTCCCGCATCAGCTCCTCTATCCCATGCTGCCCGATCTCTCGGTCAGCTACGAGCCCTACACCGTCGGCCATGTCACCGATCAGATTCTCTTCCTGCTCTCCTGCGGGCTCGCCTTCGTCCTGATGCTGCGGGCGGGATGGTATCCCGCCGAGATCCGCGCCACCAATCTCGATGCGGACTGGCTCTATCGCAAAGGCGGCCCGTTCATTTACCGCCTCGCGGACAAAAGTCTCAATGCGATCAATGCCGCCGTCGCACGCGGCTTCCTCGGAAGGTTCGTCCCCGGCGTCACGAACTTCTTTGAGTCAGGAGGTCCGCGCCTCGCCTGCTTTGTCATGACCCCGCTCTGGGCGATCCAGCGACTCACTCCCGAGGAAACCGACGCCGCCCGCCATTCCGTCTTCCGCCGGGCCAAGCACGGGGCCTTCCCCATCGGCATCACCGCCTTCTTTGCCGTCATCCTTCTCGGCCTGCTCTCGCTCCTGATGCGATTCTGAAAAGGATCACTCGATCCGGAGCGTGAGGCATTTCAGATACTGCGCCTCGGGGAAAGACGCATGATGATCCGGCGCGTGGAAGCTCGTCCCGAGTTCTTCAAAAGCCCGACCCGAGCGCCGCACCGCCGACCGCACCACCCCGAAAAATTCGTCCGCACTGACATGTCCCGAGCACGAGGCCGCCACCAGCACACCGCCGGGACGCAGGAGCCGCACCGCGTGACCATTGAGCCGCCCGTAGGCCTGGATCGCCCCCTGACGTTCGCTCTCGCGTTTCGCGAGGGAAGGAGGATCGATCACCACGAGATCGTAGCGGGCATCGCGCGCATTTTCCAGCCAGGCAAAGGCATCGGCCTGTATCGTGAGGTGCTCGCACGCCGCCACTCCGGGGTCGTCGCGATTGAGGGCAAAATTCCGGCCCGCCGCGTCGATCGCGTGGGCACTGATATCGAGATCGGTCACCGACTTCGCCCCGCCCCGCGCCGCATAGAGCGAAAACCCGCCCGTAAAGCTGAAGGCATTTAACACCTCCGCCCCCCGCGCCAGCGTCTCGACGCGCCGCCGGTTCTCGCGCTGATCCAGGAAAAAGCCCGTCTTTTGCCCCCGCAGGACGTCGGACTCGAAACGCAGGCCCGACTCCAGAAAAGTCACCACGCCGTCGAGAGGCGAACCGTGGAGAATCTGTCCGTCACTGACCCCGGCCTCCGCCGCCTTTGCCTCGAGGTTGCGGCTGAGCCGCAGCACGATGCGCTCGGGCACTGTCGCCGCGGCGAGCAGGCCCTGCAACATCGCGAGCCGTGGCAACCACGCTGGCGTATAGAGTTTCATCACCAGAGTCCCCGCGTAGCGATCCACGACCAGTCCGGGCCAGCCGTCGCTCTCGCCATTGATGAGCCGGAGCCCGTTCGTTTCCTCATCCGCGACACCCTCGCGCCGAGCCAGCGTCTCATCGAGGCGAGTCCGCCACCACGACTCGTCCAGCGTGACGGGCTTGCCGACCTGGAGGATCCGCACCCGCAGCGGCGAAGCCGGATCATAAAAGCCCATCGCGAGAAACTGATTGTTCCGATCATAGATCACCGCCAATTCCCCCGCCTCGCCTTCCCGGTTCTGACTGCGGATGCTGTCCGAGTAGACCCACGGATGCCCGCTCCGCACGATGGATTCAGCGCTGGGACGCAGCGTCAGCTTCAGGCGCGGAGCGGCCTTCGGAGTATCGGATCGGGTTTCCATGAGCAGACTTCAGCCAAGTTCACTGCTTTCAGATTTCATTCTAATGATAATTTCTAAAAATAGAAGGTTGCCTTTTATTCAAGAACACTGAATCAATAAGCGATGGCAGAAATGAACCGGGCGCAGCCCCTGAGGAAAGGCATCGTCAGTCTCCTGATCCCCGTTCTGGCCTTGGCGCTCCTGTCAGGATGCTCCACCGTCGGCAACCCCGCCCGCCCCGCTGCGGCGGAGTCCTCTCTGCCCACCGAGTCGCGTTTTGTTACATTCGAGATCTCCGTTCCCGGCACCTCGCGCAGCTACCCTGTCTGGCGCACCCGCTCGGCCGGACGCCCCATCCTCTTGCTCCACGCGATCAACGGACTCAGCCCCGACCTCCTGAATTTTGCCCTCGTCCTCGAAGACTGGGGCTACCGCGCCTACCTCCCGAGTCTCTACGGCGACCCCATCGGGAGAACGCCCGCCTACGGGTACGACAAGGGTTTCGCCTCCATCAAAGTGATCCGCAGCACCGGGATCTGGAATCCCGTCTCCACCGAATCGGCCGGCACGATCGTCAGCGACATAGCCCATCTCGCCCGTACCGTCTCCGCCCGCGAGGGCGGACGCTCCCTCGCCGTCATCGGGAACAGTCTCACCGGTTCCTTTCCCCTCGCCCTCCTCGAAGAGTCCTGCGTGCGTCTTGCGGTGATGGGACAGCCCGCCGTGCCGGCGAAAAGAATGTCCCAAATCCTCCTGCGTCTTCCTCACCCGCCCGAGAAAAAACGCTCCCTCACCCTCACCGACGAGAAATGGACCGACATCGTCGCCGTCCTCCGTCGCAACCCCGGCAAACGCATCGTCGGATTCCATTACCTCGAAGACCCCATGGCCGAGATCGATCGCTTTGACGAACTGCACGAGCGCCTCGCCCATGCCGGACTCGCGCGACGCTTCACCGCCTACGTCAAGACCCCGCCCGCCCATCCCTTCGCAGCCGAACGCCGCTCCTGGGTCATCGCCTCGGAGACCGACGAAAAGCGCCGCACCCTGACCCCGCACTCGACCTACCTCGATGCCACCGATCCCGAGGATCTCGCATGGTTCCGGGCGAAGCTGAAGAGTGCGCTGGCGCGGGGGTGGTGAGGGGGGGAGGGTGAGATCCCGGTAAATCTGACTGATATCGGCCCGCTCGTCAAACCTCGAAGTATTCGCCATTAACCAACGAATCCGAAACTCGAAAAAGCATCGTCGACCTGCGCCTAAAGGCGGCAGGCGAGGACGTTTCTGATAAAACACAGGTTGCTGAAGAGCTTTTCGTTTCCCCCTTTCAATGGCAACGTCGTCCGCGAAGAGACCGCCATCTATGGCTCAAGCGAATTCAGCGACTACGCCCTCCTCGGCAAGAACGGCAAACCCCTCGCCGTCGTCGAAGCCAAGAAATCCTCCACCAACGCCGAGCTTGGCCGCGAGCAGGCCAAACAATACTGCCACAACATTCAGGATCCACTCTCGCCGCATTTCTTCGACCTCATCGTCATCGATGAAAGTCACCGGTCCATCAACAACTCTTACGGCGAGGTGCTGAACTACTTCCACACCATCAAGCCCGGTCTCACCGCCACTCCTCGCGATGTCGTGGATCACAACTGAAGTGGGGTTGGAAACGAAGCCAGTCCCGAGTCTGTTGTTTCAACAAATCCCAGTTCAGTGATTCGCCAACCGCAACGCCATCAGCGCCTGCCCGGGCTTCACGGAACTGCCTTCCATCACGAAGACCTCGGCGACGATCCCTTCGCCGGGGGCGAAGATCGCAATCTCCATTTTCATCGCTTCGAGGATGAGGACGGGCTGGTCGGCGGTGACGGTGGCTCCGGGTTCGACGAGGACTTTCCAGACATTGCCGGCGACAGCGGCCTCGACCGGTTCGCAGCCTTCGGGGACGATGCTCTCGATCACGGTGATGACTTCTTCGGCGGTCTCGATGACTTTTTTGAAAATGCCCGCTTCCTCCCAACGCGTCCGCTCGGCCTGGAAGGCGCGCTGCTGGGACTCTTTGAAGGCGTCGATCGAGCCGGCCTCTTCCTCGAGAAAACGGTTGTAGTCGCGCAGCGAAAAGCTCGTCTCCTCGATGAGCGGATTCCACCGGCCGATCAGGAAATCGGCGCGGAGCTGGTGCAGCTCTTCGGTGGAGACTTCGTAGAAGCGGATCTGGTCAAAGAAGCGCAGCAGCCACGGCTCCTCTTTCGTGAAGGACTCGGTGACATGAAAGCGATTCCACATCTGCACGGTGCGTCCGACGAACTGATAGCCGCCCGGCCCCTCCATCCCGTAGATGCAGAGGTAGGCCCCGCCGATGCCGACGGCATTCTCGGGCGTCCAGGTGCGGGCGGGATTGTATTTGGTGGTGACGAGACGGTGCCGCGGATCGAGCGGTGTGGCGACGGGTGCGCCGAGATAGACATCGCCGAGTCCCATGACGCAGTAGGCGGCGGAGTAGACGATCTCTTTGACCTGCTCGATGGACTCGAGCCCGTTGATGCGGCGGATGAATTCAATGTTGCCCGGACACCAGGGCGCCTCGGGATTGACCGACTGCATGTATTTCTGAATCGCCTCCTGCGTGCTCGGGTCGTCCCACGAGAGCGGGAGATGCACGATGCGGGCAGGCACTTCGATGGACTCGAGATCGGTGATGGCGCCCTCGGCTTCGCGGACGAGAGCGAGGACGTCCTCGCGCTGCAGGCGGCGGCTGTCGAAGTGGATCTGGAGCGAGCGTATCCCCGGAGTGAGATCGAGGATGCCCTCAACGGCGCGGTCTTTGAACCACTGATACACGACGTGGGCTTTGAAACGCAGATTCAGATCCAGCTTCATCGGGCCATACTCGACGAGGAGAAAACTCTCGCCGCTCGCACGAATCGTCACTCCGGGGAGTTCCTCGATGATCGCGGAGGTCCTCGGGATGGGTTCGATGACAGGTTCGTGCGAATCGGCAGGGAGAGCCAAGGTCGCGACGAGCTCATCCTGACATTCGCGTAAAAGTCGGGCCTCTTTTTCCGAAACGGGGAAGAAGCGCACCGTGTCCCCCGAGTCGACCTGACCGATCTTCCAGAGGTCGGCCTCGATGATCGTGGCGGGGCAGACGAATCCCCCGAGGCTGGGGCCGTCGGGACCGAGGATCACGGGCATGTCGCCGGTGAAGTCGATCGTGCCGACGGCGTAGGCATTATCGTGGATGTTCGAGGGATGCAGCCCTGCCTCGCCTCCGTCCTCGCGCGCCCAGGTCGGCTTGGGTCCGATGAGACGCACCCCCGTGCGGGCTGAGTTGTAGTGGACTTTCCAGTCGCTCGTGAAGAGCATCACGATATCGTCCACGGTGAAGAACTCGGGTGCCCCGTGCGGACCGTAGAGCACGGCGATATCCCAGTGCCGTCCGAGCAAGGGCAGCAGCCCTGCCGGGGCGGATTGTGAAGGACCCGAAGGTGCCTCAGCGAGATGGAGGACATCGCCGGTGCGGAGAGCACGCCCCCCGTGACCGCCGAACTGGCCGAGGGTGAAGGTCGATTTACTCCCGAGATAGTCCGGCACATCGAGGCCGCCCTTTACCGCGAGATAGGCCCGTACCCCGGGATGGGAGCCGCCCGATCCGATCTTGAGAATGTCTCCGGCGCTGATCGTGACGGGGACGCCGTGGGCGATGATCTCTCCGTTGAGCGTGGCTGGCAATGGTGCACCTGTCAGGGCGATCCCGGTGGCGCGATTGAACTTCAAAGTCGGGCCCGAGACGGTGATCTCGAGGCCGGCGGTGCCCTCTGGATTGCCGACGAGACGATTAGCGAGGCGGAAGGAGAGATGATCCATCGGGCCGGACGGCGGGATCCCGACCTCCCAGTAGCCGACGCGACCGGGATAGTCCTGCACCGTCGTCTGCGTGCCCGAGGCGAGCACGTCGATGGTCGGCGCGGCGTAGGTGAAAGTGGCGAGGCTGCCCGTGCTGATCGCGCCGGGACGGGAAAAGATGTCTGAGGAGATGACCTGGCGCAGGTATTCCAGATTTGTCTCGATCCCGGCGATGGAGGTTCCCTCGAGAGCGACCGACATTTTTTGCAATGTCTCCTCCCGGGTCGGGGCCTGCACGATGAGCTTGGCAATGAGAGAGTCGTAGTTCGCCGGGACTTCGCTGCCGCTCGAGATCCAGTGATCGCAGCGCACGTTTTCAGGAAAGATGACTTCGGTTAGCAGGCCGGACGAGGGCTGGAAGTCCTTGCCGGGATCTTCGGCACAGAGGCGGACCTCCATGGCGTGGCCCGACTCGTGGAAGGTGTAATCGATGGGATCACCTCCCGCGAGTTTCACCATCCACTCGACGAGATCGACGCCGGTGACCGCCTCGGTGATGCCGTGCTCGACCTGCAGACGGGTGTTGATCTCGAGGAAATAATAGTCCCCCGTCGTCGCATCGACGAGGTACTCGGCGGTGCCTGCGGAACGATAGTTGAGCGAGGCCGCCATCCTCGCGGCCCCCTCGAAAAGGCCAGGTGCCTCATCGCGTGAAAAGCCGGGGGCGGGAGTCTCTTCGATGATCTTCTGATTGCGGCGCTGCGCCGAGCAGTCACGCGTCCCTAACGCGACGACCATGCCCTCTCCGTCGCCGAAGAGTTGCACCTCAACGTGGCGCGCCCGTTCGATGAATTTTTCGAGGAAGATCCCCGAGTCGCCGAAGTTCGCCTGACTCGCCCAGGCAACCCTGTTGAATGCTTCGACCAACCCGGTTCCGTCGCGGCAGACCTCCATGCCGATGCCGCCGCCGCCGGCGGTGCTTTTGAGCATGACGGGGAATCCGATGGTCCCGGCTGCAGCGACCGCTTCCTCCGCATTCGCGAGCAGGGGCGTGCCCTCGAGGAGAGGGACACCGGTCTCTTTGGCGATGGCCCTGGCAGTGTGCTTCAGGCCGAAGCGGCGCAGTTGCTCCGGCGTCGGTCCGATCCAGGCGATCCCGCGCGCTTCGCAGGCCTCGGCGAAGTCGGCGTTCTCAGAGAGCAGCCCGTAGCCCGGATGGAGCCCGTCGCAGCCGGTGAGCGCCGCGACTTCGAAAATCCGGGCGGTGTTGAGATACGACGCTGCGACCGGAGCCGGTCCGAGGAGAAAGGCCTCGTCCGCCATGCTGACGTGCGGAGCATCGCGGTCGGCCTCCGAGTAGACCGCGACGGAGGAGATGCCGAGCTTTTTCAGCGTTCGGATGATGCGGCAGGCGATCTCGCCGCGATTGGAAATGAGCACTTTGGTGAGCATGTCAGGAAATAGATTTCAGTCCCAGAGGAAGACTTCGACGGGAGTCGGGTTGTAGGCGTTGCAGGGGTTGTTGAGCTGGGGACAGTTCGAGATCAGGGCGATGACGTCGCACTCGGCACGCATCTCGACATAGCGGCCCGGCGCGGAGATGCCGTCGGCGAAGGTGAGTTTTCCCTCGGGGGTGACGGGAACGTTCATGAAGAAATTGATGTTGTTGGTGATGTCGCGTTTCCCGAGGCCGTGGCCCCACTCGTGGATGCCGCAGAGAAAGATGTCGCGGCAGGCGTGCATGGGTTCCTTTTCGAGGGCGTAGCGCATCGTGTTCGACTCGCGCGAGCATGCCCCGCCGAGGGTGTCGTGACGTCCACAGGTGTCGGCGACGATCGTGAGCAGGGCGGTTCCCCCGGTGGATCTCAGGACGGTGCCGGTGGTGAGATAGAGTCCGCCCTGCCGCCGGATCGTGACATCGGCGGCGTAGCGGTCCTCGGGTTCGTGCGCGTTGTAGAAGAGCGTATCGGCGGCCTGATTTCCCTCGAGATCGAGGATGCGGAAATGCTGTCCCGCTTTGACAAGATGGACCCAGTGTTCCCCCGCCGCGATGACCTTGCGGTAGACGGCGGCGGCCGGGTCGAGGGTGGATTCGGTGATCATTCGCGGGAATGGTTTCAGGTTTCAGGTTTTAAGTTTCAGGTTTCAGGTTTCTGCTGGCTCGTGGCTCGTGGCTTTCACGAGCGCAGCGCGTAGTAGTCGCTTGTGTTCTGATAGGCTCGCTCGTTCTCGGGGCAGGAATGGAGGCAGGTGTCGTCGGGGGTGATGGGCGGGGCGGCGTAGACGCTCAGTTGCACGGGCTTGGGCGCGTAGATCATCGCGGGATCGAGGGGATGCTGGCAGGCGGTGAGGACGACGAGGGTGTCCATCTCGAAGCGCAGCTCGAGGACCGCACCGGCGGGGGATGCGCCGGGGACGTAGGACAGTTTTCCGGCTTCATCGGCGACGACTTTGGAAAAGAGATTCAGATTCGGGACGATGTCGCGTTTTCCCAATCCATGTTTGGCGAGTTCGATGAGAAAGTTCTCGCGGGCGTTTCGGTAGAAGTCGTTGCGGGCTTCCTGGTAAGTGCTCGTCCCGTATTTTTCCGCGACGAGAGCCGCATCAGTGCAGCCGCAGACGGTGTCGTGCCAGCCGGCAGTGTCGTGGATGAGAGAGCAGAAGAGCCGCCCCATGTCCGAGTGCAGACAATGCCCGGCGGTGAGCTGGAAGGTGTGCTGGCCCTTGAGAGTGTCGGGCATGTTGTAGCGCTCGATCGGTTCGGCGGCGTTGTAGAGGAGAGTGCTGAGATTCGCCCCGCCTTCCAGGTCTGTGAGGCGCAGCACCTTGCCACGGCCTATCGTCTGCGACCACATGCCGCCGCCGGTGAGAGTTTTTTCGTAGAGGATCTTCATGATTCTCTGGGCTCCCGTCCGTGGATGGGCGGGAGGATCGCCGACGAGATCGTGAGTTTGCCCGAACGGACGCCTTTGCAGGTGATGAGTTCGTCTGCGATGAGCTTCAGACGCGTCGCCGGCCCCTGCACGAGGATGACCTGCATGGTGTGGTCGTCCTCGAGGAGGACGTGCTGCGAACTGATGACTTCGTCAATATGGGCCCGCTGGATCTCCGCGAGGGCCTGGAGGAGTCCCGGCTTCGACTCGTCGTAGAAAAGGGTGATCGTCCCCGCCATGAGCCTGTCGCCCTGGTCCTGGTAATGCTCGGTGAGGCTCTGGTGGATCATCTCCGAGATCGCCTGCGAGCGGTTTTCGAATCCCCGCGTCGCGACGAGCCGGTCGAGCTCGTTGAAGACTGCCGGAGGCAGCGAAACGCTGATTCGCTTCACGCCTTCGCTTTTGATGGGATCGGATTCGGACATGGTCGGTATTAACTTTCTTAGCAAAAGTAATACCAACTTTGGCGGAAGGGATGAATTTCTGTGAAAAAATTCACGCGCAAACCGCGCCCTCGGATCGCCGCAGATCTCAGCCTTCGCCCTGTGTCTCTACCCCCGAATCAAATCCAGCAAATCCTCCGGCGATAGCCTGACCTTGGCATCGTCGCTACCGGAGAGGAGGGACTCGGCGAGTTCGCGTTTCTGGTGGTGGAGGGAGACGATCTTTTCCTCGATCGTGCCTTTGGTGATGAAGCGATAGATCGTCACGGGACGGGTCTGGCCGATGCGGTGGGCGCGGTCCGAGGCCTGGTCTTCGGTCGCGGGATTCCACCACGGATCCATGTGGATGACGTAGTCGGCGGCGGTGAGATTGAGCCCGAAGCCGCCCGCTTTCAGCGAAATCAGGAACACGTCCCCCTCGCCCCGCTGGAACGCATCGACCGCCTCCTTGCGTTTTTTCGTCGTGGTCGATCCGTCGAGGTACTGGTAGGCGATGCCCTTGCTGTCGAGTTCGGCACGGATGAGGGCGAGGTGATCGACGAACTGGCTGAAGACGAGGACCTGGTGGCGTCCGGCGAGGATCTCGTCGACGGTCTCGGAGAAAGCCGCGAGTTTGGCGCTGCTGATCGTCGCGCCCACTTTGGGATCGACGAGGGCGGGGTGGCAGCAGGCGCGGCGCAGACGGGTGAGCTCGGCGAGGATCTGGAAAGCCTTTTTCCCGGGGTCTTCCTTCTCTTTTTTGGCGGCGGCGCCGGTCTTCGTGAGTTGCTCGACGGCGCGGCTTCGGAGCGCTTCGTAAAAGGCGGCCTCGGGTTCGCTGAGTTCGATTGAGAGATTGATCTCGGTGCGCGAGGGCAGGTCGCGGAGCACGCCCGACTTGAGCCGCCGCAGCAGGAAGGGGTGAATGAGCCGCCGCAGCCGGTCACGCACGACGGGGTCGCGGTCGCGCTCGATCGGGTCGGCGAAGTTTTTCCGGAAATGGTCCCACGATCCGAGGTAGCCGGGGAGGATGAAGCGGAAAAGGGTGTGCAGTTCCGAGAGGCGATTTTCCACCGGCGTGCCGGTCGTGACGAGGCGGAAGTCGGCCTGGAGATTGCGCGCGGCGCGGGAGCGGTTCGTCGCGCTGTTCTTGATCGCCTGGGCTTCGTCGAGGATGACGGTGTGCCACTGGATCGCGGCGAGCGCCTCGTCTTCGCGCTGGAGGAGTCCGTAGGTGCAGATGATGAGATCGTAGGGACCGGCTGCGGCGAGCTGGACCTGGCGATCGCCGCTTCCGAAAATCGAGGCCCGCAGGGTCGGGGCGAATTTGAGGGCCTCTTCGAGCCAGTTCGCCGCGACCGAGGTGGGGGCGACGACGAGGGCCGGTCCGCCCGGGGCGCGCTCGAGGAGGAGAGCGAGGGCCTGGACCGTCTTGCCGAGGCCCATGTCATCGGCGAGGCAGGCTCCGGCCCCGCTCATGGCGAGGCGGCTCAGCCAGCGGTAGCCTTCGATCTGGTAGGATCGCAGCTCGGCCTGGAGCGTCGCGGGCACCTCGGGGTCATGATCTTTGGCGAGACGGAATCGCTCGATCCATTCCCGCCACGTCTTGCTGCGGACAGAGGTGCCGGTCTTTTCGACAAAGTCCTCGAGGGCGAGCGCAGCGAGCGGGGGCAGCTTCACGAGGTCGCCTTTGCCAGGTTGGGCGAGCGACTGCATGTCTTCCAGATAATGACGGAACTCCGACTCCAGCGCGAGGAACTGTCCGTCCCCGAGTTCGACGAACTCGGACCCGCGCGGCATGCTCGCGACGAGGTCGAGGAGTTGTCGCATTGTCAGGACGAGGTGATCATTGATCGTCACTTCGCCCGAGGCGGTGAGCCAGTCCCCGGCGGTGCCGAGGGAGAGTTTCGTGTTGGTGACCGAGGCGACGCCCGAGAGGCGGTAGGGTTCCTCCTTCGGCCATTCGAGGACGATGCCCTGCTCGCGCAGCGGATGCAGGTCGCGGAGGAGGGCGAGGCAGTCGTTGGCATTGGAAAAGCGCCATTCCCAGAGGTCCGAGAGTTCTCCCCGGCTGTCGCGCAGGGCCGGGCAGGCGCCGATGAGCGCCTCGGCGGCGGTCCGCTCCACCGCGAGCGGGCGGCGCGTCTGGAGTCTCTCGTCGGCGACGACACCGAAGACGATTTCTTTTCCCCCGCCGGGGGCAAAGATCGCATCGCCTGCCTCGATCGGTCGCACTAACATACGCACCGCGAGGCCCTCGCCGTCGGGGAGGAGACGGAGCCGTATCGTGGTATCGGCCTCGACCTGTCTCAGGCCCGGGTCCGAGGCGGCCACGGCGGCAAAAGAGTCTCCGTCGGCGGCGATATCGACGTCGGCGGCGAAGGTCGAGATGGCGTGGAAAAAGCGCTCTTTTGCGGCCGCGGGCATCGTCATGGCCGAGTTCGCTCCGAGGATGCCGGCGAGGCCGCGGACGGCGGGATTGGCTTCGTAGACGACGTAGCTCGTGAGGCTCTCCTGCACCGTCTGGACGGGGTGTTTGCTGGTGAGGAAGGGCTCGAGTCTGACCTCGAGTTTCCCGTTGAGGAGATCGTGGGTCTCGAGGCGAAAGCGCCCTCGCCTGAAACTGACCGGTCGGGTCGCCGCCGCATCGGCGAAGAGGAGAGGGTGCCCGGGGAGCTCGAGGAGGGCGCGATGCGAATCGAGAAAGTAGGACTCGCGATGGTAGTAGTCGCCCCGGTTGAGTTTGATGTGGCGGCAGATCGCCTTGTCCTGATCGGTCAGGTGAGGCAGCTCGTCGGGCGATTCCTTGAGCCGTTTCAGGGCGATGCGGCGGCCTTTCGATGTTTTGCCATTGGCGGCGACGCCGCGTTCGACAGGCTCGAGAGACCAGTGGCCGTCGTCGAGATCCTCCTGGTCGTGGCAAAGGAAGATCCAGACGACCTCCTTGCGGGCCCCTGCCGAGCGGGCCGTCTCGGGACCAGTCTTCGCCCCGCCGCCGTGTTTCGCGGCGAGCTGTTCGAGAGCGATGAGCCCCAGCTCCCACGGCGCGCTGGGGGTGAGGGCCGGGGAAAAGGGCGTGTAGCCCTCCATGCCCGCTTGGGCGAGGAGCGAGGCGGCGATCTCGCGGGTGCCCTCGTTCGCCTGACCGGCGAGAGCATCCCGCAGGCTGATGAACTCGAACGCGAGCGCGTAGTAGTGCCCTCTCGCGGCCTCTTCGCTATAGTGTTCGAGCATCGGGATCCACTCGGCGAGCAGCTTCGCGGGGGCATGGGTGAGCCGCGACAGGATCACGAACATCAGTACCCCGATGGACTCCATCTCTTTGCCGCAGTAGCTCTTGTGGCGCGCGAGGACGAGTTGACCGAGATCCCCCTGATTGCCCGAGAGACAGGCGATGAGGTCGCAGGCAAAGGCGAAATACATGCCGAAGTTGCTCTTATCGAGCTCTCCTCCCCACCTCCCGACCTGGGTGGCGGTGGCGAGGTCTTCGGGCCGGCCGCGGCGGGCGAGGGCGAACATGTAAAAAAGTCCCCCCATCCCGGCGGGGCAGACTTTGCGTTTGCGGGTCGCCTTTTTCCGAATCGCGAGGCTCTCCTCGTAGCCGGTGATAGCCTCGTCGTTGCGACCGCGCAGGAAGTCTAGACCCGCCTCGATCGCGCGCGCCTCGATGAGGCATTCGGGAATCTCCCGGGTTCCTTCCTCTTCGCGGAAGAGACGGGCGAACTCGCCCGCGAGATCGAGCCGGCCCATCATCATGAGCGCCTCCGCCGCGGCCCGGACCGTATCCGGATCAGTGAGGAGCGAGTCCTCGTCACCAGTGACGTAGCCGAGCAACTCGATCGAGGGAAGGAGTGAGCTGATGCTTTCCTCAAACGTCGCCACCACCGCCTCCCGCCGGATCGGCAGAGGGAGGCGCGAAAAGCGCCCCGGATCGAGAGCTTCGGTGAGGAAAAGGAGACTCGGTTTCGGCAGGCCGAAGCGCTCGTTCTCGGCATAGCGCCGCTCCAGCTCCTCGAGCCGGTCGAGGTAGTAGAGCGCCCTCATTTCGCTGTCGAATCCGTGTCGGGCGATATGGAAAAAACGGTTGTAATGCTTGTCCCGTTCCGGGAAAAACTCGGCGATGAGGATGCGTTGGGCCGTCGCGACGTGCCGCGGTGACCTCGCGGCAAAGGCGAAGGTGAGATTCGCGAAACGATTCACCGCAGCCCAGCCCCGCCCCTCGGTCATGACCACCTGATGGAGCTCTTTCAGGCGATGGAGCGCCGCTTTGATCTCCTCGCCAGTGGGTCGATTGCCCGAAGGCGCCCGCACCCCGTAGTCGCCGACCAGTTTCAACGCCGCCGTCTGGGAGTGATATATCTCTTTGGCGCCCAGCGAGAGCATCACCCCAACCTCCAGATCGGAGAGGGATTCAAAAGTGGCACGATGGGACTCACCGGTCGCGAATAGGACGGGGGGGATGGGGGTTCCGGGAGGGCTGGGTGGTTGCTTCGCCATGCGGACCTTACCTTTGCCGAAAACCGGGGCATGAAAAGGGAGATTCTGCCCTCATTCTTGATTTTGCCGCCTCCGTGGGGTATGAGGCACGCTCCGCGATCTCGCGGGAGATGTCGAACCAACGGCTCCACTGACCATGTCCAACGCTCCCATCATTCTTTACACGAAGACCGACGAAGCTCCCGCGCTCGCCACCTACTCGCTATTGCCTATTATTCAGGCCTTTACGAAGTCTTCCGGCATTGCCGTGGAAGCGCGTGACATCTCCCTCGCCGCCCGCATCCTCTGTGGGTTTCCCGAGTTTTTGAAAGAAGACCAGCGTGTCTCCGATGCCCTCACCGAGCTGGGCGAGCTCGCCAAAACGCCCGAGGCGAACATCATCAAGCTCCCCAACGTGAGCGCCTCGGTCCCGCAGCTCAAGACCGCCATCGCCGAGCTGCAGTCCCGGGGTTTTGCCCTGCCGAACTACCCCGACGAGGCCACCACGACGGAGGACGAGGACATCAAGTCCCGCTACGACAAGGTCAAGGGCAGCGCCGTGAACCCCGTCCTGCGCGAGGGCAACTCCGACCGCCGTGCGCCCAAGGAGGTCAAGGAATACGCCCGCCAGAATCCGCACTCCATGGGGGCCTGGTCCGCCGATTCAAAAACCCGCGTCGCCACGATGGCGGGCGGTGATTTCTTCTCAAACGAAAAATCGGTCACCGTCGAGGAAGCCACCGACGTGAAGATCGAGTTTATCGCCGCCGACGGCACCACCACCACCCTGAAGGCCTCCACCCCGCTCAAGGCCGGAGAGATCATCGACGGCACCGTCATGCGCAGGGCCGCCCTCGTCGCCTTCCTCGAAGAACAGGTCGCGGCGGCGAAGGCCGAGGGGATCCTCTTTTCGCTCCACCTCAAGGCGACGATGATGAAAGTCTCTGACCCCATCATCTTCGGCCACGCCGTCGAGGTGTATTTCAAAGACCTCATCGCCAAACACGGCGACACCTTCGAGGAACTCGGGGTCGATTTCCGCAACGGATTCGGTGACCTCACCGCCAAGCTCGCGACCCTGCCCGAGGCGAAAAAAGCCGAGATCGAGGCCGACATCGCCGCCACCTACGCCGCCGGACCCGACCTCGCCATGGTCAACTCGGACCTCGGCATCACCAATCTCCACGCCCCCAGCGATGTCATCGTCGACGCCTCCATGCCCGCGATGATCCGCACCTCGGGCCGCATGTGGAATAAGGACGGCAAAGAGCAGGACACCCTCGCTGTAATCCCCGACAGCAGCTACGCCGGCGTCTACGACGCGACGATCAACTTCTGCAAAGAGCACGGCGCCTTCGACGTCGCGACCATGGGCACCGTCCCCAACGTCGGACTCATGGCCCAGCAGGCCGAAGATTACGGCTCGCACGACAAGACCTTTGAAATCGCCGGAGAAGGCAAAGTCCGTGTCGTCGATGCCTCGGGCAAGGTCCTCATCGAACACGAGGTCTCGAACGGAGACATCTGGCGCGCCTGCCAGACCAAAGACGCCCCCGTCGCCGACTGGGTCAAGCTCGCCGTGACCCGCGCCCGCGCCACCGGCAGTCCCGCCGTCTTCTGGCTCGACGAAGACCGCGCCCACGACCGCGAACTCATTCAGAAAGTCGGCTACTTCCTCGGCGACCACGACACCGACGGACTCGAGATCAAGATCATGGCCCCGACCGAGGCGACGGTCTACACCCTCGAGCGTCTCATCAAAGGCGAGGACACCATCTCCGTGAGCGGCAACGTCCTCCGCGACTACCTCACCGATCTCTTCCCCATCCTCGAACTCGGCACCAGCGCGAAGATGCTCTCCATCGTCCCCCTCATGAACGGCGGCGGCCTCTTCGAAACTGGAGCCGGCGGTTCCGCGCCCAAGCACGTCCAGCAGTTCGTCGCCGAGAATTACCTGCGCTGGGACAGCCTCGGCGAATTCCTCGCCCTCGCCGTTTCCCTCGAGCACCTCGGCGACACCTACGGAAATGCGAAAGCCAAGCTCCTCGCCCAAACCCTCGACGCCGCCACCGGCGAGTTCCTCAAGCACGATCGCTCCCCCGGACGCCGGCTTGGCACGATCGACAACCGCGGCAGTCACTTCTACCTCGCCCTCTATTGGGCGCAGGAGCTCGCCGCGCAGAACGAGGACGTGGAGTTGAAGGCCGAGTTTATCCCGATCGCGGAAGCGCTGACGAAGAATGAAGCGAAGATCGTCGAAGAGCTCATCGCGGTGCAGGGCAAGCCGGTCGAGATCGGCGGGTATTATCACCCGGATGAGAAGCTGGTCGAGGCCGCGATGCGGCCGAGCGGGACTTTGAATGGGATTTTGGGGTGAGGAAATCTTGAGTCCTATCTCATCTGTGCTCATCTGTGCTCATCTGTGCTCATCTGTGCTCATCTGTGCT